>CAYSOR010000045.1:0-7940 GCA_964432705.1 uncultured Gammaproteobacteria bacterium
TCATCGATGGTCGCACCAAAAATGATGTTGGCGTCCGGGTCGACCGCTGCGGCAATTTGCTTTGCTGCCTCATCGACTTCTGCCATGGTGAGATCCGGGCCGCCGGTAATGTTAAAGAGTACGCCCTTAGCTCCCTCAATAGAGACTTCAAGAAGCGGCGAGGCTATGGCTGTGCGGGCTGCTGTAGCAGCTCTATTTTCTCCGACTCCGGTGCCGATACCCATGAGGCTTGAGCCGGCGCTCGTCATAATCGCACGTACGTCGGCAAAGTCGACGTTTATAAGCCCCGGCATGGTGATAAGATCGGAAATTCCCTGCACGCCCTGAGAAAGCACGGAGTCAGTCACCCGGAACGCCTCAAGAAGCGTCATTTTTTTGTCGATAACTTCAAGAAGTCGTTGATTGGGGATGACGATAAGGGTATCGACTTTATCTTTAAGGTTTGCGATACCCTCTTCGGCATTAATCATCCTACGCGTACCTTCAAATTGAAACGGTTTTGTGACGACAGCAACGGTAAGCGCCCCCATTTCTTTAGCAAGCTCGGCGATAAGAGGCGTTGCACCCGTGCCTGTACCTCCTCCCTGTCCGCAGGTCAGAAACACCATGTCACAATCCCGCAGGTGTTCCTTAATTTTTTCTTTGGATTCTTCAGCTGCCTGTCGGCCTATATCCGGATTGCCCCCGGCACCAAGTCCACGGGTGAGATTTTCGCCAATCTGAATTTTGGTCGTCGACTGGCACATAAGAAGCGCCTGCGCATCGGTATTAATGCCGATAAAGTCAACGCCGTTAATTTGGTTGACGCTGATCATGGAGTTAATGGCATTGCAGCCGCCGCCGCCGATTCCAACGACTTTAATCTTTGCAAACCGGGCCATGTCGGGTTTTATCAACATGAAAGTACAAATTAGGGCAGGAAGGACTTGACGAGATCTATCACTTTTCCGGCCATTCCTTTTACCTGGATCCGCTCTCTAATTTTTCCAAAACCACTAAAAAGAGATGGAGCTTCTCCCGTATCAGACTTAACGCCGTAGAGAAGAAGACCTACTGCCGCCGTAAACGCAGGGGTCATAATTTCATCAACAAGCCCCGTGACGTGCTGCGGCGCGCCGACGTGAACCGGCATGGCAAGATTCCTTCGGGCCGCTTCTACGGCCCCGATTGTCTGTGCGCCTCCGCCGGTGAGCACGATACCAGATGGCGTCATACCGCCGAACCCGCTCCTTTTAATCTCGAGTCCCACCATGGTAAAAATCTCATTGAGCCGGGGTTTGATAATGCCTTCCACAAGGGTTTTTCTGGAAACGGTCCGCAGCTCCTCCGGTAGACCCATGCCGGAAAGATCAATTTCATCTCCCTTTTCTCCCTTTCTCGGACGTTCTTCTTCCTCGGCAAATGCCGGTAGTTTCGGCGCTTCTCCTAACGCAAGTTTAATCTTTTCAGCGCTTTCGAGAGACACGCGAAGCCCTGCGGCAAGATCTTTTGTTATGTTAATTGCTCCAATGGGAATAACCGACGAGTAGGAAAGTGCTCCTTCCACAAAAATTGCAACATCCGTTGTCCCTCCGCCGATATCGATTAACACTACACCGAGCTCTTTCTCCGTATCAGAGAGCGTTGCAGCAGCAGAAGCAAGTCCGCTAAACACCATGCCCGATACTTCAACACCAAGTTCTTCGACGCATTTACGCAAATTGCGCATAGCTGTTGAGCCGCCGGTGACCAGATGTGTATCGACCTCGAGACGGATACCGGTCATGCCGATCGGGTCAACAATGCCCTCCTGGCCGTCAACGACGTAACCGCGCGGCAAAACGTGAAGAATTTCCCGTGATGAAGGCATGGAAACTGCTTTGGCCGCATCGATGACGCGCTTGACGTCAAACGCACTGATTTCTCTCTCCGGCTCTGCGACCGCGACCACGCCATGGGAATTAAGAGAGGCAATATGGCTGCCTCCAACACACAGATATGCACGGGCAATTGAGATCCCTGCCATGCGCTCCGCGCCTTCAAGTGAGGAAGAAATAGCCGCAGTTGCCTCCTCAATATTGACCACTTGGCCTTTTCGCAGGCCCCGACTGGTTATCGTCGATACACCGATCACCCGTGATTCACCTTCTTCGGTGACAGTGGAAACGAGAGTAGTAATTTTGCTAGTTCCGACGTCTATGCCGGCTACAGAATGGTCACGCGCCATATCTTAATTAAACGTTACTATTGGTTTATCAAAACGGAGGTCTATCACGTTGGGCAGAGTTCCTTTTATTTTAAACCCAGCTAGTAACGTTTGTAAAGTAGCCACTTTGTCGAGAATTGTATCATTTTGAGGAAAATAAATATCTATTGTTGAAGTTTTAGCAAGTAGCGTTCCACTATCTCCTTTCGTGATTGAGACAATTCCATTCTCTTTCCCTAATCCGCTAAGTATTTCGAGACTTTGCCTAAATGCAGGATCGGCCATTGCTACATACAAAAGAGGAAGTGAATTGTCGGCAGTTTCGCCTACACCCAAAATAACTCCCTCGCTATCCACCAGAAGGTGGGACTCAGCAATAATTGCTATTGGTCTGCGTGAAGTGGCGACAATTCTGATGGTATGGGGAAATATTTTTTGAATCACAATATTTTTTAAGAGCGGATTCTGTTTTAAAAGTTGCATTCGTACTTTTTTGGTTGGAAAAAAAAGAAGATTTTTATTCATCTTATCTTCATCGATAACAACTGCTATCTGCGCTCCAACAACTTCAACTTTCTGTATGCGAAATTGTTTCTGAATCGCCATCCATACGCCGCTCGTAAAAAGGACCGTAAGAAATATTGCCAAAACTAACCGACCGAACCGACGCCGCCTGATCTTCATGTGTTTTTTGATACTATTTCTGCGATGACATCAACGAGACGCGAGGCAGCATTCCTAACGATGGTTTTGGAAAAAGTCTTTGCGTTTTGTTCATAGTGTGTATAGTTTTTCAAAACTTCATCGATTGTTTGATTTAGAACGGCAGGAGTAAGTGACGATTGGTCGATGACAAAACTCGTTCCATGTTTTTCAAGATAACGGGCGTTTGCTAGCTGCTCGCCTCCTCCTGACCACGGCAGAGGTATCCAAATGGCAACATTTCCCAAAGCCGCAACTTCGCCAACAGTATTTGCACCGCTTCTTCCAATAACAAGTTTCGCATGTTGAAGAATCCAACCGTAGGCAGATACATCAATATAGGCCATGGGGAGGTAGTACGGTATAGTTTTGGACCGATCAATGGAAAGTCTGCCGGTTTGATGCACAACCATAAAGCGCTTTGTAAGATCTTGCACACATTCAAAAATTATCTCGTTGAGTGATTGGGAACCGGTGCTTCCACCGCTAAAAAATAACAGGGGACGTTTTGTATCGATATATTCTGGTTTTCTTGCGTGTTCAAAAATTTCTTTCCGTATCGGTAATCCAGTATATATCCCCTTTTGATCTGGAAAACTCACACACACACGATCCGCAAATAAACTAATAATTTTGTTTGCAAGTCCCGGTTGTCGTGTTTGCTCGTGCGTCATAACAGGAATACGCAAAAGTTTTCCGGCAATTACGACTGGAAGCGCGATATACCCGCCAAAAGAAAGAATAAGATTCGGACGACGTGATGCAACAATCCTTATCGCTTGCAAAAATCCCAACGGTACTTTAAGGAGAGAAAGAAGGGTTGTGATGCTCAATGTCCGCGTAAACCTTCCTGTCATAAGGGAAATAAATTCGAGATTGTTTTCCTTTGCTAAGCGCTTTTCTTCTGAATGAATTTTCTCAGCTTCTAATGAGAACTGTCGACCCACCAAAATCATTTTCCACGAGGGAAATCTCCGTCGAATTTCTTGAGTAACGGCCAAAGCAGGCGTTATGTGCCCCCCCGTAACAATCATGCGTACTCGTGTATGTCCATTCATACGTGCGTCGTCACTCTTTGACGGCTAATGTTCACAAGTATACCAAGCCCTGCGAGCGTCAAAATGAGACTGGATCCGCCGTAGGAAATAAGCGGCAACGGCACACCGGTCAGAGGAATGAGTGCAACCATCGCACCCAGATTGATAGCAGTTTGTATACCAATCCACGAAGCTATCCCGAGTGCCAAGTATCTACCGAACGTATCGGGCGCGAGCCGACCGATCCGAAAGGCCCGCCACACAAGAAACAAAAACAGCGCTACCACCGCCGACGCGCCAAAAAATCCTATCTCTTCGCCGACAATGGCGAATATCGAATCTGTGTTGGCTTCGGGTAAATACTCGTATTTTTGCCGTGATTTGCCGATACCAATCCCAAATAACCCCCCGGAACCGAGTGCTAAAAGTGCCTGGCGGATCTGGTAAGAAGCACCAAGGGGATCGGTTTGGGGACTAATAAATGTCATAATGCGCCGCATTCTGTATGGCGAAGCGACGGCAAGCCCCGTGACAGAGATAAGTGCAATCGGGATTAGCAGAAGAAAGTGCCAAACCGGAGCTCCTGAAATAAAGTAGACCACTACCGCTGTCGTGAGGATAATAAGTGCCGTTCCCAGGTCCGGTTCGGCGACGACGAGCCCTACAATCATCACGAGAAGGAGCAAAAATGCGCCGATTCTCCCCTTTTCCGGATGCGAAAACCACGCGGCAAGATAGATAACGAGCGTAAGCTTAGCCAGTTCCGCCGGCTGAAAGACAAATAATCCTACGTTTATCCAACGGCTGGCACCAAGCGCGCTCACACCAATACCTGGGAGAAAAACCGCGCCCAACAGAATGAGTGTCACAACAAGTAGCGGCACAGCAAGGCTAAACCATCGGTGGTAATCAATACGAGACATACCCACAAACACGACCGCACCGACTAATATCCACCGTAACTGATCTCGGACAAAATGATATTTGTCCGAAAAGTCACGAATGGCGATAGCAACGGATGCGTCATACACCATGAGGAGGCCAAAGATGGTTAACACGACCGTTACGACGATCAACGGGTAATCCGGCGGGTGAAATTTTTCTCTCAATGCTCTCACGGTTACGTTAAGGGCGGCTTGATAATGAGGGCGAGCCACAACCCAATAATAGCAAGTACTATGGATATAATCCAAAAGCGCATGACAATTTTTGACTCTTCCCATCCTTTATATTGAAGCCAGAGGTGAAATGGGGCAACCGCAAAGATTTTCCTATGGAATAGTGTTCGTGAGAGCAATTGAAGGAGCGAGGAGGCGGCTTCGACAACAAAAACTCCGCCGATAACGACCAGGGCAGGAGCTTTTCCTAAAATAAGTCCTACTACTGCAAGTGTCGCACCAAATGAGAGCGCACCGACGTCGCCGAGAAATAAACGCGCAGGATGAATGTTAAAGTAGAGAAATGCCAAAAGCGAGCCTAACCAAAGCGCGATAAAAACGGAAAGCGGTGTATCCAGAATCGATGCCGAGAGAAACCAAAACGCCATGAGCGCTATCATAAGAACTCCGGAGGCAAGTCCGTCAAGACCGTCGGTAATGTTAAAAGCGTTGGCAAACGCGATGATAATAAAGACCGACAGCGGTATATACCACCACCCCAGATGTATCACGCCCAAAAACGGTATGTAAAAAATGCTGATTTTTAGATCGTACACAAGCCAAAATCCGATAATTGCCGCGAGAATAATTTCAAAGAGAAGCTTGTAGCGTAAGCGAAGGCCAAAAAAATTTGATTTTACCCACGCAAATGTTTTTTTCATATCATCAAGAAGTCCAAGAAGTCCAAACGAGAGAAATGTAAATAGCAATATCTTTATTTCACTTTTTAACGGGTAGACCGCGGTAATCGGAACCCAAAAGTATCGCATCATAACGAGCATAATTGGGAAAAGAACTGCGGTTGAAACGATGATGAGTAGTCCACCGCCCACCGGAGTGCCGGCTTTGGCACGATGAAATTTGTCAAAAATGGGTGTTCGTTTATTAAATGCATCGAGCGTCCGTTGACGCAGCCTCTGGAATCTCCAGCGATAGAGAAGCTGAATAAAAGGAATGTACAGGAGGCTACTTGTAAGCCACGAAAATAGTAATATTCCGAGAAGTAGTGTCATGTTTAGAAAAATTACGAGAGAAGCCGACGAATATACGGAAGGTATATCGTCACGGCCACAACCACCGCACCAATTGCAACGGTAAGCATCATGCCGGCAGAAACGTCTTTGGCAATCTTCGCCTGCGCCCGCCACTCTTTCGTAATAAGATCTGTCATTGACTCAATCGACGTATTGATCATCTCCGCGGTCAATCCTAAAACAATGGTAAACACGATAATTGACAGTTCAACTTGCGTTATCCTTAGGTACAGGCCGGCTGCAATGGCGAAAACCGAAAGGATAATGTGAACCCGGAAGTTCGGCTGGGTTTGTATGGCCCAAAAAATTCCAGAAAAGGCATTTTTAAAAGATATATGGTGCTTTCGCAGGATTTCTTTCATAGGGTTTAGTATAACGACGGCTGATAAGAAAAACAAACTTCTCTTCTTAAAGCCCTTTAAATTCCTTTAAAATCCTTTAATATCCTCTAAACAATTTGCGAACTAATTCAATTGCCCGAGTCAAACGGTAAGCAGGAGATACCGGCAGGTCATGTGCGTGAATAAACTTGACCTCTCGACCTCCGAAACCCTTTTTGAACAATGTTATTCCTCGCCACGGATGATTCGGTTTATCCTCTGGCGCTATGCCCCAAAAATTGTACACAGACATTCCTCGTTTTTTAGCTTCCCGAATTGCCTCCCATTGGATAGCGTAATTCACCGGAATCTGCGTCGGAGTTGATGCACTGTGGTGATAGACAGCTTGGTGGCCATAAAAAAGGATAATTGCGGCACCCATGACCCGCCCGCTATGCCGGCCAAGAAGCAAAATCGTGCGTTTATCTTTAAGAAACTCTTTAAACTCTTCTTCAATCCCGCTATGCGGGACAAAATCATGTCGCTCCGACGTTTCTTTGTAGAGAGTGAAAAATGACTGGAGATCTGAGGGGTTTTCTGATTTTTCCACTACTACACCGAGTTTTTGTGCACGGCGAATTTCGTAACGCGTGGTTTTGCGCATGTTGGCAAGGAGTTGTTCTTCGCTAGGGGAAAGATCCAACATCCAACAAAGTTCTGCATCCATCGCATGAATCGCCGCGGATTTCATGTCAAATGACGCGAGGAGTTTTCGATTGGTTTCCGAATCTTCCATCTGCGGGCTTACTCGCACAAACCAAGCATTTTCATCTCTTGCAAGAGTACGCAAGTCTTCTACTATTTTTCTCCAACTCCCTGTCACAATTGGTCCATGGCGAACGTGAAGAAATGTTCCCCGCCTAGCCGGTATTTTTTCAACTTGTGCAATAGCGCCCGGCCACGCGAACCGCCAAATTTTGTGTCCGAGCCTTTTTCCAACTTCTCCCCAACGCCACGATTGAAACAGCGCACCAGGAGAGTTCTTCAAAACAAGGGCATCCCATTCCGTTTGCGTCATAAATACAACTCCTCTCCATGTCCGGGTAAAAGCCGCGTTCCACGGGGATACGAACGGATTTTATTGATCGACCTTTTGAATTTTCGCGGATCAGAATATGTAAAATCCGTCCTGCCGATACCCCCATCCGCAAATAGTGTATCACCGATAACAAGCATCTTATCAAATTGCATACATATACTCCCCGGTGTGTGACCAGGTGTATGAATAAAGGACACATGTTCAATTGGGGAGGGTGTGGGCGGCGGATCAACGTCTCTCAATCCCAAAAAATGCACAGCACTCGAGCGCATGGTTTTCAGGAGGAATATATCATCCTGGTGAATATAAAAAGGAATATTGTACGCACGTTGCAAGGCGAATGCTGCCATGACGTGATCAAAATGACCGTGAGTCGCTACAATCATCGTGGGTTTGGTCGCTAGGT
>CAYSOR010000045.1:7950-8236 GCA_964432705.1 uncultured Gammaproteobacteria bacterium
GGATGTGATCAAAATGACCATGGGTTGCAACTATCATTATCGGTTTTGCAAAAAATTGAGCTAGCTTATCGATAATGTATTCTGCATCATCACCAGGATCAATAATGAGCGCCTCCTTAGATATCTGATCAATTACAAGGTAACAGTTTGTACTCATCGAACCAACGATGAGTTTTTCGATGACAACGCGATTCTTCATGACAAAACGTCCATAACACGTTTCGCTTGATCCATGGATATCCGTGTAGGGAGGTTCACAATACGGGCAGCTGCATATTCAGCTTTT
>CAYSOR010000046.1:0-7724 GCA_964432705.1 uncultured Gammaproteobacteria bacterium
CCATATTTCCATGCTAGTGTATTGGCCTTGACTTGACAAGGCAGAGAGAGAGGTATGCTTCAACTCAATATGTCAACAAAATTACTCGAAGCAAAGATAAAATTAAATCCAAACAGCGACGTGATCTTTAGACAACTCATATCGACTGATGGACAAAACCCCCAATGGCTTGATCAAAATATCTCTGCCGTTGCCAGAGAACCTGATAACAATGAAGAGCATTCACTGAATAGTGAAGATGCGTTTTTACTTGGTGTGGCTGCATCACAAGGCGTACCGCCAGCTGAACTGCGCAGCCGGCTTAAAGCAGGTGAAATTATTTACACCTATCGTCCTCCCGAGGCAGGCAAAGGAACCTCATAATTCTCTTAAATCAGAGGAATCACTACTTACCGTTGGGCTTGGGTATTGCTTTGACCATGGGGAGGTATTCCCGCATCGTAAATGCGTAGCGCCTATAGATGCGGGCAAATTTTTCTGCGATTTTATCCCAGGTAAACTTGGTGAGCACCGTTTCATATGCCCGATCGCTTATTTTTTTACGCAGCGCATCGTTTGTGAGGAGAAGATTGACTTTTTCTACAATTTCCTTGGAACTTCTGGCCCGAACAAGATAACCATTATAGCCGTCTTTCACTAAGCTACCGACTCCCCCTTTGCGGGTGGCAATGACCGGCGTCTTCGCCGCCATTGCCTCGAGAATGACGAGTCCCAATGGCTCGTTCCAGGTCGAGGGCGCAACATACACGTCCGCACGTCCGTAAAAAGCTTTAAAGTTAACTTGATCGGTCGGCTTCATGTAACCTAATATACGGACATTGGTGAGGCCCTGTTGTTTAATGAGATTTTCAAGATTTGCCCGCTCCGGGCCGTCACCTAGGATAATGACTTCTCCCCGGATATCGCGGGCGGCTTTAATGAGAAATTCGACGCCTTTGTGGATCGTCAATCGACCGGTAAAAAGTACGACTTTTTTGTCAGTGAGGCCATACTTTTTATTAATGACATCGATCGCCTGCTGGTTACGCTGATATTCTTCGATATACACGCCGCCGGGGATCGTACGGATCTTGTGCGCCCACTCGGGCCCAAACATTTTGAGAAACCACTTGCGGGTGAACGCACTGTTAGCCGTCACCATGGCAGAAACCCGGATCGCGTCTTTTATAAGACCAATGAGCCGTTTATCGCGCGAGAGATAGTGGAGGTCGCTCCCGTGGGTCGTAATGATGAAGCGGATACCGTAGAGAATTTTAACGATACGGGCAATCGGCGGCAGGAATGCCGTATGGAAAGCATGAATAATTTCCGGCTCAAATTCTTTCACCGCGGGGAGTGTCGCGTCAACGTAGCTCGTATAGACTTTGGCAAGCTCTACTCCGTTCATCTCCTCATATTTATTGGCAGCAGGCAGTTCAGGATTGCCGACAAACACACCCATTTGCGAAGGTTTGACTATGTACTGTTTGACGCCGTCAAACTTGCGCTTCTCCGGGCTTACAATTGCTACGTCGTGTCCGTCTTTCACCATTTCAGCGGCAAGAGCCCGCAACCACGCACCGCTCCCATTGCCCCACAATGGAAACATGTAGAGGAACATTATCTTCATTCAGGCGAATTATACTTGAAGAGTCAAGGGCTACACAAGGAAGAAAAAGGCCGCCACGAAGAACTTTTTTCTCAACACTAGCCACAAAAACTGTAAAAGCGCCAGTTGACGTCGAAAACGCCACGGTTCTTTGAAAAGTCTCCACGCCCATTCAAACCCTATCAATCTAATAAGTACTGGTGCACGCTTGAGTCTACCGGCGATGATATTAAAGGATCCGCCGACGGACATGAAAACCAAAGGGTGAGACGTGAGACGTGAGACGTGAGACGATTTTTTTATCCCTGTCTTTCCTTCTTGCATGTCACTTATCACATATCGCGTATCGCCAAGCGCTTTCTGAAGCGCTTCTATAAAGTACTCCTGTTTCGGCGCTCCAAGGCCGACAAAAACTATACGGGTATGCGTCGAACGAATTTTTTCTGTTATTCTTTTTAAGTCACCTAAGTGACCTAGGTTTCCTAGGTGACCTAGTTTGAACTCTCCCGGCCCATCCTCTGCCCAACCCACAAGACCCGAATACTTCCGGCGTAAGCACTCAAACGCTTCGACTGCTACTCCCCCTCTTCCGCCGATAAGTCCTACTCTAACGCCCCGCTCGGCCGCCATTTTCACCAGGTCTTCCATCAGTTCTACTCCCGGGATTCTTTGAATTTTTTCTTTTCGCTTATCTCTTATCGCTTTTCGCTTGAGGAGCTGCACAGCGGCGACGATTCCTACCCCATCCGGGAGCTTCACATCGGCCCGATTGAGAATATCAGCAAAATGTTTGTCTTTTTGCGCGTAGACGACTTGCTCAGGATTTGGAGTAACAATAACAAGCGGTTTCCGCTCGGTTCTCTGGTTCTGAGTTCTGACCTGCCTGCCGGCGAGGCAGGGTTTTGAGTTTTTAAGAAGGTACTTTCGGATATACTCCAGGATTTCCTTTTTAGAATTTGTTGTAATAGAAATTCCCAGTATTTTTACCGCATTTAGGCCCATAGTTTACAAAAAAAATGTAATAAGTGATGGGTGATACGTGACACGTTAGAAAATGAACACTAAATTCCGTACGTATTTTTTAAGAACCAGGCAACAGAACGATTTTTTGCTTTAACACTACAAGCTATACGTATTTCTCTCACTAAAATTCAGATTTTAGGTAATAATTTTTGTCTATACTTTTTTATAGGTCATTCTCTTCATCTTTTTTGCGTATCGCTTATCACATATCACTTGTCACTTCTTACTAATGCTTCTTTTATACAGTTCAATGTTTTCGATGGCAACACCGGTCCCCCGCACGACACACAGGAGCGGTTCCTCAGCAACGTGAGCTGGAACCCCTGTCATTTGTGTAATAAGTTTATCAAGATTTCGCAGTAAACTTGTCCCGCCCGCCATGACAATCCCTTTGTCAATAATGTCGGCAGCAAGCTCCGGAGGAGTATCTTCAAGCACGGCCTTGACTGCCGAGATAATCTGGCGGAGGATCGGAATAATAGCCTCTGTGACCTCGGCACGGGTCAGTGTAATCATGCGAGGCAGTCCTATGACAGTATCGCGGCCGCGAACCTCCATACTTTCAGAAAACTCAGAAGACTCAGAAGGTCTGAGATTCTGACTATCTGAAATTCTGACTTTCCGATTCGCTGAGTTTTCCGAGTTTTCTGATTTCCCCACCGCGTCTCCAATCGTAATTTTAATCATCTCCGCCATCCGTTCGCCGATAATAAGGTTGTATTTCTTCTTGACGTACGCGGCAATCGCCTCATCAAGTTTGTTACCGGCGACTCTTGCACTGTGGTGGGCGACCACGCCGCCTAATGAAATCACCGCAGCCTCCGTACTTCCACCGCCGATATCGACGATCATGTTGCCGGAGGGCTGGGCTATGGGAATTTTAGCCCCAATTGCTGCAGCGAGCGGCTCTTCTATGAGGTATGCGACCCGTGCACCAGCAGAGAGAGTCGCATCGAGAACCGCCCTGCGCTCGACCTGCGTAACACCTGTTGGAACACAAATCATGACTTCAGGCCGAAACAGTCGGTTTCTCCCGACGGTTCGGTCAATAAAGTAGGAAAGAAGTGCTTCTGTGATGCGATAATCGGCTATCACCCCGTCACGCATGGGCCGGGTGGCCATGATGTTGACCGGCGTACGGCCGAGCATCTCCTTTGCCTCATTTCCCACGGCCACCACGCGGTTATCGTCGACAGTTACCGCAACCACTGTGGGCTCATTGAGGACCACACCCGTTCCCGCGAGCCAGACTAAACTGTTGGCTGTTCCTAAATCTATACCTAATCTCTTTGTGAATCCGAACATAGTTTACGATAGCATTCTATCATATGGTGCAGTATAATACCCTCACTCTTGTAAACCATGATTACAAAAATCCGATCTATTTTAATACCATTTGTTACAGTATGTCTTATTCTGGGAGTGGCGATTGTGCTCATTGCCTACGGCCGCGGATACCGCTTCAGTTTCTCCCAAAAATCACTTCAACCCACAGGACTCCTGACAGTTACCTCTGAACCCAACGGTGCCCAAATACTCGTCAACGGTAAGCTTAAAACTGCAACCAACGCGACGATTTCACTCTCACCTGATTGGTATACCGTGACAATCAGTAAGGAAGGATTTCAGTCGTGGGAGAAAAAAATCCAGGTGCAGGGCGAAGTCGTTGCCCGAGCCGATGCGCTCCTTCTCCCCACCAACCCCTCACTCACGGCAATCACGGCAAGCGGGGTTGCTAATCCCAGCCTCTCGCCTGACGGCAGCAAACTTGTCTATGTCATACCGAATCAAAAGGAATCAAATAATACTCTCCCGTCGACACGTCCTGGCGTGTGGGTGCTGGATTTAGTGGACAAGCCCCTGGGGTTGAACCGTGACGCCCGGCAGATTGCGAAAACCCTGCCTGCGCAGGCAGGAGCACGTATCGATTTTTCCAAAGCTGCCCTTGCCTGGTCTCCGGATAACAAACAGGTACTCGCTTGCATAACAACAACTACCTGTTACCTTCTTGAAACAGACAATCTTAATGAAACACCGATCCTCGTAAACAATATCAAAACGATTCAAAACGAATGGAAAGATATCAAAAATCAAAAGGAAAAAGAAAAACTCGCAACCCTCCAGATCGAGCTTGTACATATCGCAACTTCCTCAATGAAACTGGTGGAATTTTCACCAGATGAGTCAAAATTTCTCTATGAAGCAACAAAATCTGCCACAATTCCACCTATCATAACTCTTCCTCTCATCGGATCAAATCCGACTCCTGAAGCTCGCGATATTAAACCGGGAAATGTATATGTCTACGATATCAAAGAAGATCGAAACTACCTCATGGGAGACAGTAAAACAATAAGGCAATCAGACGATAAGAAAGACTCCGACTCTTCCCTCTTACAGTCTTACGGTCTTACTGTCTCTTCATCTCTTCAGTGGCTCCCCACCTCCCGCCACTTCATGCTCGTGGGGAAAGACAAAATCGAGATTATGGATTACGATGGCACCAACCGCCGCACCGGCTACGCCGGCCCCTTCTGGGACAGCTTCGCTGTCCCATGGACCAATGCCACAAAGATTGTGATCTTAACAAACCTTAACTCAACGGCCTCAGCGATCAACAACCTCTACGCAGTGAATTTGAGGTAATACTTCTTGTATCCCCGGCGGGAATCGAACCTGCATCGGAGGTTTAGGAAACCTCTGCTCTATCCATTGAGCTACGGGGACTCTTACTGCCCCATTCTACGGGATAATCGCTTTTTGAACAACTGCTCTGTGAAACCACCTTTCATCACAAAGTCATGTTCCGCTTTTTCAATCTGCCTGAAGAGCAGATAGGTCGCCTGATGACACAGAGTGAGAAGAAAATTTGCAGCCTCCTCGTGCTTCTCTGGTAGCTTAGCCTTTTCTTTTAAGCTACCTAAGTCACTTAAGTTTCTTAAGTCACTTAATCGAAAAGCAGTTTGTCTAAAAACGCCAATCCTCGGATCTGACTTTGGGAAAATCTCCATCTTTCGGGTCCGGAGAAAATCTTCGTAGTCGGCTAGGAGCTCTTCGAGTGACGCTTTGGCAACACCGAGGAGCTTAATCTCCCCTTTCTTACTGGTGTCACTCTGACCGACACCCTCAATAATATTCTGCTTGCCACTGCGCGCAGCTTGCTCCATCTGTTCCCTCGTCCGTTTACTGCCATAGTCAGCAACAAATCTCTGACAAAACTCTATAGTGAGGTCATAGACAATTTCAGAGTAGCGATAGGTAAGGAGATATTTATATTTTGGCAGACCCATAAGCTACTTAAGCCGCTAAGAGACTTACGTCACTTATTCATTGTATCATTTCATGCTACAATACCAATACTTTCGGGGTATAGCGCAGTTGGCCCGCAAAAATTTCGGAGAGTGGCGCAGTTGGTAGCGCGCATCGTTCGGGACGATGAGGCCCCGGGTTCGAGTCCCGGCTCTCCGACTAAATATGGATTTCTGGTTTTTAGACCTCTTTTAGGGTATAATCCGTTTATGGCTATTCGTTTTACCTCTCCTCATGCAATACCCGTAGAGCCTACAGTTGACATCATTCTCGCCTCGCAATCTATCGGCCGTCGCATGCTTCTGGAGAAACTTGGCGTTCGTTTTCGCGTCATTGCAACCCGCGTCAATGAGGATCACATCACCGCTCTAGATCCCGTCAGTACCCTGCGCAAACGTGCAGCCGCTAAGTCTAACGAGGTCGTAACGCACCTGGGCGTCTATAATCTCGCGGAAAAGCCCAAAGCACTCGTCATCGCCGCTGATTCCATGGGTTTCATTGGTAAACGCACGTTTGGCAAGCCGGAAGACCGCGAGGGAGCCAGATCCATACTCAAGAGCCTCATGGCTAAAACCCACGTCTTTGGTACTGCGGTCAATATCGTCTATCTTGAGGCCGGCAAAGTCAAAAGGCGCTGGGAAAAGGTGGTCAAAACCAAAGTGACACTCAAAAAATTCACCCCTGTCGAGCTCGAAAGCTACCTCGTCCATTACGACCTTACCCGCTTCGCCGCCGGCTACGCCTTCAACGAAGCCCCCTGGGACCTGGTAACGAAAATTGACGGGAGTTATACCAATGTGATAGGCTTGCCCTTCGAAGTCCTCCTGCCGGTGCTTCGACAATTGAAGATTATTGTCTGAAACGCTTATGGGTAAAAGGAGTCCAGAGGATCTTAGTAACAAAACTCATGACCAAATCTTAGGTGTAAGAATCCCCCGAAGAGGAGCTATGCCACACGACGTACCACGACGCCTCGCAGACCATCTTCACTCTCTTATGACACAAGAAGGCGAGGGCAATGGAGAAAAACTGGCCAGAGCGCTTCAACGTGAGGGTGTTACACCTGATCAAGTAGAAGTTTTGCAAGGCGTATTTGGTAAAGTTGCCCAAAAACTACAGTTTGCCGACCTTCGTGACCTGATGGCGACTTTGACAGTGGCACACCGCCATATGGTGGGCCCTACTCAACTACCACCTGAGGATCTCGGCCCACGCCAACGAGCACGCGACATCACTTTCACCGGCCGTTACCGCGGACCAAAGCGACGTTGGCCCTAGCACCGGCTCACTCTTCCGATGTAATACGCCCTTCACACATAAGTGAGCTACTGGCTTCATCCAAACTACGCGCCCACACGCACCTGGTGTGCCTAACTAAGTGTCTAGCTAAACACGGCCTGCTGGAAACTTACCGGATCATCCAACATGCCTTTTGATGCGGTTGAAAAAGTGGTTATCGTTTTTATTGAGTAGTATAATATGCTTTATGAAAGCTGCTTTATGAAAGAGCGTGCACTAGAAGTGGATATTCTTTTTGGCACGGGTTTCCGAATTGACGCCACACAGCGCCTACTACCGCGATGGGCACGGCGCCATCAGCCGGATGTGTTTATCACATTAGGCCCGGCGCTTACCGGATTTAGTCGTAGACCACCTCAACCACCGAATAACCTATTCGCTGGGTTTGATTTTTTAGAAGCAATGCAGAAGGCGGAAAAACCGGTAAACTAAAAGACTTCCTCCGGCCGGAAAAGTAGCCCAATTTCCTTGGCTGCGGCTTCTGTACTATCGCTTCTGTGGACGA
>CAYSOR010000047.1:0-1517 GCA_964432705.1 uncultured Gammaproteobacteria bacterium
AATTCAACTATTTTACTGTTTTTGTGATGCTTTTAAGAAGCGCGAGATCTGCTGCTACAGTAAGTGAAAATATAGTATTGCCTTTTGAATCTTTTACATATTCGTCGAAACCGAAAGCTCCCCCATCTGTTAGGTCAAATAGGCAAGATAACGCTTCGGTCCATGTTGGAAATCTTGATCTTTGACGATTGCCAGGATAAGTTCCATCTATGCCCTGCGACGCCGTCCAGACTTCATAGGGGGGGGTACCACGCGATTCTATTTGGTTAACATGCATTTTATTTTGTCAGGCAGGTGGCGGCGGCGATTGTATCAGATTTGTCAGTAAAACGCATCAAAATGACTCCGCTAGTGGCACGAGAGAGGCGGGGAACTCGAGAGATAGCGAGTTTTACGACCTGGCCTTTGTGAGATGTCAGGATGACGCCTTCGGTATCGGGTTGGATGAGCTGGGAAACGACGATTTTGCCGGTTTTTGGCTTAATCTGGGCAACTTTTACTCCTTGGCCGCCGCGGCGCTGTTTAGGGAAGCCAGAGACCGCGGTCTTTTTGCCTACTCCCTTCTCCATAACGGTAAAGAAATCTCCCTTTTTGGCTTCTTTATTTATGACGTCCATGCCGACGATATAGTCACTACCCTTCAGGAGTATCCCGCGTACCCCCATGGTGTCGCGGCCGGTAGGACGGACTTCACGCTCGGAAAACCGTATGGACTTGCCCTCGTGCGACACGAGAAGTATGTCGTCTTCGCCGCTTGCGAGTTTGGCCCAGGTGAGTTCATCGCCCTGCCTGCCTGCAGGCAGGCTGCTCTCGAGCTTAATTGCCACTAATCCATTCCTGCGGATATTTTCAAATTTTGAGAGCTTAGTTTTTTTGACAACTCCCTTTCTTGTGGCCATGAAAATATATTGTATGCCCTGTTCTTTTTGTTCTGAACGCTTGAGGCTATAGGTTAGGATCGATGTGACCTTTTCGCTCGATTCAATGTTAATAAGGTTGACGACGGCCTGGCCTTTCGATTGGCGACTGGTCTCCGGTATATCCCACACTCTCACTTGGTACACTTTTCCTTTTTCCGTGAAAAAGAGCATGTTGTCGTGTGTTTGGGCGGCAACGAGCTTGTCGATAGTATCCTCTTCCTTAGTCGTCATACCGATAACGCCTTTGCCTCCCCGTTCTTGCGTTTTAAAGGTTGTGCGCGGAAGGCGCTTGATGTAGCCGGTTTCCGTCATGGTAATAATTGTTTCTTCGTTTGCAATAAGCTGTTCGTCCGTAAACTCACCGACTTTGCTCTTAAATACCCGGGTTTTTCTGTTGTCGCCGTATTTTTCTTTGAGTTTGAGAAGTTCGTCTTTAATAATTTTCAAAATTTTTTCCGGGTGCGCCAATAAATCTTCAAGGTATTCAATAGTCTCGCGAATCATTGCCAGTTCATCTTCAATTTTTTGGCGTTCGAGAGCGGCGAGGCGCCGCAGCTGCATGTCGAGAATCGCCGTTGCTTGAATGCCGCTCAATTT
>CAYSOR010000047.1:1527-7687 GCA_964432705.1 uncultured Gammaproteobacteria bacterium
CGTCAATGTGGTTGACGGCGATCTTGAGGCCTTCAAGAATGTGCTCACGTGCTTTGGCTTCTTTGAGCTCAAACTCGCTTCGTCTTCGCACGACGCTGTGGCGGTGCTTGACATATTCTTCCAAAATTTCTCGAAGCGTGAGAGTTCGCGGCGTATTGTCGACAAGGGCGACCATGTTGACCGGGAATGAAGTTTGGAGTTCGGTGTACTTAAAAATGTTGTTTAAGACCTTATTGGGCTGTGCGTCGCGCTTAAGCTCCACGACCACGCGAATACCTCGTCTGTCAGACTCATCGCGAAGATCGCTAATACCGTCGAGTTTTTTGTCTTTGACAAGGTCAGCGATTTTGGCAACGAGATTGGCTTTGTTGACTTGATACGGAAGCTCGGTAATCGCAATGGCGTTTTTTCCTTGTCCAATTTCTTCTATCTCCGCTTTACCTCGGCAAATTATTTTTCCCCGTCCGGTTGCATAAGCATTTTTAATTTCATTAATGTCGTAGATTGTGCCAGCGGTCGGGAAATCCGGGCCTTGGATAAACTGCAGAAGATCGTCGAGGGAAACATCGAAGACGAAGTGAGATGTGAGACGTGAGATGTGAGACGTTTCTTCTTTATCCATCTCGATTTTCGTTTTTCCAATTATAAACACCAACGCATCAATCACCTCAGAAATGTTGTGCGGCGGGATCTTGGTTGCCATGCCGACGGCAATACCTTCAGATCCCATGAGGAGGAGGTTTGGGAGTTTGGCAGGAAGATACGTGGGTTCTTTCATGGTTCCGTCAAAGGTCGGGATGAAGTTGACGGTTTCTTTTTCGATATCAAGAAGCATCTCAGCCGATATTGCGGATAGTCTCGTTTCGGTGTACCGCATCGCAGCCGGAGGGTCGCCATCGATCGAGCCAAAGTTACCCTGACCGTCGACGAGGCGGTAGCGCATGGAGAAATCCTGCGCCAGCCTGACGAGCGCTTCGTAGACCGGGGCGTCGCCATGGGGGTGGAATTTTCCTAATACTTCTCCAACGACTTTCGCGGATTTCGTGTATCTACTTGTATGGGATAGTCCCATCTGGTGCATCGCAAAAAGAATCCTTCGGTGCACGGGTTTGAGCCCATCGCGTACGTCGGGAAGCGCGCGGCTGACGATGACGCTCATGGCGTAGTCGAGGTATGACTTCTGCATCTCAGCGACAATTTCACTTGGTTGGACTTTACCGATATTCATAAAAAATCATCGAATTACGAATGGAACGCCGAATTTACGAATGTTTTGTATTCGTATATTCGTACCAATTCGTTATTCGTTGATTACTTGAGAAACCCTGCAATTAACAAAGCGACTATATTCGTGACTTTGATCATCGGGTTTATCGCAGGTCCGGCGGTGTCCTTATACGGATCCCCTACCGTGTCACCGGTGACCGCTGCCTGATGTGCTGGCGACCCTTTGCCGCCGTAATGGCCTTCCTCAATATATTTTTTAGCATTATCCCAAGCAGCTCCTCCTGTCGTCATAGAAAGCCCTACAAAAAGCCCTGTCGCGATCGTGCCCATGAGGAGTCCGCCGAGCGCTTGAGGGCCAAGGGTGAAGCCTACGAGAATTGGGACGACGACGGGGATAAGCGCTGGAACAACCATTTCTCGCAGTGCTGCTTTTGTTACAATGTCGACAGCTTTGCCGTATTGCGGTTTAGCTTTTCCCTCCATGATGCCCTTAATGGTTTTAAACTGTCTGCGCACTTCGACAACGACCGCTCCTGCGGCTTTACCGACTGCTTCCATTGCCAAAGCGCCAAACACATACGGCAAGCTCGCACCGATAAAGAGCCCGACGACGACTAAAGGATCAGAAAGTGCAAAAGAAAGCACTCCGCTTCCCAACTCTTGAGTATAGCTCGCGAAAAGAACGAGAGCGGCAAGTCCAGCTGAAGCAATAGCGTATCCTTTGGTAACTGCTTTGGTGGTATTACCCACTGCATCAAGTGCGTCAGTAACTTTTCGTACGTCTTCCGGCTGATTAGTCATTTCAGCAATTCCTCCGGCGTTATCAGTGATCGGACCAAACGCATCGATTGCTACCACAATGCCGGTGAGAGAAAGCATGCTCATCGCCGCTACTGCGACTCCATAAAGCCCTGCTAAGTAATATGAACTAAGTGTAGCGCCTGCAATGAGAAGTACCGGTGCAAGCGTAGATTTCATGGAAATAGCTAATCCCGCGATCATGACCGTTCCGTGGCCGGTAGTCGCGGCCTCGGCTATGTGTTTGACGGGCGTGTACTGCTTTGACGTAAAGTATTCCGTTATTACTACCATTCCGGCTGTCAAAACCACGCCGACCAAACTTGCCAGAAACAAGTTCAATGCACCGTAGTTGGTCGATCCGAGTACACCATACGTGATAACGAACAGTGCGAAAATACTTACCATGCAGGCGGAAATAAGGCCCTTATAGAGCGCCGGCATTATTTTTTTACTTTTACCGAGTTTGACAAAAAATGTACCGATGATAGAGGCTACAATTCCAGCAGCACCCACAAGAAGCGGGAACATGAGGGCCGACTGGTTACCCGGCATGGTAAATCCACCGAGTAGCATGGCAGCGACAGCCGTCACGACATACGTTTCAAAAAGGTCAGCTGCCATGCCTGCGTCGTCTCCGACATTGTCTCCGACAAGGTCTGCTATAACGCCGGGATTTCTGGGGTCATCCTCGGGGATTCCTTTTTCTATTTTTCCGACCATATCCGTGCCCACATCTGCGCCTTTGGTATAAATGCCGCCGCCAAGCCTCGCAAAAACTGAGATGAGCGATCCGCCAAAACCTAAGGCAATTAAGGGCTTAATATCTATAGATCCTTGCGAAGTTAACCAGAGGTATGTTCCGGCAACTGAGGCGAGCGCGAGTCCCGCGACCAAAAGCCCGGTAACAGCTCCACCGGCAAATGCTACTTCCAAAGCAGCTCCCAAACCATTTTTGGCAGCTACTGCAGTCCGAATATTTGCTCGCACTGCTGTATTCATGCCGATAGCTCCTGCAACAGCGGAGAGGATTGCTCCGACAAGGAATGCTATTGCATACGATACTCCCATGAATTTTCCGAGAATTATGGCGATGACTGCGGCAATAAGCGCAAGAGTCTTGTATTCACGCGTGAGAAACGCGGTCGCTCCTTCTGCAATTGCGTCACTTATGGCATTCATTGCGGGTGTTCCGGTCGGCAACCTCATGATTTTTACCATGAGATACAGTCCGTAAAGAACGGCTAGCACTGCGGCAAAAAGAGAAAAATAGATTTCGTTCATAGTTTCTCCCTCATTATATATCTAGGGTAGCGCTCTTCGCATGCGTCTGGATAAAGCGTTTTCTTGGCGGCACTTCGTCGCCCATGAGCATACTAAATACCTGATCTGCTGCTGCTGCATCGACAATAGTTACCTGACGAAGTATACGATGTGCGGGATTCATGGTCGTTTCCCAAAGTTGATCAGGATTCATTTCCCCGAGCCCTTTGTACCGCTGAATATTGGGTACAGTCTTAAGTTCCTGTCCATGTTCCTTGAGCGTTTTATCTCGCTCTTCATCAGAATAGGCATAGTAGCTATTTTTACCGAAAGACACCTTATAAAGCGGCGGTTGAGCAATATAGAGATAGCCCTTTTCTACAATATAGGGAAGATGGCGGAAAAAGAATGTCAAAAGAAGCGTCATAATGTGTTCGCCGTCGACATCCGCGTCCGTCATAATGATGACGCGGTGATAGCGCAATTTATCGGGATTGAGGCTTTCTGCTATCCCCATGCCCAGGGCTATAATGAGAGCCTTGAGTTCCTCAAATTCCACGATTTTATCCAAACGCGCGCGTTCGGTATTGAGGATCTTGCCCCGAAGGGGCAAGATGGCCTGGAATTTGCGGTCTCTCCCCTGTTTGGCACTGTTATGAACGAACACGCCTGATGCTAAGGCAAAGTTATGCGTTTCCGGAACTTCCATGTCATAGACATCGATGCGTGTTTTCAGAGGAATGATTTTTCTTATTTTGTGATTGTAATTGATGATCGCTTGTTGAAATATTTGTTCCTCATCATTAAAAAATCGCCTCCGAATCGTTTCATATTTGATAAGGCTTTTGTCTTTCGACACAGATCGTAAACGTAGATACCCCTCTTGGTTTATCACGCCCTTTGTCGAATAAATGTGATGAAGTGCTGAAAGCGCTTTTCGAAGATTGGCGCGATTACTGAGGAGTTTTCTCATACGTGAGGTAGTCATTGCTTTTTTTATTTTCATCCGAAACTCGGATGTTTTATGGAGAGCAGCAATCTTTGCTTTCACATCGGGTCTATGAAGGGTCTTTGCAAGTAGTGCCTTGTGGAGGGCTAGATGAGTATCTTTTGAAAGCCTTGTGAGGTTATCGGGGCTGTTGTTGCGTTTGTTAAAATCGACGTGATGGCGGTGCTCTCCGTCGTTTTTTTTGTATGCGCCAAGAAGCAGGTTATATTGATCAGCCAAGACATGAGTAAATAGCCAACGGTTGAGTCCCGGATCAAATACCAATTCATATCCTTCGATGGTAATGCGTTTGCCGATACGGGAGAGTTGGCGCCTCAGAGGCATCAATGAGTCTAGAGGAGTCAATTGTTGTGCCTCTTTGTATGATCCATCGCGAAGCATAAATGGATGATCAGGGGTGCAGATAATATCTTCGCCGTCATCAAGAATAATTTTGATTACTTCTGCATGCTTTTCGGTACGTCGCGGTTCTTGTATGGGGGCTACACCAATAGTTCCATTTGTCTGTATGGTGTAACAATAATTTTGTTTTCCACAATTATGCTCTTTTTGGAGTTCTTTGAATGTCAGATTCCGTCCATCCGTCAAAGCAACTTTTGTATTCCCTGAAAAACATCCGCCGGCGCTGTCTCCTTCCACAATAAATAGTTCAGATACACTCGCATCTTTTTCCTGGCAGTCAGCGAGTTTCCCCGGCAAACTTGCTCCCTCGAGCGCTCCTTTTCGGATAATCGCGTCTTTGGCGGCTTTAGCAGCGAGTCTGGCTTTGGCAGCGAGATATACTTTTTCAAGTATCCGACGGGCGTCGCTTGGGTTTTCTTCGAAATACGTTTCAAGTCCTTCTTTGACCGCAGTTTGTACAAAAGGTTGGACCTCTGCATTACCGAGCTTACCTTTCGTTTGCCCTTCAAACTGGAGGTTCTGACTGGACATTTTTATATATACGATTGCAGTAAGTCCCTCACGCGTATCCTCGCCCATAATGGTATCTGTGCCGTTTTTGGTCGCGCCGACCTTTTTGGCGTAATCATTTATTGCGCGGGTTAACGCCATGCGGAAGCCCGTAAGGTGCGTACCTCCTTCAGGGGTCGGGATGACGTTGACAAAGCTTTCAACCGTTTCGGAGAACCCGTCGTTATACTGGAGAGCGACTTCAACGATTTTTTCCCCTTCGGTTTTTGTAACGAAGATAGGGTCATGAAGAGTGGTTTTATTGCGGTTAAGCGCTTTGACAAGCGAGGTAATACCGCCTTCAAAATAATAGTTTGCAACTTCTGCGCTTCGTTCATCGGCAAGGTTAAACGCAAGTCCTGCAATGAGATACGCTCGGTCGCGAACATGCTTTTTGACTGTTTCGAAATTGAGGCTGATCCCTTCTTTAAAAATTTCCGTATCAAGGTTAAAGGTAACAATGGTACCGGTATCACTTGACTTGCCTACCTGTTTAACCGTCGCAGTCGGTTTGCCGCGCTTATATTCTTGAACATAGGATTTTCCGTCTCGGTGAACTTCAACTTTCATTGAAGTCGAGAGCGCGTTAACGACCGATGCACCGACGCCGTGGAGACCTCCGGAGATTTTGTATGCCTTGCCTTCGAACTTGCCTCCGGCATGGAGTTTGGTCATGACCAGCTCAAGTGCTGACGTATTGTATTTGGCTACTTTATCAATCGGAATTCCGCGTCCATCATCGCGGACCGTTACGGAGTCATCTTTATAAATAGTTACCCAGACGTGTTTGGCAAAACCTGCTAAGGCTTCGTCAATACTGTTATCGATAATTTCATTGAGGCAGTGGTGTACGCCGGGAAGAGAAGTGGTACCGATGTACATGGCCGGACGCTTCCGGACGGGCTCCAGGCC
>CAYSOR010000048.1:0-7565 GCA_964432705.1 uncultured Gammaproteobacteria bacterium
TCTCATGATCACCACCGAAGCGATGGTTGCAGATCTCCCGAAGGAAGATAAGGGTTCCCCGATGTCGGGCGGCGGCGGAATGGGTGGCATGGGCGGCATGGGTGGGATGTACTAAACAGCAGTACGCGGTACGTGGTACCTCGTACGACAAGCAGATATACCAAAGGGCGGCCGCAAGGTCGCCCTTTTTGTATCTCTACAACAAAACTCTCAGTACATTGAGTAAAATGCTCACTGTAGTGAGTACGTCGCATTACGGGAGGCCAACAATTTACAAATCTTTGATTGTTCGGTGAAAAATCGCCTTGAATATATGTTTCTGATAATATACAATTATTGTATATTATGAGAATCAGCTATATGCTACCGTCGCGAATGAAACATGACGATCTTATCCGCCTTGTGAGCCGGCTTCCCTATTTCGAAATTGGTGCGCTTAAGGGACTCGGCCATAATGAAACCTATGTGCGCATTGCGCTTGCGCGGTGGACTAAGCGCGGCACGCTCGTGCGTCTGAAAAAGGGCCTGTATGTCACGCGCACGTATCTGAATGAGATCGAGCGAAAGGGATCGCTTTCGGTTTATCTCGAATTTCTTGCCTCTGCTCTCTATGAGCCGGCCTATTTGAGTCTCGAGTACGTGTTGCATCAGCATAACGCGCTCACCGAAGCCGCGGTCGCCTACACCATGATTAGCACACGGAAGACAGCGCGCTTTACTAACGCGCTCGGCAATTTCATCTATCGCTCCATCAAGAAAGAATTCTTTAATGGATTTACGTGTGTCATAAGAGACGGTTTTCCCGTGTATGCGGCATCCAAGGCAAAAGCGCTGTTCGACTATCTCTATTTGCGGAAGGCCCTCATTGCCGACGAAAAGGCGACCGAAGAACTCAGGATCAATACGAACGTTTTTACGAAGAACGATCGCAAAGAATTAACAACATACGTGACGCGGGCACAATCGGCGCGACTCGAACGAATCGTTCAGGAACTTTTCCACAAGGAGGCCTGACTATGCATTGGGACTACGTTAAAACATTATTGCGCGAGCAACCGTCCACGCCCGATGCGTTCAAGAGAAACATCGTCAAGGAGTACCTTCAGGTGCTCGTGCTTCAATATATTTATTCTCATGCGGCGTATCAGGGGCTCTTGTTTTATGGCGGCTCATGTCTCCGCCATTGCTATGGCCTCGATCGGCTCTCGGAAGACCTCGACTTTGTGGATACCTCAAACGAAATCGATCTCCACGTCATGATGAACGATTGCCGCGCATTTTTATCGAAAGAATGCGGCGTGAAGGTTGTCACGAAACTTCAAAAGTTCAGGGCATATCTCAAGTTTCCGGTGCTCTGGGAGTTGGGACTTGCCGACCGAAGTCTCTCGAACGATCTCTTCATCAAAATAGAAGTGTACACGAAATTCGACTTTTGTTCACAGTACGAAGTTACCGTGGCACCGGTATTCAAATTTGGCAGATCGCTTCTCATACGCACGTTCGATCTCCCGACGCTGATGTCCACAAAGATCAGGGCCATTCTTCACCGGCGATGGGAAAAAACAGGCAAGAGCGGTGACAAGCTTTGCCAAGTGAAGGGGCGCGATTTCTTCGATCTGATGTGGTATTTGAGTAAAGGCGTTCGTCCGAATCTTGCGTGTCTTGCTGATGAAGCGCACGATCTTCCCTCTCTCCGCACGCGTATCCTGAATATGGTGAATACGATCGATACCCGCAGCATTAAGTATGATCTCGACGCATTCATCGCCGACGGCGCGTATGTCGACAACCTGAGCAAGAATCTGAAGGGCATTCTGACCAGCCAACTGGCGCAATGGTGAAATGTTCCCGATCGTTTATGCACCGATCGGTGTGGAGCGCCCTCAACGCGCCAGAATATAGTACCGGCCTTTTCCTTTTCCTTCGGCTTTCAGTACGCCCGCACTCACAAGATTTCTGAAGCGCGCCTTCACCGTATTGGGGTTATGCCCGTAGGCTGCCACCACCATCGAATTGGTCGCCTTACCGCGCTGCCGCACGAGGGTCATGATGTCGCTTTCAATGGGATGCAATTTCTTAAGCGATGTCTCCAACTTAATTTGTTGCTCCAGATACTCCGTCTGTTCCTTGAGACAGCGCAGAAAAAACTCAAGCCATGGCATGAGATCGGGGGTATCGCCCTTGAGACGCGCCTGCGTGTGCCTGAGTGCTGCATAGTAACGATCCTTATTGTCTTCGATAACTTTTTCATGGCTCGCATAGACAATAAAATCATAGCCCGCCTTGAGGAGCAGCAGGTTCGTGAGTATGCGGCTCAATCGCCCGTTACCGTCCTTGAAGGGATGAATGGCGAGAAATCGCACCACAAATTCACCGATGATAAGCAGCTTGTGCTGCGCACTCCCTTGCCATGCCGCGGCGGTTTCGGAAACCAGCCTTTCCATCTCGATCGGTGTTAACGCGGGGTCAGTCGGCTCAAAGACGATCCCGACTTCTTGACCTGTGTGCGCATCGTACGCCTTCACTGTGTTGGGTTGTTTCTTGTACTCGCCCAAGTGATGCTGGTCCTTTTCGACATATCTCAGGAGTTCCTTATGGAGCCCCTTGATCATGTTCTCGCTGAGCGGAATTGTTCCAAACTGCTCGAAGACTGTTTGTAGCGTTTCGATATATCCCCGCACCTCCGTATGATCGCGATCGACGATGCGCTGTGCGCCAAGATTACCGAGCATTCCGGCAACCTCATCGTCGCTGAGCTTCGCTCCCTCAATGCGCGTCGATGAACCTGAGGAACTCACGATCGTCGTGGTCTTGAGACTCAGAAGTATCTCCGGCTTGAGAAAATGGGCGACTTGCCAACGTCCGTTGAAGGCATCGATGGCCCCGATGAGCTCCACGATCTCACCCGTAAATTTTTGTGTGTCGATAATCATACCGATATATACCGACAATCTCATGATAGTACCGATATGTCAACCGATATATACCGATAAAAACAGGTGCTTGGGGAAATGTGATCGGGGCGGAGGTGCAACAGTGACAGAAGGCACGCTCGCAATGCGTGCAATTGATATTATGTTATATTGTGTAAAAATACTCAACGTGTTGAGCATTTTGTATCTTAAGGAGGGCGCACTGTATAATAGTCGGTATTATAAAGAGGTTTTATCGCGTCTCAAAGAACCACGAGGCGCCTATGCAGCCATGAAATATTGGCGCGAACGCGATCAAGAAGTCGATTTTGTATTCGCAAAAGGCAAGAGCGTACTAGCGATCGAGGTTAAGAGTGGGGGGAGAAAAGAACGCCTGTCCGTGGCTGAGGCGTTTGCAAAATTGTTTAAGCCTACTCGCATATTTCTCGTCGGCGGCGACGGCATTCCGTTGGAGGAATTTCTATCGTCACCAATTGAGCGATGGCGCGAAGAATGATGGGCGGTATCCGTATCCGGTCTCATGATCACCACCGAAGCGATGGTTGCAGATCTCCCGAAGGAAGATAAGGGTCCCTCAATGCCGGGCGGCGGCATGGGTGGCATGTACTAAGAACACGTATTTACGCACACGATAGCAAAAGGGCGATCGCAAGGTCGCCCTTTTTGTTTGAATGCGGTACTCAAATCCCTACTGTGAGAATATTATTTGCGTATCATCAAAATGCAAACACGCTGTGAACGAAAACCACCCATTTGACTAAAAAAGAGAAAATAAAATCTTAACTATAGCATCATGGTTACACTGACCAAGAATTTATCATCCCTAAGCATCAATCCTCTCCTCATCAATGTGCGCATAGATTTCTCTACCACCTTTTTGGGATAGTTTGCGAGCGCGCGCCAAAACGTATTGTCATCAACAATTAAATCAGCTGCCTTAAGGATGTCGCGCTCAACATCTGTGATCTTGTATCGACCCTTTCTTTTGCAAAACACCCTTGCATCTTCAATGAACGCTTCATCATTATGCAAAATCAGTCGACAAACATCACGATTATCACTTGAATATCTTTCTTCCCACTGATTAACAACGTCACGAAATTTATCTTGCATGGCTTTATGCAGGGGTAATGCGGATTCATGTTCGAAATCCAGAAGAACAGGATTCTCGAATGATAAATCGCCATAGAGTATTTGAAACGGTTTGAGAGGACTTATGCGTTTTATTTTAAAGTGTTTCGGATTGAGAGAAACGGGCGAACCGTACTTCACTTCAAACGGGACCACCGCATTCGGCGGAGGCAAATGAGTAATCAGCTTGGTAACCTGAATGTTGCTCGACAAATCCCGCGCCGTCTCTCCGGGATGTTCCACTATGATATTATATTCTGCTTTTATCCCCAAATATATTGCATCCTTTAAGACTGATATTCCCTGAAGAGGAGACGTGTGTTTATTCATTACCCCCAACATCTTTTTGCTGAAATTCTCGATGCCAATTTGCACCTTCCTCACTCCCATTTTCTTTAATTTAAGCAAATCGTGATGCCGCGTATCGGCACGCAGCTCGGTAATAAGGAAGAACTCATTGGAGAGTTCTGCATCAACTGCTTTCGGGTAAAACAAGTGACAAATCAGCGCAAAGGTATAGCAGCCATACAATTTATTATAACGTCTAATTAACCGAACGATATAGTTGATCGAATGATTCTGATAATGGGGATGGGCAACATTAAGATTGCAAAAGCTACACTTATAAGGACAGCCACGCCCAGCTTCAATGGGAAGAACAATATCATCTATGGGAAAACCTTCTATGTGACGCACTCGTTCATAATAGTCGTCGAACGTCGGAATATAGCGTGCGTCCTCATTGATTACATCTGGACCAATTTCGTTCTGAACACTTCCCGACGCCTCTCGATAAGCTAGACTAGGCACCTCGAATAATTTTGGTTGGCGACAAGATAGTTGCTGAATTAATTCCACAAGACCTTGCTCACCCGCCTCTGATATGCAAAAATCAATATACTTGAAGCGATTCAATATATTCCTTGAGGTATATCGAGTGCAGTATGCGCCACCAAGCAACGTTTTTACTTGTGGAAAGCGTTTTTTAAGCAATTGTGAAAAATATAAGGAGGAATGGAATTGATTAAGTGATGTGGTGAATCCAATTACATCGTAGGCGCCCCATTCTTGCATTTCCAACATATCTTTATAATAACGCTTAAGCCTACGCATCAGCTCTTCGAATAGATCGATGTTTATGACATATCTTCCGTAATATCGACTTGCATTGCGACCGCCAAAAATCCGGATAAAGGCCTTTCTGTTCGCGCGATACTGTTTTTCAAACAAAAGTGATGCATGAAGAAGCTCATTTAAAGGATTCCTTGCCGCAATCAATTTGAGAGTATCAAGAGGTATGTATTCGCAAATATGGACAGCTACATTCGCTTGATCGCAATGAATCCCCGCATTCTCACAGTGCTTTGCAAGAAGCGCTATCGCATGTGAAGGCGACTCTATAGGCTGCCACGGCAGAGAGGCCAATACTGCTTTTTTCTTTGGAATAGTTTGAAAACCCATAGAATTTTATTTTACTCTCTCAATGACGGCTGCTTCTAGAAGCGCCGGCAGTACTCTGTTATTTAAAAAATCATTATAGGAGTTTTTATCAATGAAATAGATATTAACGGGTGTCAATGCACCCCGTTGTGTATTTTGAACAATCAAAGCGTAATATCTATGCGTATTCTTACAAAATCTCATTGGAT
This sequence comes from uncultured Gammaproteobacteria bacterium, assembly GCA_964432705.1. Classification (GTDB taxonomy): domain Bacteria; phylum Patescibacteriota; class Microgenomatia; order UBA10105; family UBA927; genus 01-FULL-43-11b. The sequence continues at coordinate 5,714 of CAYSOR010000048.1, forward strand.
ATATGAGGTCTGCATTAAACCCTGAGTCATCCATGTCATCGCAACCTACTTGGTCGAAACAAAGTGTATCTCCCCAATTAAATGGTTGATTAGAAGGCTCGAACCGTTTGCCATATCTGGCGATGATCTTGGGACGAACCTCTTCTTCCCACCGATAATGCGGAACGCCTTTTTTCATGCTATATCCAACCGGAGAGTCCAAATCAGATTCCTCATTATCACTGTGATGAATTTTGATCCCATACTTATCGGGATTGCTGAAAGCCCTAGATTTTTTCCAAAGAGTAAATGGCCAAAAAACCGGATTAAATTTATTCCTCCTACAAATTTCTATCGTCCTCATGAACTCTGCTTCAGTCTCACCTGGAAACCCAACAATTGCGTTTACAGGAGTACATACGCCCATCTTCACAAGACACTTCAATATCCTAATTATATGCTTCACTTCATATCCCTTGGACATGTTGTCGAGCGTTCTCTGACAAAAAGATTCTGGAGCAGGATTATATGAACTAAACCCCATCCGCACCATTTCCTTAAGCAACTTATTTGTTATTACTTTATCAAGGCGGAACCATGCAAACCAGCGGATCGAAAGGTTTCTTTCCCGTATTTGAGTGGCAAGATCTCGTAATTGCCTGGGACTGGCTGATAGGCTTGTAAAAAGAAAATTGTTTTGTTTGAATTTTTTCTTCAGAATTACAAGTCGATCCAAAGCCACCTTTACGTCCACCGGACGATATCGCGCATTCTCATCTGGCATCTGTGAGCAAAAAGCACACTTCCCCCAATAGCATCCACGTGAGAGCTCCACTGGGAGGCGCACGGGTTGTCTGTATTTTTTAAGAATGGAATTATCGAATTTTGGTACAGGTAATTTATTAATATCAGTATATTTTAAAGGTTTCTTTACCCCCCTTCCCGGCAAACAAAGATTATCAATATCATTATAAGTACATTTGCCATCTATAAGCCTTTTAAACCCCTCTAAGGCTGGCTCTCCATCCTCAATAACATAACTGTCTATAAGAGAATCGAAAAATCGCTTCTTTTCATCCAATCCCAGCATGTTGTCCGAAACAAAATTACCCCCCATTGTCACATGACAACTAAGCCCTTTTCTACGCAAAAGAATTACCAAAACAAGGCCCGAAAGTAATTGCCATCTATTGGACACTGATATCCCGAGAATGCGTGGCTGTTGGACCCCTATCTGTTTTAGAATGTGCTCTCTATAGTAACGAGTTAACGGATGATTTCTTTGTACACTTAGATATCGTGCTGCCGCAAGGATGGAACTGGATGATGTCGTAGACATTCTTTTTTGACGCAGGAAATAATCCCCAAACTCAGTGTTTTGATATCGGCTTGAGTAATAGTAATAGCCCGATTGTTGGATAAAAAGTGCTTCTATGAATTTTATTTCGTCATCGCCCTCAGTAGGGCTCCATACCTTTTCGATATTCTCACATAAAAACTCCCAGAGACACAGCAGTCCCAGCGGAGCACTTTTTCCAGGGCGGTGTTTTAAAATTCCTGCGCGGCTAAAGAGATATCTGTTGAATCCTATCGACGCGTCTATCTGCGCCGCTTTTAAGCCAATTGAGCGCGAATAACCGGTAAGTAAAGGGACGGTGATGTATACCTCATAAATAGAGCCCATCGGAGGTAAGATAAATGTAATATCAACTTTGCCCATGAAACCCTTCTTTCTGAACCTAGAGATTTCTAGATGTTCATCTGCAGCTCCCCCAAAAATAATTCCCCATTTTTCAGAGGTTTCTTGATTACGTTATTATAGAGGGTGATTCAGGTTTTGATTTAACCATCTGAAATCACGTTATTATTCTCG
>CAYSOR010000049.1:0-7470 GCA_964432705.1 uncultured Gammaproteobacteria bacterium
TGTCGGTTGGTTTGGTAGAGATTGAAGCTAAAGGGTAATCCTGTCCTATAAATCCCCGCATTTCTGAGGCAGAGGAGCTGAAGCATCATTGAATTTTCAGGCTGATTTGTGTTACCATGTCATTACATCTGACAAATGCGTATTAGACCGGATATCACCGGACGAGCCCTTCGGTAGACTCAGGGCAGGCAGAACGAAGAATCTTATTATTGTTCAAACGATAGTGAGAAATCGACACATAACTTCTCGTTTCGTCGAAGACTCCTCGCTCGAAGAATAATAACTACTAGACCGTTCCGGGTAAGCCCGTGATAGCTGTAATAAGAAGCCCGCCTTCGCACAAGGCTTCGGCGGGTAAAAAAGGTGGTACCGCGACGGACAAACCGCTCGCCCTTATACTATACTAAGGAGAGCGGTTATTTTATGGCATTCAAACAAGTTTCACCACAAGTAGACTTTCCAGCTCTCGAGCAGGAAGTGCTTGACTACTGGAAAAAGAACAAAATTTTCGAAAAATCCATTGAGTCGCGGCCTGCGGATAAAACGTGGACGTTTCTTGACGGGCCGCCGTTTATAACCGGTCTTCCCCACTACGGCACGCTCCTTTCAAGTATCCCCAAGGATTTATTTCCACGCTATTGGACGATGAAAGGCTATCGAGTGCGAAGAGTGTGGGGATGGGACTGTCACGGGTTACCTGCAGAAAATAAGGTTGAGGAAAAGCTTGGGATTAAAAGGAAGAGAGACATTGAGGAAAAAGTCGGAGTTAAGCGCTTTATTGATGAGTGTAAGGCGTATGTGAATAACGTCTCTGCCGAGTGGGAATGGTATGTCGACCACATTGGCCGATGGGTCGACTTCAAAAATGCATATAAAACTATGGATATGAGCTACATGGAAACCGTGATGTGGGTGTTTAAAAAAATGTATGACAAAGGGCTTATTTATAAAGGACTTCGGGTTTCTCTCTACTGCCCACATTGCGGCACGCCAATCTCGAACTTTGAGGTAGCAATGGATGCGGATAACTATAAGGAGATGACAGAATCGACTGCCGTATTTATGTATCAGCTTGAAGGTGAGCCGGATACATACTTAATTGCCTGGTCGACGACACCATGGAATAAAATTGCCACTCCCGCACTCGCGGTTAATCCGAAACTGATGTATGTCAAGGTTGATCAGGGAGGCAAAAAATATATTTTGGCCAAATCGACAACAAAAATGCTTAAAGGAGATTACAGGATTGTAGAGGAATTTAAAGGAAAAAATTTGATTGGTAAAAAATTTGTACCTCACTATGACTTCTATAAAATTGATTCCGGTAAAAAGGCGTTTGTGGTGGTTGGAGGAGATTTTGTGACCGCAGATGAGGGAACGGGCATAGTAACAATTGCAGTTTACGGAGAAGAAGACTTACTCGTCATGCAAAAAGAGAATATTCAACCTGTGTTTCATGTTGATGACGAGGGAATGCTTAAAAGCGATGTGCCAAAATGGGCGGGTAAATATTATCTTGACGTAGACCCTTTGGTTATTGAAGACTTACAGAGTCGCGGCCTCATTTATCGAGTAGATCAATACACGCACACAGTACCGACGTGTTGGCGATGTCACACGAGGCTTTACTATGCTCCGCAGGACGCGTGGTACGTCGATATCCAAAAACTTAAAACCCGCATGAAGAAAACGAATGAAGCGGTGAATTGGTTCCCTGGCCACTTTAAATACGGACGGTTTTTGAAAAGTATGGAGGCGGCTCCTGACTGGTGTATTTCCCGAAGTCGCTTTTGGGGAAGTCCCGTGCCGGTATGGGAATGTAAGAATGGCCACCGGTTTGTACCCGGATCCATTGCAGAGCTGGAAAAGGCTTCCGGAACAACGATTACTGATCTTCATAAGCCAGAGATTGACGAGATAGTCGTTCCTTGTGCGGTGTGTAAAGAAAAGGCAAAGCGCGTCCCTGAGGTTTTAGATAGCTGGATAGAAGCCGGATCTGCCTTTTTTGCAGAGAGACATTTTCCTTTTGAAAAAGGCGTAAAATTTGCAGAATTCTTCCCTCCGGATTTTATCGTTGAATATACAGGGCAAATCCGCGCATGGTTTTATGTGTTGCATGTAATTTCTACAGCGCTGTATGAGAGCCACGCATTTAATAATGTCGTCGTTTCCGGCGTGATTTTGGGTACGGACGGCAGAAAAATGAGCAAAAATTACGGCAACTACCCGGATCCCAAAGAAATGCTTCAGAAGTATGGTGGTGATGCCTTGCGTCTTTACCTAATGGGAAGCCCAGTGATGCATGGCGAAGACATACGCATTTCTGAAAAGGAATACAAGGATCAGGTGAGAGAACTCCTTCTGAAACTTTGGAATGTGTATAACTTTTTTGTGATATATGCCAACGTGGATGCGTGGCGTTCAAGCTCCATGACAGGGTCCGACCCTGTCAATAGTAAAAAAAACGTTCTTGATAGGTGGATTATCTCGCTTCTCAATAAACTTGTGGTCGATGTTACCGCGGCGTATGAAAGCTACGATACCGTTGCGGCAATACGAAACTATGAAAAATTCGTAGATGATCTTTCTACTTGGTATATCCGTAGGAGCCGAGGGAGAGTCGGGCCTAGCGCACAAGATGAGAATGATAAACAAGCCTTTTATGGAACGTGCCATGAGGTGCTTACAAACCTGTGTAAGATTCTGGCTCCATGTATTCCTTTCATAACAGAGGTGATGCATAGAAATTTAACAGGCGAGAAATCGGTGCATTTATCTTATTGGCCGCAGTCAAAAAAGACACAACTTGATAATGAGACCCTCGGATATATGATTTATGTGCGGGATATTGTTGAGTTTGGGCATGCAGTTAGGAAATCAGAAGGCATAAAGGTGCGTCAACCACTCAATAAAATAACGCTGACAACCATTGTGCCGAGTCAAAAATTACCAGCCGAATATTTAGAACTCGTAAAACAAGAATTAAATGTTAAAAATTTCCAGTGGCTCGTTGATAACAATTTATCAAACAGAATGAACTCGATGACCGTTGCGCCCGTTGGCTACAAACCGGGATGGTTCCTGGTTGAATATGATAAAGAACTCACTTATGAGTTAAAATCTGAAGGCAACGCAAGAGAACTCGTTCGAAACATTCAGATTCTCAGAAAGGAAAAAGGGTGTAAAATAGATGAACGGGTTGGTCTCGTGTTGCCCAGTGAGTTCAAGGATTTTTCTTTAGATCTTCTTGAGTGGGTAAAGCGAGAAACACTTGCAAAGGATATAGCATGGGGAAAGAAACTACTCATTCAGACTGGATAACGCTTCTTCTCTTGCTCCTTCTTAGTTCTGTCGGCTTGTTTACCCTTCTGACGATTAGTCCATCGTTTTTTTATCAACAACTCGGCTTTGTGGCTATCGGTGCCGTACTGTTATTTCTTTTTTCCCGACTGGACCATGCCATTCTCTGGTGGATAGCGCCATGGGGGTATATCGGTTCTCTTCTCTTTCTTCTTCTCACGTACCTGGGGCCGGAAATTAGAGGTGCGACCCGATGGATTATGATCGGCTCATTGCAACTGCAACCGTCCGAACTAGTGAAGCCGTTCCTTCTTCTTTTTTTTGCCCGATGGATCAGTCAATACCCGCCCCGACAGACGCGATATGTAGTGTTGCATGCGGCAGTGTTTCTCGTGCCGTTTCTCCTTGTTTTTCGGCAACCCGATATCGGTACGAGCATTGTCTACGCCAGTTCGTGGCTCGCGATGCTGTTTGCCGGAGGAGTATCTTTGGGAGTTCTTGCTACGGCTTTTGTGGGTGTCGGACTTGCTTTTCCCGTTTTTTGGCATTGGCTTGCTAGTTATCAAAAAGCGCGAATTCTTACGTTTTTAGAACCCTCTCTCGACCCGCAGGGATCGGGCTACAACGCACTCCAATCCATGATTGCGGTGGGGAGCGGACAGCTCTTTGGCAGAGGGTTGGGCCGCGGGACGCAGAGTCATCTTCGGTTTTTGCCGGAGCACCACACGGATTTTATCTTTGCCACACTCGTTGAAGAGCTTGGGTTTTTGGGAGGAGTCGTTCTTTTGGTCGCCTACGCCGCACTTCTAGGGCGAATGTTGTTACCGTTAGTGCGGGGAATTGTCGACAACCTGTTTCTTTTTGCTTTTAGCGTGGGACTATTTGCGACAATCCTCACGCAACTGTTTATCAATAGCGGTATGAACATGGGAATTTTGCCTATTACTGGTATCACGCTTCCATTTGTCTCCTACGGCGGGAGCTCGCTTATTTCTTTTGCAGTGTCACTAGGCATCTGGCGTGCATTGGTGCGAACGCGCTAAATCGTTGCATTTGGTCGTTCAGATTGATACAATAAGATGTATGTTTGCGATTGTAACGATTAACGGAAAGCAATATAAAGTGCGGCCAGGTGAATCTATAGAGGTAGAGCGCGTAGAGGGGAAGGTGGGCGACAACGTGACGTTTGATCACGTTCTTCTTCTCAATGATGACAAAAAGACACATGTGGGGAAACCAATAGTTACCGGATACCAGCTCACTTGTACAATCCTCGCACAGGAGAAAGGTGAAAAAATTAATGTCCGTCGTTTCAAATCGAAAGTTCGCTATCGCAAGTCCCGCGGATTCCGTCCGCTTCTTACGAAGCTCTCCATAGTCTCTATAGCCAAAGCATGAGCCCATCATTCATTTTTTTCTTTGGAAGAACGCCACAGTTGTCGCTTCTCGAGCTGTCAACGGTTTTTCCCTCACTGCGCCATCTCGGCGACGTTGGAGCACTCGTTGAAGCAGCAATGAGCCCAGTTGAAATGATGAGCAGACTGGGCGGAACGGTAAAAATCGCCAAAGTCGTTGGATCGGTGTCGTCGGTAACTCCCCGGTCAATTACTCCGTTTCTCTCCAAAGAAAAAAAATCCAATCACATGGTATTTGGTGTGAGTAGATATGATTGCCCGGATGCTGTCGACAGGCAATTTCTCGGCACCATGAAGACTATCCTCGAAGAACAAGGGATCCGTGGGAGGTTTATCGAGGCGCGTGAGGCGACACTGTCGAGTGTCGTCGTGAGTAAGCAGGACGTTGTCGAGCTCACAATCGTAAAACAAGAAGACACGTTTCTAATAGGACGGACTCTGGTTGTGCAGCCATTCGAAGAATGGAATAAACGCGATTATGGCCGGCCGTTTGCCGATCCAAAATCCGGCATGCTGCCGCCGAAAGTCGCACGAATGGCGGTGAATATAGCCTCGTCTGGGCAGACCCCTCTTCTTCTAGATCCATTTTGTGGCATGGGTACAATCGTCGCTGAAGCTCTACTTACGGGTTGGCGCGTGATTGGGTGTGATCAATCAGCTGAGGTTATAGAAAAGGCAGAGTGCAATATTCGATGGCTCGGCAGTCAGTATCCATCTATAGACTCTTCTCTGGCGTTTATTATAGGAGACGCAACGCATATATCAGACAAAATTACAGATGAAAAGATTGACTCTATAGTGACAGAACCGTTTATGGGGAGTTCGGACATCGGAAAACAGAAAGTAGATAACAGAAATACAAAAAAAGTTCAAAACATCATGAAAGGTCTAGAAAAATTATATATCGGATGCTTGAAGGATTGGCATAAGGTCCTCAAGCCGGGTGGCAAAGTCGTTATTGCGCTACCTGAGTATCATGTGGGAGGCAAAGTGTATTTCGTGAAAAAAGTCATTGACAGCTGTGAAAGCCTCGGGTATACTCAGCTCGCTGGACCTATAGAATATAGTCGACCACAAGCGGTGGTGCGAAGAGAGTTTTTTGTATTTCAGAAAAAATAACTATGGCACATATTAAAGCAGGCGGAACCACGAGGGCAAATAAAGATTCAGTTTCCAAACGATTAGGAGTAAAAATTTTTGGTGGTCAAGTAGCAAAACCCGGTAGTATCATTATTCGTCAGAAGGGCACAAAAGTGTATCCCGGTACGGGAGTCTCAATCGGCCGCGATTTTACTATTTTTTCTATCACGAACGGTATGGTAACATTTTTGATGAAGCGCGGAAAACAGTATGTCTCGGTCCTGCCCGCAATCAGTTAACCCATGGCAGATACACAGCAAGTCCTCCACTTAGACATTGACCTTGTTCAACCCAATCCACTTCAGCCTCGAGGGCTTATCTCCCCTGATTCGCTCATAGAACTCGCCAATTCCATTAAAGAACACGGCATTATTGAGCCGTTGGTCGTCGCTAAAACGCCAGCGGGATACCAAATTATCGCAGGAGAGCGCAGGTGGCGAGCAAGTAAGCAAGCAGGACTTACAACCGTTCCGGTTATCCTCAAGGAAACAACAGCCAAGGGCATGCTCGAGATGGCCCTTGTCGAAAACGTGCAGCGGGAGGACCTCAATCCCATAGATCGCGCACAAGCGTTTCAACGGCTTATCGAAGAATTCGGCCTGCCGGTTTCCACTATCGCCAAGCGTATCGGCAAAAGCGAGTCCTATGTGAGTAATACCATGCGGCTTTTAGCGCTTCCCGACGCCATAAAAGACGGACTCATTTCCGGAGCGATTACCGAGGGACACGCCCGCGCAATTGCGGGACTGGGCGACGTCAAATTTATGGTGGAGGCGTACAAAACGATTCTTTCAGAGAGCGCCTCCGTACGCCGAGCAGAAGATCTTGCCCGCAGAATGAAAGCGCAAATGCATATTAAACCTACGCACAAAATTGAACGGATTCATAGCGACGAACTTGACGTAATGGCAAAGGGACTTGCTCAATCAGTCAATGGGTTGGTAAAAATTACGCAGTCCAAAGTAGAAGCGCGGTTAGTTTTTGTTATCCGTGGCAACCTTGAAACCACGAGCAAAATCCTCAAGGAAATTTATAAAAAACTTACCTCTTAAAGGATCTGATAGTGTGGTTGGGGAATGACCCCGAATCTCGTGAATGGCCAGTAGCGTAAGAATGCTTTTCCGATAAAATCTTCCTTTGGAATTGGCCCAAATTCCCTTGAATCCGCGCTATGCGGACGGTTATCTCCCAAGACAAAGTATTTTCCCGGAGGAATCACCACTTCTTGATTTTCCCCGAGGTACGATCCGCCAAAAATGGTAATACCGGGAGATAAATATGGTTCTTCAATTTTGACATCATTGACAAAAATAGCATTCTGTTTGAGCGCTACCGTGTCTCCCGGCAGGCCAATGACACGTTTAATGTAGTCGATTTCCGGATTTGCCGGAGATTTAAAAATGATGACATCGCCGCGCACAGGATCGCGGAGTTTAAAGAGAATTTTATTGGTGAGGATATACTCTTTGTCAAAAAACGACGGTTCCATGGATGCGCCCTTGATTTCCTGAGGTGACATGACGAAGAGGTAGATCATGACCATGATGGACATGACGACGACAATACTTTGCAAAAAATCAAAAATCGCGACAACCGCGCGCTTAATAAAATTCAT
>CAYSOR010000050.1:0-7255 GCA_964432705.1 uncultured Gammaproteobacteria bacterium
CTGTTCAAAAATCTCAAAGGGGTCGATGAAATCTCCAAAATCGCCGAATGGAGTTCCTCCGCCAGCCTGCGGACGTCCATCACCGCCCGTATAATAAGTATAGGCAAATGGCCCCTGTCGATAGGTCCCGCCGAATGGCCCCTGTCCAGCAGCGCCGCCAAAACCGCCGCCCGGCTGGAAGGCAGCATAGCCGAATTGATCATAGGCCGAGCGCTTTTGGGTATCCGAAAGCACCGCGTAAGCCTCGTTAATCTCCTTAAACTTTCCGTTAGCCTCTGGCTTTTTGTTTCTGTCGGGATGCCACTCAAGCGCCAACTTGCGGTACGCCTTCTTTATTTCATCATTCGAAGCACTTTTGCTTACTCCCAAAATTTCGTAGTAATCACGCTTAGCCATATTTGCTCATTATATCAATTAGGGCGCGCTATCGCGCACCCCAATTCGAACACTTAATTTATTATTGATTAACTTACTACCTCGCCTTCTTCCACCTTCTTCTCATCTTTCTTCTTCCCATCATCAGTTTGTCCAGTTGCCTGTTGTTGGTTGTCAGTTGTCTGTTGACCTTGTCCATACATACTCGCACCGACCTTCTGTACTTCGGCCGAAAGCGCCTCAGTATTAGTTTCAAGGTCTTCTTTGCTTCCCGATTCAAGGATATCCTTCAAGGCCTTAATTTTTTCTTCAATCGCGGTCTTATCCTCGGCTTTGACTTTGTCGCCGGCGCCTGACTGCGCAGACAGGTCTTTTAGCGTTTTTTCGGCAACGTAGATCATGTTGTCTGCTTTGTTTCGGGATTCAATGCGTTCCTTTTTCGCGGTATCTTCACTCGCATGCTCTTCTGCAACTTTGCGCATCTTCTCTACTTCATCTTTGGAAAGTCCTGTGGACCCCGTGATTTTAATGGTGTTACTCTTCCCCGTTGCTTTGTCTTTTGCTGTGACAGCAAGAATGCCCGAAGCATCAATGTCAAAGGTCACTTCGACTTGCGGTACTCCACGAGGCGCGGGCGGAATACCGGAAAGAATGAAGCGGCCAAGAGACTTGTTGTCCGCTGCCATCGACCGTTCTCCTTGAAGAACGTTAATTTCAACCGACGTTTGGTTGTCCGCAGCAGTTGAAAAAATCTCGGTCTTACTCGTCGGAACTGTCGTGTTCCTCGTAATCAAAGGCGTCGAAACGCTTCCTAATGTTTCAACCCCGAGAGTTAATGGGGTGACATCAAGAAGTACGACATCTTTAACGTCTCCCGCAAGCACTCCTGCTTGTACCGCTGCTCCCACGGCAACTACTTCATCCGGATTCACTGAACGATTTGGATCTTTACCAAAGAAGGATTTAACTATTTCAATGACCTTTGGCATCCGCGTCATACCCCCGACCATCACTACCTCATCAATGTCCGTGGTTTTTTTCTTCGCATCAGCCAAACACTTTTTCACTGGCTCAATAGATTTGGTGATTAGATCACCGACCAAGCTTTCGAGCTTAGCGCGGTTAAGTTTCATCACAAGATGGAGCGGTCCTTCTTTTCCTTGGGTAATAAATGGAAGATTAATTTCCGCCTCCATTGAGCTTGAAAGCTCAATTTTAGCTTTCTCTGCTCCGTCACGAAGTCTTTGAAGAGCTTGCATATCTTTGCGAAGGTCGACCCCGTGCTCTTTTTTGAACTCGTCAGCAAGCCAGTCAAGGATTACTTTGTCAAAATCATCGCCGCCAAGGTGGGTGTCACCATTGGTAGCTTTAACCTCATACACCCCTTCACCTAATTCGAGAATTGAGATGTCAAATGTACCACCTCCAAGATCATAGACAGCTATCGTGTGAGTATTTTTCTTGTCGAGACCATAGGCCAAAGAAGCGGCCGTGGGTTCATTGAGAATGCGCATGACTTCAAGACCCGCAATTTCACCGGCTTGTTTGGTCGCCTGACGCTGACTGTCGTCAAAATATGCTGGGACGGTAATAACTGCTTGTTTGACCGGTTCGCCAAGGTATTTTTCTGCATCGGCTTTGATTTTTGCTAAGATTTTGGCGGAGATTTCTTGCGGAGTAAACTGACGGCCTTCAACCTCGACAACAGCCATCTCATTTTTGCCGGACTTAATCGTATACGGAAGCCACTTCATGTCGTACTGCACACTTTTGTCCGTGAACTTTCTTCCCATGAGTCTCTTAATTGAAAAAATTGTTGACTTGGGGTTAAGGACCATCTGGCGTTTGGCAACGTCACCGACGATGTTTTTAATTGGATCAACGACGGAAGGAATCACGTTACGGCCTTCTACTGAGTGGATCACCTTTGGCGCTCCACCCTCCATCACCGCCACACATGAATTGGTTGTGCCAAGATCAATACCGATTATTTTTGCCATATATTTACTCCTTTTTCTTCCCTACTTTTACTTTAGCTACTCTCAAAATTTTATCGTGCAATCTATACCCGGGCTGTAGCTCTTCAACAACTTTATTTTCTTCTCCTCCAACGACTTCTACACATTCCATCTCGTGCGGATTAAAAACTCGCCCGACTGTTTCTATTTTTGTTACTCCAAACTCAGACAGTGCCGCCTCAAACTCTTTGAGCGCTAATGCCAATCCTTGATCGTTAAGATGTCTGGTCGCACGCTCAAGTGTGTCGATGACTGGCAACAGTCGCTCTAAAAATACTTCTATAGCAAATCGTCGTGATTCTTCTTTCTCACTATGCGTCCGCTTTTCTAAATTTTGATAATCCGCAAGCGCACGCAAGTATTTTGCTTTCCATTCCTCTGCGTGCTTTTTAAGTTCATCTTTTTGTTTTGTCTGATCGTCATGTTTTTTCATCTGTTTCATTCATTACCAAGTACTCGCAAATTGTCGAATAAGATCTCCCATATAGCGTACAACAGGAATAACAACTGGAAAATTGAGCCTTGAAGGACCAACAACCCCGATTGCCCCGGATACGTGCGGGGTAGAAAATTTATTGTAAATAAAGCTGCACTGGGATAAAGCGCCGCGGGACATCGGCCCTTCACCGACTAATATATAGAAGGGGTCTTCCCGAGCCTCAAGCACATCCCACCAAAAGTCAAACTTATCAAGTGACGCCAAGAGATCATGGGTAAGCTCGTAATCATAAAACTCCGGCATTTCCAAAATATTGGCTGTCCCCGCATAATAGAGATCGCCTTCGTTGGTGGCGGTGAGGGCAAGAGTTTTGGTTTTCTCAGCCAGGGTTTTGGTCGCTTCGCGCAGGAGCTTGTCGACTTCCTGGCGGTAATCCCAAATCTTTTCTTTGACCGCGACCTCTTCAGCAACAGACATGTCTTTGGTTTTCATGAGATTTTCAACATAGTATTTGAGTGCCACGGGCGTCGGACTCCGGCCCGATGATGTATGAGATTGCTTGAGAAGGCCCATTTCTGTAAGCCGCACCATTTCGTTTCTGATCGTCGCAGGAGAAACTTCAAGGCTATATTTCTTCTCGAGAGTCTCCGAACCGACCGGCTCGGCACTATGAATGTATTCCTCGATAATTGCCTTGAGGATAGTAATTTGGCGCTCTGTGAGGTTTTGCGTAGGATCCATGGTTAGCACTACTATACATCGAGTGCTAATTCTTGTCAAGAGGAAGTGTTGGGGTATTGATAAGAGATACGTTCTCCGACATAATAGTCAAAGACATGAAAAAAGCTGTCCTTATAGTTGTTGCCGTACTCACGCTCCTCGCTATTCCTGTTACGGTATTTCTGGTCGCCCAAAGGCAGGAAGTGCGCAAGCGTGCGGCTCCGGCTACGACGCTCGCGCTCACCCCAACCTCCGTAACAAAGCAAGTAGGCGATACATTTAGCCTGGAAGTAAAAATTGATACAGGAGAAAACCAGGTGGTGGCGACAGAGATTAACCTCACGTTTGATCCGGAAAAACTCTCCGCGGAAAGTATCACGAACGGTGCGCTTTTCCCGAATATTCTCACATCAGGCACAGTAGAAAGCGGCAGTGCGTCAATCTCTGTCGGCGCACCGAGTTCTTCTCAACCAGTGAACGGAACAGGTACCGTAGCGGTTGTACGATTCAAAGCGCTTGCAATAACCGATACGCCGGTATCCGTGCGCTTTGCGCAAACGACGTTTGTCGGAAGTCTTGGCGAAGGCAGTAACAACGTCTTGGTCGGGACCAATCCCGCCCGGGTAACAATTACCCAACCATCCCTCACTCCCTCACCGACACCAACACTTGGGTTTGATACGGAAAGCTCTGGGAGTAGCCAAGCGTCAAGCTCTGCGGTAACGATTACGACACCAACGAAAAATACCAGCGTTAGTGATGATCAACCGACCATAAAAGGAAAAGCACCGCCCGGATCAACGGTAACTCTTATCATCCGTTCTGATCCTATTACGGTAACCGTCACTGCTGACGCCAATGGCAACTGGTCCTATACACCCACAACCCCGCTTGCAAGCGGGACGCACACCGTCATCGCGAGTGCCTCTAACTCCACAACAGGACAAACAGAGACTGCTTCGACGGCGTTTGTAGTTGCCGCCGGCGGGAGCGGAAGCTCAACCCAAAGCGCAACGCCTGTTGCCGGAAACTCCGAGACAACACTGTTCCTGATTATTGTAGGAACCATGTTGTTCTTCTCCGGCGCACTCCTCCCAATTGTGAGGAGAAATCTGTAAGCGAAATGCTATGGCAAATTTTCTTGAACGTCGGGTATCGTCACGAACGACGTCGCTCGTGTCTCTCGTCGCTATATTTCTCTTTCTTCCGTTTCTCCTTCTCGTTTCATGGAAAACGGTGGTACTTATAACCCGGGCTCTCGGGACGCCGGCGGCCGTTGTCGTTGACGCCAAAGGCACACTCGAAACAATAGATACGACGTTTTATCATGCGTTTGCCCAAGGAGGAGAAGAGTCTACCAATATGCTTTTTCCGATTTCCTCACAGGTACGAAGCCTGCGGCCCAAGCTCATCCGCGTTGACCACCTCTACGATCACTACGACGTGGTGCGTCGCGGAGAAGGAGGGCTCGAGTTTGACTGGAGTAAACTCGATCCGATGATCGATACTATTCTTTCTGCCGGTGCCAAACCCGTCCTTAGTCTCTCGTATATGCCGGCAGTTATTGCTAAGGACGGTAATGTGATCAATGCGCCCAATGACTGGAATGAATGGAGCCTGGTCGTTCAAGAAACGATTGAGCACTACAGCGGCAAATCCGGTAAAAATATCTCCGGCATCTACTTCGAAGTGTGGAATGAACCTGACCTTCCTCAGTTCGGCGGCTGGAAACTTTCCGGCGAGAAAAATTACCTGACGCTCTATCAATACGCAAGTCGAGGGGCAAAAAATGCGACCAACGTCAACCAGTTCTTTTTAGGCGGGCCTGCCACAACGGGGCTCTACAAAAATTGGATACTCTCACTCGTGACGAGCGGCAACCGGCTTAACTTTATTAGCTGGCACTCGTATCTCACCAACCCAACTCAATTTGCAATAGATCAGCGTAATCTCATTAGTTGGCTTCTTCCCTACCCCAACTACACGCTCATCCCAAAGCTCATTACCGAGTTTGGTTTTACCGGCAACAAAAGTAAAGGCTACGGCACGACGTTTGCCGCGGCTCACACTGCGGCAGTCATTAGACAACTTGTCTCCGGCAGACCTCAATATATTTTCTCCTTTCAACTCAAAGACGGTCCGGGTCAAGCCGACGGCAGCGGCTGGGGACTCATCACCCATGAAGACAACGGATTAAAACTCAAACCCCGCTACTCTGTTTTTAATTTTCTCGATGCCATGGCCGGAACCAGACTCTCCCTCGCCGGCGAAGGCACATGGGTGACTGGTTTTGCAAGTGTCCGGGAGGGTGTTACACGTGTTGCACTTATTAACTTTGATTCCGGCGGCAGTCATAGCGAGAATGTGCCGGTGACCATAACTAATCTCGATCCGGGAACCTACGTGTGGCGCGAACGCTTTCTGTTTGGAAGGAATGTCACGTTTACCCAAAATCCAACTGACGGCACTATCTCTCGCCAGGTGTACATGCCCGCACAAAGCATTGCCATCATCGAGCTTGTTAAACAGTGAAACGCTTCTTTAATCGTCATGCCTTCCTGTTCCTCCTCTTTTGGATTGTTGCTCTCTCTATCGCCTACGCAACGCTCTCCATTCTCCGCCATAACCGGTTCGAGTCAGGCGGATTTGATTTGGGTCTCTACGATCAGGCTGTCTGGCAGTACTCACAATTCCTTTTGCCGTATAACACGATCAAGGACCGCTTTATTTTGGGCGATCACCTCACGTTGACTCTTCCGCTTCTCTCACCGCTCTACTGGCTCTGGGACAACGTACGGATGCTACTTATTTTTCAGGCGATCTGGATAAGTTTATCCACGATTGCCATCTATAAACTGGCTCTTCTTAGAAAATTTTTGCCGCTAACCGCCTTCGTCGTTAGTTTTCTGTATTCTCTTTTCTATGGCATTCAATATGCCGTGTTTTTCGACTTTCACCCCGTGATTATTGGGGTCGGACTTGCCGCATGGTTTGTCTATTTTTTCGAAGCACGCAAAAAACTTCTTACATGGGTAAGTCTCACACTCTTCCTCCTGACTCAGGAAAACATGGGGATTTTGCTAGCAGCTCTTGGACTCATCTACCTTTTTCAGAAAAAATATCGATACTCTGCGGTTTTCTTCATTGTTGGAGGGTTAATTACAAGCCTTCTTGCGTCGAAAGTTATTGCACTTTTTTCTCCTAGTGGCTTTCAATATTGGCCACAACTGCCCAAAAGCGCTACCCAACTTATTGCACAATTCTTTGATAACTCTGAAAAACGCCAAGTGTGGCTCTATTCACTCTCATGGTTTTCATTCCTTCCGCTCATGAGTCCAGGAGCAATGCTTGCAACATTTTTTGACCTTGCGCAATACTTTATCACCGGGCCGGAATTTTCCCGCATGTGGAGTCCGTTTATGCATCACCGCATAACGCTTGCTCCTCTTCTTACTCTCGGAACACTTGACGCACTTGAACTTTTGAGAAAGAAAAAAATCTCCATACGTGCTGTCTCAATCGCGCTTCTTCCCATTGCTGCATTTCTCCAATTCTATTTTCACTTACCGCTCAATAAACTTTCCAAGCCTGACTACTGGAAACAGGAATCTTGGATGAATAATAACCGAGAGCTCATCGCAACAATTCCTGCTGAAATCCGCCTCGCCACACAGCAAAATCTTATCCCTCACCTCTCACACCG
>CAYSOR010000051.1:0-278 GCA_964432705.1 uncultured Gammaproteobacteria bacterium
AGTATTTGCTCCTCTCATCTTCGGTCCACTCAAGTCCAACCGCGAGGACAAGAACAAGAACTGATCTGGTCAAGAGCCAGCAAACAACAACCCCCGTCATCCGACGGGGCAAGCAAGGAGGACGAAAATGTTCTACGTGGGAACGTTCTGTGTGGGATTTGCACTCGGCAGTGCAGTCTGCAATGGGGACTGGACAAGTGCCGTGGTGGGACTCGTGGGACTGGTTATCATCGCCATCGACCGGGCCATCAAGCAGGGATAATTCCAACAAGTCTCGC
>CAYSOR010000051.1:288-854 GCA_964432705.1 uncultured Gammaproteobacteria bacterium
AGGCACTATACTCCTTTCCTTAAGTGCCGCAAGCCAGTAACACCACTCAACTCAAAGACGACTCAACAACAGTCGTCTTTTTCTTTTTCCTCAAAAATGATACTATGTTTTCATGAAGCGTGGAGCTTGAAACTTGAAGCATAAAGCATGGAACAAATCTCTGTCTTGTGTTTCAAGCTTCAAGTTTCATGCTTCAAACTTCAAGCTATATGAAAATACTTGTCTTGACCGGCGGGGGATTATCACCCGCTTTAAACAGCCTGCTCTACGGCGTCATTACTGCCGCGCAAAAATTGGAATGGGAAATTTGGGGCGGCGCGCACGGCTGGCGCTCGCTTTTAGAAGACAATCTTTTGATTGACCTGACGGATTTTGACGCGGAAAAAATTAAAAATCAAACCGGCAACTTGCTGCGTTCCAGCCGCGTCAACCCCTACAAAATCGGCGGAGGAGTGGAACAAATCAAGAAAAAAATTGCCGGGGAAAATTTTGACGCGGTTATTGCCATTGGCGGCGATGATACCCTGGGCGCGGCCCTAAAACTGGCCCATGAGGAGGGACTGCCG
>CAYSOR010000051.1:864-7109 GCA_964432705.1 uncultured Gammaproteobacteria bacterium
ATTGATAACGATTTGACCGGAACTTACTGGACGCCCGGTTACCCTTCGGCCGCGGCCGCTTTTGCCGATTACCTGAAAAAAATCAAAATGCACGCAGCCTACAATCTTTCGCGGATTTTTGTGGTGGAAGCTCTGGGTTATGACGCCGGGTGGCTGGCGGCCGCCGGCATTTACGGCATGGCTGATGTGATTGTCCCGTCGGAAAAAGAAACCGACTGGCCAAAATTTTTGGAAATAACCAAAAAACGCTACCGCGCCAATGGCAATTACGCCCTGGTGGTGGTGGCCCAACACGCCCGCTTCAACAAAGAAATCACTGGCCTCTCTGATACTCAAGCCGATCAGTTCGGCACCAAGCGCACTTTTTTTATTTGTGCCTCGCTGGCCGACGCCCTGAAAAATGATTTGGGCGTTGAAGCGCGCGGACTTTACCCGGGCAATTATTTGGAGGCGGCCGACATTTTGCCCTTGGAATACCGGCTGAGCGTAGAGATGGGCCAAAAAGCGGTGGAAATGATCAAAGAAAAAAAGTTTGGTTTGGCTGTTGTGCTAGAACGCCCAGACCCCAAGAGTATGGACATCGCCATCACCGAATGTGACCTGGCCAAAATGACAGGCGAGACAAATTACCGCCGCCTGCCCGATGAATTTTTTAATTTTGAAGAACTGACCGTCACCCAAAAATATCTGGATTATATGGAACCGGCTTTGGGCCAAATGCCCGCCCAGACGATTTACGAAGAACTGCAAAAACAATTTGCCCAACTGTAATATTCACCAAACAAAAATCCCTCCGATATCAATCGGGGGGATTTTTTGAGTATTTTAAAAGGCATTATTCTGGCTCCGCCCAGAGGGCTCTGCCCGGAGGGCGGCGGCCTACCCACGCACCAGTCCCGCCTGCCTGCCGGTAGGCAGGCCTCGCGGCGTGACGGTACGGGGTAAACTTTTGCGAGATCCCGCCATTGCGGGACTATCATCAGCACTGGAGAGCTTAACTGCCGAGCCCGCCCCCACACCTTCCTGCCTGCCGGCAGGCAGGTCTCAAATTTATATAACCCGGCACTTACCTACTTTTGCGGGACCGGATTGGGTCCGGCTATCATCAGTGCATAGATGCTTAACTTCCGTGTTCGGGATGGGAACGGGTGTGACCATCTCGCTTGAAGCACCGGGATGTATAAATTTGAGTTGAAAGGTGTGGGGGTGAAGGATGGGAACACCTGCCCGCCCATGGCGGGGGTGTGGCCTCTCCGTTTGTGCCACCAAAACAATGCCTTTTAAATTTTTTCGAATGAATAAATCCTCACACCTAATTTAGTAAGACACGTCTAGTCTAAAATAGTTTGTAAGAATTAATTCTGTAATTAAGTGCAATCCTATACTCAATAGGTGTGCGGATAAATCTTCAATAAGACAGAGAAGAAAATGACTTATTAGTACTCCTCAGCTGAAATCCTTACGGACCTTACACTTGGAGCCTATCAACCCGTTAGTCTCACGGGAGTCTATGAAATTTAATCTTGAAGACGGCTTCGCGCTTAGATGCTTTCAGCGCTTATCCGTGCTGAACATAGCTACCGGGCGATGCGGTTGGTACCACAACCCGTACACTAGAGGTTCATTCATCTCGGTCCTCTCGTACTAGAGATGAGCCTTCTCAAATTTCCACGCCCACAACAGATAGGAGACCGACATTATGTTACTCATCCTTAATTTTAAGGATTGATGCCATATTTCTATGGACATTCCACTAATCGCTTAGTGGTTCGGACTATATCTTCCGCGCCTTTCGGCGGGTCTAGCGTATAGTCTCTGAGGATTTCAATGTCTTTAATACTTCCGCTTTGCTTTTTTGCCGATACTTGCCGTTGACATTCATTTTGTAAGCCAAGCTGACGATTTTTCTTACGCCTTTTGGCGTCAGATGTTCGCCATGACTTACTAAGCCGGTAATTTGGGCAAATATCTCAAAACTTTTTCTCTTTTCAGAAAGCAACGGGTGCTTTTTGAAAAAAGGAATTATTTTTTCCATGAGATCTTTATTAGACCTCACCACATAAACCAGCGTCGTGTCATATTTGTTGGTTTTGTGATTGGCCTTGATATAACCGCAACCAAAATAATTTTTGATTGCATGGAGAGCCGTGGCGCGCAGGTAACTTTGATTGACATGAAACTCGGGGATAATTTTTAGCCCCTGTCTCATTTTCAAATCTTCATATATCGCTATATGAAAAGTTCCTTCACCTTCCACAAATCCGGTAATATACCAAGGATTTAAAGACATTAATCTTTCCTGCTGATTGTCTGCGCTCAACACTTTTTGACTCATAGTCATTCAATTATACCATAAGTAGTGTGAGATTCACCAGTCTCTTAATGAAATCTCCTAAAATTTCTTAAGAGTCGCTGAACAGAGTTTCCAGCATTTAGTCCCGAGATTCTAAAAGAAAATCGGGATCCCTGACCCCTTGCGGAGTCGGGACTAGATTTATAGACAGCTCGTATGTTAACTGTCTCGCGACGTTCTGAACCCAGCTCACGTACCGCTTTAATGGACGAACAGTCCAACCCTTGGGAGCTTCTTCACCCCCAGGATGCGATGAGCCGACATCGAGGTGCCAAACCGGGTCGTCGATGTGGACTCTTGGACCCGATCAGCCTGTTATCCCCGGAGTAGCTTTTATCCGATGAGCTTCGACCATCCTACATTGGATCGTCGGATCACTATGTTCCCCTTTCGGGACTGCGCGACTTGTAGGTCTTGCAGTAAAGCAGGCTTGTGCCATTGCACGTCCGGCTCCGTTTCCATTGGAGCTAAGCCTACCTTTGTAAACGCCTCCGTTACATTTTAGGAGGCATCCGCCCCAGATAAACTACCCGCCAGATACTGTCCCTCCCCGCGGATAACGCGGGATGGTTAGAATTAAAAAATCTCAAGGGTGGTGTCTCATTGGCGTCCCGCATTACTGCGGGACTCCCACCTACGCTGAACAAAAGAATTCTTAACTCAATATCAAGCTGTAGTAAAGCTTCACGGGGTCTTTTCGTCTAGTTGTGGGTAAGAAGCATCTTCACTTCTCTTGCAATTTCGCCGAGTCCCTCGTCGAGACAGTTTTCAAGTCGTTATGCCATTCGTGCGCGTCGTAACTTACACGACAAGGTATTTCGCTACCTTAGGACGGTTCATTGGTGTTAACCCTTAACGGGTCCTCGATTGGTTACGAGGCTTGTGGTTTCCCACAAGATCGGACTATATCATCCTTGATAGTTTCTTCACGAAACTGTCGAGGTTTGGCGTATAGTCTCTGAGGATATCCTTTGAGTGAATCGTGATAATCAGATAACTCATACTTTCTCTTCCGTCCATGTCCTTTGTTCAGCTCTTCACGCAATCTGATTATTTTTTCTAATCCTTCGCTGTCCAAATGATTTTTCTCAAAAACCAATCTCGCGATTTCTTTAAAAATGGCGAAATTACGTCTTTTTCTTTGAGACCAAAATTTGAACGTTTCAAAGAATGGGATCACTCGCTCAATTATTGAACGCGGATTGGAGACAACGTAATAATATACGCCGTCAGGCCGCGCTTGCATTCTCCCACATCCGAGCGTTTTTTTAAACATCGCCAAGATGTATTCTTCTTTTTGGGAGACATTAAAGGTTAAAACTACTTGCCATTGCATGGTATGGTCGGTGCGGCGACGAAGCGAAACATTAAAGCTTCCTTCTCCGTCCGCAAAACCTGATAAATACCATCCCTGTTCCAGCTTCACTTGTTTTAACCAATTTTGTTTTTCTTCCATACTCTTAAGGATCTTTCCTGCGGATTGTCCCGTATTTCTGATATGATCCAGAAATTATCTAAAAGATTTTTACTGGCCGAATCAGACGACCGAGTACCTTTAGCCTAACAGGATGTTCCCGCATATAGCCAAATTTTATAACTACAATACGTTCATAGTTACCGCCGGCGTTCATCAGCGCTTCAGCTCAGAGCTGCCCCCCGCCTTGCGGCGGAGATGACCCCTCACCTTAACGTTCTGACACTGGCCAGGCATCAGCCCCTATACTTTGCCTTGCGGCTTAGCAGAGACCTGTGTTTTTGTTAAACAGTCGCTTGAAATTGCTTGCTGCGTCCTCCTTCACTCTTCGCCCCGTATGAATTCAAGAATGACACCGTCTTATATAAATAAGACGTCGTCTTTCTCAAGCTTTTTACGGAGCAAAGAGTGAAGGAGGAAATGCTTATTCCGAAGTTACGCATGCTTTTTTGCCGAGTTCCTTAACGAGGGTTCTCTCGTACACCTTGGCACACTTGTGCCCACCCACCTGTGTCGGTTTACGGTACGGATTCTTTAGAGTTAGCGCAATGCATCTTTTCTCGACACCACGCCAACGTGAATCGGCTCCACCTTGCGGTTTCACCTCTTTCTTGCGAAACGTATATAACCAAAATACGCTCATATCTTTGCGATGTGTCAATGCATTACAACTCTAAAGAAGTGGCCGAATATTAACGGCCTCATCCATCGGTTACCCCGTCGCAGACTGCGGCGGACTCGCCTTAGGACCGACTAACCCTGGGTCGATTTGCGTTGCCCAGGAAACCTTGGGTTTACGGTGCTCTGTGTTTTCAACAGAGTTTTTGCTACTTATGCCAACATTCTCACTTCTTAGCGCTCCACCGGCCCTCACGGGTCCGACTTCGCTGCACTAAGAACGCTCCCCTACCGCTCACGAATTCCGGAGAACTCGTGAACCCGCATCTTCGGTACTAGATTTTAGCCCCGAAACATTTTGGGTGCAGAACAACTTGACCAGTGAGCTGTTACGCTTTCTTTAAAGGATGGCTGCTTCTAAGCCAACCTCCTGGTTGTTTAAGTCATTCCACTTCCTTTTACACTTAATCTAGATTTAGGGACCTTAGATTGCGATCATAGGCTTTTCCCTTTTTGTCACATGGAGCTTAGCCCCCACGGACTGACTCCCGAGATATTAATCTTTGGCATTCGGAGTTTGGTTGAAACGCGGCGGATTGCTCCGCCACTTCTCATTCAGTGCTCTACCACCAAAGGGAACTCTCGAGGCTAGCGCTAAAGCTATTTCGGGGAGAACCAGCTATCGCCGAATTCGATTAGAATTTCTCTCCTAACCACAACTCATCCCCTAGTGTTGCACGGCTAGTGGGTTCGGACCTCCCCCCATCTTTCGATAGGGTTCATCCTGGTCATGGTTTGCTCATCCGGCTTCGGGTCTTATAGGTGCGATCGAATCGCGCTATTAACGCTCGCTTTCACTGTGCCTCCGGACCAAAGGCCCTTAGGCGAACCGCACCCCATAAACTCGTTGGCTCATTCTTCAATAGGAACGCCATCACCCCCGCATCTCGCTTCGCTCGACGCGGGAATAACCAAATCCCAAAAACCAAATCCCAAACAAATCTCAAAATCCAAAACCCAAATTTTAAAACTTGGACATTGGAAATTGGAAATTGATTGGAAATTGAAAATTGGAAATTGGAAATTCCGCATCGAACAAAGTGAGATGCGGTGGGCTCTGACTCTTCGTAAGCACATGGTTTCAGATACTATTTCATCGCCCTCACCGGGCTGCTTTTCACCTTTCCCTCGCGGTACTTGTTCACTATCGATCATCAAAAGTATTTAGTCTTGGCTCTATAGTCGAGCCGGCTTCTCACCAGATTTCTCGAGTCTGGTGATACTTATGGACAACCGCAGTAGAGTTATAATCCCTTTCGCGTACAGGACTATCACCTTCTCTGGTTCCGCTTTCCAGCGGATTCTACTAGGGAAATCATAATTTTTACTCTACCTATTCTTACAGGAGAATAACGCAGTTGCCATTCAACCCCTCTCACTTTATGAGACCTATACCCTTTTAACAATCTTCAATCTAATAATGTAAACATCACCAGATCTGCTGAAAGCTAAAAAAATGAGAGGTTTAGACTGTTCCCCTTTCGCTCGCCACTACTAAGGGAATCCTTTTTTGTTTCTTTTCCTCCGGCTACTAAGATGTTTCAGTTCGCCGGGTATGCGCCATTGCTTCTTGCGAAGCAGGGCCTTTGACCTTCAGTCAAAGAGGTTACCCCATTCGGAAATCCCCGGATCAAAAGTTGCTTGCCACTTCCCCGAGGCTTATCGCAGGCTGCTACGTCCTTCATCGCCTTTTTGATGTCTAGGCATCCACCATGTGCCCTTAAGTTCTTCTCCATCTTA
>CAYSOR010000052.1:0-7090 GCA_964432705.1 uncultured Gammaproteobacteria bacterium
CGTTGTTACGGTTGATATGATTTATTTTGCTTCAGGTTACTTTCATTTTCCGGCTGCAATGATAACAGCTTCCCACAACCCAAAAGATTGGAATGGTTTTAAATTAATGAAAAGCGATATTGAATTTTTTAATAGCCGGGATTTAGAAAAAATAATCTGCGACAATAAAAGCAGTTGTTCGGAAAAAAAGGGCGCAGTTGAAGAAAGGGATATTAAAAGGGATTACTTAAAGCATATTTTAAATTTTGTTGATATAAACGTCATAAGGCCAATGCGGATTGCGATTGATACGAATTCCGGCGCAGTTGGCCCTATTCTTAAATTAGTTCTTGAAAAATTACCACTGGAGTATTCGCAAATTAATTTTGCTCCTAATGGAAATTTTCCTAATCATGAACCCGACCCTACTAAAGAAAGAAATATTGCAGATTTAAAAAATACAATAAGCGCCGGCCACTATCATTTCGGCTGCGCTTTTGATGGCGATGGCGACCGCATTATTTTTATTGATGAAAAAGGAAGTGTGGTGAGTCCGTCAATTATAGGTGCCTTAATGGCAAGATATTTTTTGAAGCAACATCCTTTCGGTAAGATTGTTTTTAATACGACTGTAAGCAAGATTGTTTCCGATATAATAAACATTTACGGCGGCGAAGCAATCCGTGAAAAAGTTGGGCATACCTTTATTAAGAGTTGTTTAAAAGAAGTGAGTGGAATTTTGGGCATTGAAACTTCCGGCCATTATTTTTTTAAGGAAAATTTTTATACAGATTCGGGCATTATCACTTTTCTTACAATGATTAAAATTTTGAGCAGCGAGAAAAAAAGTTTGTCAGTTTTGGTTTCAGAACTTTCTAAATATGTTTCTATTACCGAGATGAATTTTTCCACCAAAGGTGGATCCCCGCCTGACGGACGGGCAGGCGCCTCTGGCGGAAAAATAGCTAATCTGCAAGAATTGATTAAAAAAATAGCTCAAAATTTTGAGGGCTACGATATAGATTGGTTAGATGGTTTAACAGTGAGAACTTCTGATTTTTGGCTGAATTTGCGGCCATCCAATACCGAGCCGTTAGTCCGCCTTAACATTGAAGCCAAAAATGAGCTGATTTTAAACAGGGTAAAAAGAGATTTAATTGGTCTAATAAAAAAATAATTTATCCTATTCTAACGATCGTGCGGATAGGATAAATTTATAAGTAGTAAGTAAAAAAATCTTTTAGATAATTACAATTTAAATCATCAAGCCGATTTTTTGTTTGACCTCTTTGAGGGTTTTTTCGGCTATCGCCGATACTTTATCGGCGCCGCCTTTTAAAATCTTTTTAATATACTCCGGATTTTTAGAGAGTTCGGCGCGTTTTTGGCGATAGTCGGTTTTTTACCCGCTTGCTATCGGGGCGGAAAGAAAAAAGGCCCAAACCGTGCGTAACACAGTTGGGCCTTGTAGTAAACTACAACACAGACGACTTGTGGGTTTTCTCCACGAGTGCCAGTATGTGTTTCTGTTTGCATTCGCCGCAGAGTGATGCGCCGGAAACACATTCTTGGTATATCTGGGTTGTTTCGTCGCGGGGTTGAAGAACCTCCACGATTTTGAAGAAAGAACAACGATGCGGATCGCCACCGTGTCTCCTTTGTTCCTCTGGTGTCAAACGACCGCCGGAAAAACTTCGTTGCAGTTTGTTCGTAATCTGCTCTCGAGTCTCGTTCAAAAAAATGACGGATTTCTGATTTTTCACACTCATCCTCTGCGCAGGTCCTTCCAGACTCGGAAGAAGCATACGGTACGAGTAGCTCGGGAGTGGCAGCTTGAGTTGTCGCGCAACGATCTTGGTGGCTTCCGCGTGCGTGATCTGGTGGATGTCAGAAAGAACAAGAGTTGGACATTTCGGGAAGCGAACGACGGGGAAAAGGAAAGCTGCAACGGTGATGACAGGAATGCGGAGCGTAGCGACTGACACACCTTCATCCCAACCGTACAACTGCAGAACTTTTCTCGCCGTCAGATTTTCCGCAACGCGATCCTCGAGAATTTGAAACTCTTGGCATTCCCTGTCAGAAAAACTCACCGCAGTTTCAGGCAATGGAGCACCCGTAAACTGCAAGTATGTTTTCCCAAACCGTATCATTTCAAGTTTGGTATCGTCAGTTGATATAAATTTGCCCGCTTCATAACTTGCGAACAAGAAGATTGGTTGTCCACCGTGCTCGACGAGCCAATGCAATTCTCGCATCAGCGTGAGGTGGCCGAGATGAAAGGTTGAAGTGGGACGCATTCCAACAAGAATGGTGAAAAGCTTTCCATGTCGCATCGCTTTGAAGATAGGTAACGGATTCTGCAAGGTCCAGACGCCGACCCGCACGAATCCTTCCCGTATCTCAGCGAACTCGTCGTTTGGCGTATCTGCAAACGTCTCAAGAGCGAACTGTCTTACTTTATCGTTCGCCTCGGAAGCCGCCAGACGCACTCTTTCGAGAAGCCATTTCTCAAGTGCCATGGGAACCTCCTTTGTTTTGATGAGTCGATTGCTTGCGGAGGAACCGCATCATCTCCTCGCAACGGCTCTCAAAGCTGTTTTCTCTGATGAATTGCTCCGCCTTCTGGATGTAATATGTTGGGAAGTCCGGCATGCCGCCGTGAAGACAACTTCCCAGTGCCCAGAAGCGAGCTACAGCCTTTATGGTTTCCTCATGTAGCTCCTCATCAGAGAGAATGCGGTAATAGCGGAATCCGTTGCTGTCTCGAGTTACAACTCCTGCTTCCACGAGAGACAACGGTATCGCTTCTTTCATCCTCTCCCAAAGTTGTGAAAAGATAGGGGAGATATAGTAACACAAGAAATAGCTTCGATACCATGGACAGAGATAGAAGCGAGCAAGTACAGAATCTGCCACGAGGTTTGCCCGCGTAGCAATTTCTCGTTCCTGTTGCCTTGCCATCGCTGCGGCAAATGGACCAATAAACGCTCCACCTACTTTTGCAATAAGATTCTGATCTTCCTGCGAAGCCAAGAACATGGTGTAAGGGTTGAGTACTTTGCCGCCGAAGTATCCCCCGAAAAGCTTCTGTTCGCCGTCGCTCGCAAAGTCGTTCTTGTTAAGCGAGTAAACGGTAACTGGATGTCCCTCGAAAGATAACTGAAATCTTCGGACGGGTAGCTGCTGATTATGAATGTAGAGAAGGTCGAGATCGCTCTCGGGTGTCTGCTGATTCAACACGAAGCTACCGTAGCAGACCCAAAAGCTCTCATCGTTTTCTCTCGCTCCGACTTCCCCAGCAAGGTACGTGAGTGCCCGCGCGACGAAGTCGAAGTTTTCCTGACACATGAATATTCTGTACATTGGTTTACTCCTTTCGTTGCGGGAATTGGAACGGTTGAGTGTTTTCTCCTTGCCCTTGTTGGTTGGCGGTGATAATGGCTTGCGCAAGCATCGTGGAGGCGAACGCCTCCCGACCCCACAGTCCAAGGAATCGCAACTCTCCGAAGTAGAGAGCCGCCAAAAACCTGTTGATGTCGCGTACAGTCTCCTCGCTGGGTAAGCCATCAGACATCATAGAGGCTGCTGACATCGCGATATCCTGATACGAGTGCAGATGGAAGGGGATGAACGCTTTGTGCTCCATCTCGATCCGCCCCTCTGACACCCGCAGTGCGGGGTCCGAAGCCAACACCAGACAGCGAGTTGACCACCAACCATAGAGGTGGGTTAGCATCATCCGCCAGTCCTGATGTGGACCGGCCCATTCCCAATCTACGTAGTACCACGCGTCGTTCTCTCCAACTACAATATTACTGGGTTGCGGATCTCCGTGACATACCACTCCCATTGCCGGTTTTCCAGCTTGGGCAACTTTCTCGAGAGATTCTGAAACGGAGGGATACTCGTTGCCGTTTACGAAAACCGGCAAGTCCCAGCATTCGGAGAGCTGGATATTGCCGATCGCCATGCGGCGGAGCCCATCTTGAATTCTCTGAACGCGGGCTGGAAAGAACCGCGGACAAAGTACTTCTTGGAACGGGCGCTGTGAAGTCTTCCATGTGTGCACAAGCGTTTCCACGACATCTTTCCAGACAACGAGTAAGCGGCTATGCGGCACATCAGAGTTTATAATGAGGTGGTGCAGTGTGTGCACCCCTTTGCATTCAGAGATCATGACCTCAAAGCTGTCTACGATCTGACACCACAACACCTTTGGAAGATGGTCCCGCAGGTATGGCATCAGGATTTCTTTTCTGGCAATTTCATCCACGAGCGAAACGCGCGAGTTCTTGACGCACTTCACCGCATAGAGAGAATTGGTGCGAGAATGCCGAAAAATTGACACCCTTGCGCCGGAACTGCCGGGAAAGGAAATGAGGACGAACTCGGGATCGTCTTGCTCTCTGAACATCATTCTCATCGCTTTCGTCGCGATGCGAACAATCTCAGACATAACACACCTCCTTTACTCATTTGCGAAGTAGTTGAGACGCATCGCTTTGCGCGCCTCGCTCAAGGTCTGGGAAGCAACCACTCTGGCCGCTTCGGTGCCTTCTTTGAGGATACGCATCACATGCGCCGGGTCTTGAGCGAATTGCTCGCGCCTCGCGCGAATAGGATCGAGTTCCGCCAAAAGAACTTCAAGGAGTCGCTGTTTGACAGTGACATCCCCAAGTCCGCCTCGTCGATAGTGATCCTTCATTGCTTCGAGGTTCTTCTTGTCTGGATCGAATGCATCCAGATACGCGAATACTGGATTTCCTTCCACCGTGCCTAGATCTTTCACACGCAGGTGCTTGGGATCTGTGTACATCGTCTTTACCTTTTGTCGCACTGTATCGGCGCTGTCGCTCAGAGAAATCACGTTTCCGAGCGATTTGCTCATCTTGCCTTTGCCGTCTGTTCCGGGAAGTCGCGGAACGTTTGAAAGAAGTGCCTTTGGCTCGACAAGAACAGAACAGTTGTAGATGCGATTGAAGCTACGCACAATCTCGGTCGTCTGCTCAATCATGGGAAGCTGATCCTCGCCCACGGGCACCAAATCCGCCTTAAAAGCGGTAATGTCCGCGGCTTGACTCACGGGATACGCAAGGAACCCAGCAGGAATGCTGGTGCCGAATCCGCGTTGCTTAATCTCCTCCTTGACAGTCGGATTGCGCTGGAGACGAGAGACAGTTACTAGGTTGAGATAATACATTGTGAGTTCGGTGAGTTCTGGTATGAGCGACTGGATGAAGATAGTCGTGACACTAGGGTCAATACCCACGGCGAGATAGTCCAACGCTACTTCGAGAATGTTCTTGCGAACTTTTTCCGGATTTTCCGCGTTGTCCGTGAGCGCCTGCGCATCAGCGATGATGATGAACTGCTTGTGCTGGTACTGAAGCTCTGCCCGTTGACGCAGCGAACCGACGTAATGGCCCAAATGTAAAGGGCCGGTGGGCCGATCGCCGGTCAGAATGGTGTACTTCTTCATTTTGGCTTCTTTGCTACTCATGGCTTTTCTCCTTTCTGTTTTGATGATAGTTTTCTTAGCTATGATTGTCGAAAATTTCGGCGCTCTAGGACACCGCTTTTTCCTCTCTGCGAATTGTCAAAGAGCGTGACTAATTCTGAAACCATTTCGAGATTCATTAAAGTAATATGACTTTTTTGTGTTTTTGTCAAGTTCACCCATAGTTTTTTGCCAATATGAAGTTTTCCCGACGGCTGTATTCCCGATATAATTCGTAGCATATTTATAATGATAAATTATAAATTTTTAAATTTCAATTATTACCGGCAAGATCATTGGCCGGCGGCGTGTCTTTACATAGAGAAACTTCCCAATTTTATCCCGCAGGTTATTTCTAATATAAACCCAATTGATTTCAGCACCGGGAACAGTACTCTGAGTAATTGTCTCTTTTATTTTTTTACGGGTTTGTCTTAATAAATCTTTTGAATCTTTCATATAGACGAAACCGCGGGAAATAATATCTGGTTCACCTTTAACTTTTCCTGTTTGAGTGTCAACAACGGCAATAATCACAAACATGCCATCAGCTGACATTAACTGCCGGTCACGGAGCACGACATTTGAAATGTCGCCCACGCCCAAACCGTCAACAAAAACATATTCAATTGGAATTTTTTCTTTTGACACTTTTAAGGTCTGTTCATCTATTTCCGCAATGCTGCCATTATCAAGGATAAAAATACGTTCTTTAGGAAAACCGATTGATTCGGCCACTTTAGCTGCTTCTCTTAATAAATAATGATTGGCATAAGTTGGCAGAAGATAATGAGGCTTTACTTGATTAATCAGAAGTTTGATGTCCTCAATAAACGCGTGGCCTCCGCTATGTACATCCATAATTTCTTTATGAATTACATCGGCGCCTTGGCGATATAACGAATCTTTAAGGCGCTGGATAGTGCGTTCGTTGCCCGGAATAACAGAGGAATCAAAAATGACCGTATCGGATTTTTCAATTTTTACCCACTTATGCTCACCATTCGCAATTCGCATTAATACTGCCCTGTCTTCACCCTGCGCGCCGGTGCAGATAATAATAATTTTTTGCGGCGGATAATCGCGGATATTTTTAATATCAATAATGGTAGAAGGTTTAAATTTAAGATAGCCGATTTCTTTGGCGATTTCCATATTAACTTTCATTGAGTAGCCATCAAGTACTACTTTTTTTCCAAGTTCTTCCGCAACATTAATGAGTTGTCCCACTCTTTCAATCATAGACGAAAAAGCGCCAACAATAATGCGGCCTGGAGCTTTGATAATAATATTTCGTATATTATTAAGAACTTCCCGTTCTGAAAGCTGGGAACCTTCTGTTGTGGAACCTAGACTTTCCATCATGAGGATAGAGGGCGTGGCTTTAGTGTTCCATTTAGCAAGATGGGAAAAATCAGTTTTTGAACCGCTTACCGGGTCAAGATCATACCGCCAGTCACCAAGATTCACAATGTTGGCAAACGGAGTTTGTATAATGACGCCCAAAGCATCCATTATACTATGAGTAACTTCAAAGAAATTAATCTTTAATTTTCCAAAAACCAATACATCATTGACAGATTCTATTTCCTTTGATTTTAAATACCTGAC
>CAYSOR010000053.1:0-7021 GCA_964432705.1 uncultured Gammaproteobacteria bacterium
ACTTCTTAAGAAGGAGTTAACAGCGCTTGAAAAGAAATTAAACACAAAAAACTTCGGTTCAGTGTTTTTGAGCTCCGTGACCGATCCCTACGTGGGAATCGAATCGAAATATCACCTCACCAGAAAGTGCCTCGAAGTACTGGCTGATTTTGGATACGAGGGAAATGTCTCCATACAAACCAAGTCTCCGCTCGTTACCCAAGACATTGATGTGTTGAAACGATTGAAAGACGTTGCGGTAGGATTCACGGTTACCACTCTTGACGACAAAGTCTCACGATTTCTTGAAACCAAAGCGCCTCCGGTGAGTGCTAGGATTCAAGCATTGAGAGAACTGCACAATGCAGGGATTGCTACTTATGCGTTTATTGGTCCTATTTTGCCGCATTTTGCTAGTAATGAAGCGAAAATTAACGAGCTTCTCGACAAACTACAGGAGGTTGGAGTGAAAGAAGTGTGGTTTGAACATATTAACCTGAGCCCAAAGATAAAAGCACGATTGTTCGAATTTCTCAAAAAAGAATCTCCGGAATTATTCCCGGAATTCCAACGAGCTGATACAGAAGAATATCGAGAGAAATTAGAAAAAATCATCTATAAAGCGATGGAAGGTCGAGGTTTGAAAATGGGGTTAGGGAAAGTTATTCATCATAGAAGGTTGCCAAAGAAAAAATGAAGAAATTATTGTTAGATCGTGTAAGAAATCCAAACTTCCTCTACCGCCCGGAGCAACACATAGAAAAGAAGTTTAAATACCGTGAACATGAAGTAATTTATGACTAAATTCACGGTATATTGACAAAATGCCGTGAATACGATATACTTCTCTCATGATTCAACTTCCGCTTCGCAGTAGAATAAAACAGTTAAAAGAGGTGTATGACCGGTTGCGCACGGGAAAAGAGAGCTTGCTTCGCATGATAGATGAGACAGAACTCTCAGAGAGCGTATATAACTCAAACGCTATCGAGAACTCCACGCTGACGCTTGCCGAAACGGAAAAAATACTTCTGGAAATGGAAGTGTCCCGCGATGTTTCCCTGCGGGAGGTGTTTGAGGCAAAAAATCTGGCACGAGTAATGGAATATATACAGACAAAATCGCAAGGTACAGAAGTATCGGAAGATCTCATATTGCTTCTGCATAAGATGCTCGTGGGCGCCATCAATGACAAGATTGCAGGACGGTTCCGGGGCCCAAATGAGTACGTTCGAGTGGGGTCATTCATTGCTTCTGCTCCGGAACATATTTCTCAGAGAATCGAGCACATGTTAGTGGACTATACGAGCAATCATGAGACGTATTTCGTGGAAAAAATCACACGGTTTCATCTGGAGTTTGAAACGATTCATCCGTTTATGGACGGAAACGGCAGAATCGGTAGAGTACTTATCAATTATCAACTCCTCCGTTTAGGATTTCCTCCCGTCATAGTACGGGACAAAGAGAAGCGGACGTATTATAAAAGTTTTACGCAGTATCGTGATGATAAAAAAATGACGGTCATGGAAACAATTCTTGCGCGTGCACTTATGGAATCGCTTCATAAGCGCATTGCCTATCTCAAAGCCCAAGAGATTATATC
Organism: uncultured Gammaproteobacteria bacterium; assembly: GCA_964432705.1. GTDB lineage: Bacteria > Patescibacteriota > Microgenomatia > UBA10105 > UBA927 > 01-FULL-43-11b. The sequence goes on from CAYSOR010000053.1 coordinate 1,586, forward strand.
CCTTGCTGATTATGCTAAAAAGGAACAAACATCTTTAGCAGCACTTCTCAACCAGGCGAAGCGCCAGACTATACCCGCGTTCCGCGAGAAGGGCGTCTGGAAAATCGGGAGATAAGATAAAAATTCCCGGTAACATTCCTCATAGCGGAATTGTCGGTGATAAGGGATGTGTTTATCCGCCTTCGCAGAAAACCACGGGCGTCCTTCGACTGGCTCAGGATGGTGAGTAAAGTCGAACCATAAGCCCGTGGATGAATGCGAAGAGTTTTCTGCTTCGGCGGATTTCGCTCCGCCGAAGCACGCGGAGAAGATACCGTGGGCGTAAGCCCACGGAGCTTCATTTTTGGTCAGAGAAATAAGGGATGACGTCATTGAATTGGCTGTTGGAACAATCTATAGAGCGCGTAGTTTATCTGTCGCAAGCCGCGCTGAGCTGAAAATTTTACCTTCGGGAGAATATATCAATCGAGGAATGTAACTCTATTAGTTATGCACTTCGATGTTTCCATTAGATACGGATGAAGTATTGTTGTCATACACAATAGTATTGGTTGCGTCCCAAATTTGGACTCTCACTGTATCGGGTGAATTGTCCAAAGCTGTTACGTGGAAAGTATAACCATCTAACCCGTTTACTGTACCGCTACCATGAAGCTGTGCAAGATTTCCGTTTGTTACTGTTAACCAATCGTATGCTGTTGAATCAAAGCCAAAGACATACTGCCCATCTCTAAAATTAAGTCTTGTTGCTCCAGTTAAAACATTATTTACATACTTAGCATTAGTCCTAAAGTTTGTCATGCCACTCGCTGTTGGGTTTGCTGGAATTGAGCCTACAGGTGCATCAAATCTACCAGCCCCAGTTAAAAATCCCCCCTCCGGGTTATACACGACAACATACATAAACTGGTTAGATCCAAAAGCAAGGTCATCGTCAGTTACCGTAAGAGTAATTGTATACACCCCTGCAGTTGTATAGGTATGAGAACCCGTAACTGTTCCGGAACCATTGGATTCTGTGACTATGCCAGTACTAGTCCCATCTTGCCAATCCCAAACTGCCGTGTGGGTATCTGGTATCCCATTATCAGTGAAGCTTGCGCTGGTATTAATTGTTGTATTAACTAGTTGAGGGTCTGTTGGAGCAGTAATTGTTATAACATTTGGTGCAACATTAGTAATGTTTACAGTTGCTTGATCTGTTGCTGTTAAATTTCCATTGTCAGTTGCTTGTACTCCGATTGTCTTGGTACTTGGACCATCTAGTCCTGCAGAAGAAAAGGTTACACTTTGTCCTGGAGTCTCAAAGCTACCGTTATTATCCAAATCCCAGGCATAAGTTAAGGGTCCATTTTCCGGATCCTTTCCAGTTGCACTAACTTGTACTGCTACACCTTCATCAGCTTGATACGGTCCGTTTGCATCAACAGTTGGTGCTTCATTTATATTTATAGTCGCTTCTTCAATAATATTTAAGAGTGAATCGTTTACTGAAAGCCCACCCATTGCATAAATTTTTCCATTACTGGTTGTTACACCTGCATAATAACGTGGTATTGGCCTGTAAGGCAATTGCGCCCATGTATCTGTTACTGGATCATATTCTTGTACTCTCGCAAAATATGGAAAATCGCCGTCGCCTCCGATAGCATAGATTTTCCCATTATCTGCAAGCGTCGCCCCGATTCCGCCGCCACTTAGCATGCTAGTCCGACTAGTCCATGTGTCTGTTGTAGTATCATACGATTCTACCGCCATTGGTGAGTTGTCCGGTGGGTAGCCTGGTCCCACAGGAGCTATTCCTCCCAAAGCATAGATTTTTCCATCACTTGTCGCTACAGCTGCCAAAGAGTAACGAAAGTTGTGTATAGGCGTACGACTTCTCCATGTGTTTGTCTCGGGATCATATTCTTCAACTGTGGATAGGATACCAGACGTATTTACGCCTCCGATAGCATAGATTTTCCCGTTCGTTGCTGCCACTGCTGCTAATCCATATCTCGGAGTTGGGATGGGGGTGCGATCAGTCCATGTATTGGCTACAGGATCATATTCTTCAACACGAGAACTAATATAGTTGGGACCAAGGCCATCAGATGAAATTCCACCAATCACATATATTTTTCCGTTACTCCCAACCGTTGTACCCATTTGGAACGTAGGCTTTGGCAAACTTGTTCGACTGGTCCAAGTATCCAATATAGGATCATACTGATAAACTTCTGCCAACGGCGCATCGGCTCTTGAGCTACTATACTGTCCCCCAATTGAATAAATTTTACCATCGTTCGTTGTTACTAACCCAAATAACGCTTTTGGTGTAGGCATCGGCGCTTTGGTGTTCCAGATGAGTGTTCCCTGTTGCGCGAATACATTTGGAACTTCAATACTAAAGTGCGCAATTGTTAACAAATATAGGGAGAGAACTAGAACTGATATTACTTTGAGACAAAACAGGATTTTCTTCATAAAAATCCTTTTCTATTCATCTACGTTATATTAATATGGATGAGCTGTAAACTAAACTCAACTCTTGATTTTATGTTCTTAACGAAAAACCTTTTGAAGCAGCACTCATTTTTTATTGTTTTCCTCCTTCTGACCCTTATAGGGTTTCTTGTCTACGGAATGTCGCTGAACAATGCATTTGTCCTTGATGACAGTGATCAGATTCTGAATAACCAACTTTCCCACTCAATTAATAATTTTCCCTCATTTTTTGGTTCAAGTACGTTCAATGCTCATGGTGGAGAAAGCAGCGGAATATATTACAAACCTTTAATGATGACAGTATTTTCATTGTTATATACGTTCTTTGGACCCAATCCGTTCTCCTTTCATTTCGTTCAACTGATTGTGCATATTATAAACTCGTCCTTGGTTTTTACTCTTTTCTACATACTTTTGGCACCTATATCTATCTCGCTTGCCTTGTTCCTAGCCCTTATCTTTCTCATTCATCCCGCAAATAGTGAATCTGTGCTTTATATTTCAGCCTTTCAAGAACCTCTTTTCTTTTTCTTCGGCATAAGCGGTGTATTGCTGTGGTTAAAAGGATCTAAATCCATCTATGTGAAAAGCGCGACTGTGCTTCTCTTTCTTTGCTCTCTCCTTTCCAAAGAAACAGGTCTACTGTTTTTTCTGATACTTCCTGTCTACGATATTTTGCACCGCAAAAAAATTATTTCTTCATTGAGCGTCTTGGTTGTGACGGTTTTTTTGTATAGCCTACTTCGTTTTGGATTGGCGCACCTTACTATATACACGCCAATAATTAGCTCACCGATTACAAAACTACCAATTTGGGACCGACTGTTTCATATTCCTTTCCTTATTGCGTATTATCTACGATTGGTTTTCTATCCCAAAGACTTATCTTCCATATTTTTTGTTATACAATCTTTTAATTTTAGGAGTCTTGGTCTACCCTTCATTATTGATGCCTCCTTTATCGTGCTTGCTCTTATTGTCGGGAAACTAATACTCAAAGATACGAATCATAAAAGATTATATCTGTTTTTTTCGTTGTGGCTGTTGATTGGTGTGGGATTTCATCTCCAACTGATGCCATTAGACCTCACGGCATCTCCGCGCTGGCTCTATTTTCCGCTGGTAGGTATCCTTGGCATGATTGGCCTGCTTATTCATCAAATCATGCTGAAGAGAAGACAAGTCAAAACTATTGTCTTGATCGCTTTACTTGCTATCCTAAGTATATTATTGGTTCGAACTAACGAGCGCACGCGTGACTGGAAAAATGAATTAACACTCGTTTTTCACGATATCAAGGATAATCCAGACGATTATTATCTAGAAAACAAATTTGGTGTCCTACTTGGTCAATCTGGTCGTTTAACGGAAGCAGAAGAGCATACAAGACACTCAATTGAACTCTATCCAAATGCAACAAATTGGCACACGCTTGGCTTTATTTATTTAAAAAAACAAGAGGTCGATCGTGCGATTGAAGCGTTTACTACTTCGACAAAATATGGTACTGTTTTTTCAACATATTTCGATCTGCCAGCAACGCTACTTCTCTACAAAGATCCACATACGGCCGAGAATTTTATCCAAAAATCACTTCAAATATTTCCACAAAATTCTCAACTGTGGTTACTTAATGCGATCGCACAAGATAAATTAGGAAATCATGACGAAGCAATTCGATCTGCAAAACAGTCTTACGACTTATCTCCCAACGAGTTTACCTATAAAATATATACTGCACTCTCAACTAACCAAACGATAGATATTCCATTTTCTATAGAGTAAATAGTCAGGAGAGGTGAAACTCAGTATTTGAGGGACGGTCCTTGAATTGGTCGTTGCATCAATCCACACAGCACGTAGTTTATTTGTCGAAAGGTGCGGGGAGCAAGCTAGTACGTTAATCTTTTTCGGTTTGATGTTCCTCGATAGATTCAAGAGGTTCCTCTCCAGTCTTTTTGTTTTTCCAGTAAATAATCCCTACAATGCTGATCCCTCCTAGCGCGAAAAGTATCATAACAATGTACGGTAAAATATTTGTGTTTGAAACATCTGCGACAAGCGTTGGTGCTAGCGGGATGGGTGTTTCGGTGAGCATTGGGGCATTTGTTGGCGGTGGTGTAGGCGGATTTGGAACGGGAGTGGGTGTTGCAGTGGGCGTTTGTACTATCCCTCCTGCTACAGCTGAAAGTTCGTTGGAATAGCTTCCCGGAGCGCATCCGTTACCGGCTCTTACCACAAAATAATACATTGTTCCGTTTGCCAAGCTGCCAACGGTATATGAGGTTGTGCCTTTTGTGCCAACGTTGGGATTTCCATAAGCGTACTGTTTCGATGACGTGCCATAGGCGACAAGATAATAACTCACCGGATCTGTTGCCTGGCTCCATGTTAAGGTTATCTGGTTTGCGCCATTTGAAACTGCGGATTGTAACATTGGGGCACCAGTGGGTGCAGAATCCTTACAGGAAGTATCCGGCGCGAGCGACGCAGGAGTGAATGTTATGCGTACGCTGCCCAGGGTGACCGGCGGGAGGTTACTCGTGTCGGTAACGGTGAATGTGACCGTTCCCGGACTTATGTTTCGGCTACTTACGGTAAAATTGACTTTTCCATTTGAATCTGTGGCCGCAGTGTGATGATTTACACCAACAGATCCTCCGTTAATAACCAGTTCTGAATCGCCACTGCCAGTCAATTTAATATGATCCCCGGATAAAGGATTCTTGAAACTATCTTTTACCGTAACGGCAATGGTCGCGGTTGTTGCGCCGTCTGCAGGCAGCGACGTGGTACTGGTTGAAATACTTGAATTAACCGGGTCTGCATTATTGTTTGCAATACTGGGAGACGGAGAAAAAAAGGAAAAAAGAATAAAAAAGAAGACGAAGGCAACGATACGCATCTATTCCAGTATAGTATGCTTTCCCTGTGCGAGCCAGATTG
>CAYSOR010000054.1:0-2126 GCA_964432705.1 uncultured Gammaproteobacteria bacterium
TACCGGGAATCAACGTATCAAAACAGATCATGGTTTTACGCCTGATACCGGGAATTAATAGGTCAGAATGTATCAATTTTTAAGTTTTGCAATGACTTGCTCAACTGTCATTTTGTCTTGTTCCTTAGTTTTCATGTTTTTCAGCGTAACTACGTTTTTCTTCTGTTCCTCCGGTCCTTGGATGATCACGTAGGGTATATCCTTTTTGTCTGCATATTTTAGTTGTTTATCAAGTTTATCTACGGTGGGGTAGAGATCCACAGATATGCCGTTGTCACGAAGTCGTTTGGTAACTGTTTGCGCATTTGGCAGAAGTTGTGAAGAAAATACGGTGACTAGGACATTTCCTACAGTGGTGAGAGTTGGGATAAGGCTAAGCATCTCCGCTGCTTCAAGCGTTCGATCAAACCCCAAACCAAAACCAGTCCCACCAATGTCTTTTCCGGCAAGTTTTTCTACCAAGCCATCATAGCGTTCTCCGCCAAGGACAGAGAGTCCCCCTGCCTCCGGGATTTCCACTTCCCAAATCGGTCCCATGGAGTACGAGAATGAGCGGGCGATGGTCGGGTCAAATATATACCAGTCATCAGGAAATCCATAATCTTTGAGGTATTTGAGGATAAAAGTAATTTCCCCATTTGGTTGTAAATTTTTTACATAATTAAGATATTCTTTTGCCTTTGCAAGGGGAATACTTCGGGATTCCATCTCTTTGAGTACTCCATCATCGCCGATTTTTTTGATTTTGTCGATAGAAACGAGCGCTTCGTATGGGAGATTCTTCAATAAGTTTCTAGTATTTATACGAACAACTACTTGTTTAAATTCAAGTTGCCTGTAGATGTCCAAAGACAATGCTATTGTTTCCGCATCTGCATCTGGAGTTTTAACACCAAAAATATCGGCATCTACCTGCGTGAACTCTCGGTAGCGGCCTTTTTGTGGCTTCTCGGCGCGGAACGCTGGTTGAATTTGGTAGCGCTTGAACGGGAATGTTAGCTCGTTTTGATACTGTGCAACCAAGCGACACGTGGGGACAGTTTGATCGTAACGAAGCGCCACGTCACGATCTCCTTGATCCTTAAACTTAAAAAATAGTTTCTCGTCTTCACCGATAGCTCCGACAAATATATTAAGTGGCTCAAGCGTTGGAGTTTCAAGCGGCGCAAACCCCCACGTCTGGCAAATTTGGGCGAGTTTATCCCTCAGCCACTTTCGCTTGGCTGCTTCTTCCGGTAAAAAGTCCCGAAACCCCTTGAGCGGTTGTGTACTTATCATAAGATCATTATTTTTTTGCTTGATTGAGAAAGTATTTCTATTCCGTCTTGTTTCAATAGTACTAGATCTTCAATGCGGATGCCATATTGGCCTTCGATATACACTCCCGGTTCGATGGAAAAAACCATGCCAGGGAGAAGGTTCGCATCCTTCTTGACGGACAACCTTGGTGCTTCGTGAATATCGAGTCCCACATTATGGCCGAGACCGTGCGGATATGGGGGTAAATCTGATTCGGAAATTACTTCTTTAGCTGCGGCATCAAGGGTAGCACCGCTTCGAACGCCGTCTTTAAGAAGATCCAATGCTTTTTGTTGGGCATTGAGCACCACGTTATACGCCTTAATCCACTCGTCTTTCGGTTTGCCGATAAATACCACGCGTGTCATGTCTGCGCAGTAGCCGTTGACGCGCGCGCCAAAGTCGAGAAGCACGAGATCGTTTTTACGTAAGGCCTGGCCTTGCATGGCAAGGCCAGGCCTTGTGAAATTCGGATTGTAATGCGGTTGACTCGTATTTTCCCCAAACGCCACAATGGGGGAGAAGGCTAAAGTAGCTGGCGGGGTCGGAACTGTGCGCTTTCTGAGGTCTGACCCCGAACCTCGAAGGAAGAACTCTATCTGCCAGGCGATTTCGGTTTCAGTTACTCCCGGCTTGAGTTTGCCAAGGATAAAATCAAAACATTGATCTGTGAGATTTGCCGCTTGCCGAATGTTTTCGATTTCATCTTCTCTTTTGATCATCCGCAGTTCCTCAATTATATTTTTTGTCGGAATAAGTTGTACGCCACTTAGTTCTTCCTTAAGCTTGTTGTACTCAGAAACTGTTAAATTCGCTTCCTCAAATCC
>CAYSOR010000054.1:2226-6821 GCA_964432705.1 uncultured Gammaproteobacteria bacterium
GTAACTCTCCCTTTCCTCCGGCGCCACGCCAACAAAACCGGTGAGATACCGGATGTTTGTTGGGTTTGTTATGAGCATTGCATTCATGTTTGTCATTATACTACGCATGTATTCCCCTTGGGTCCTTAGAGAAATACATCAGCTCTCAACAGCGGTTATTGGTTAAAAACCATTCAGCGGCCTGTTTTTGCTGACGAGCATCAATCGTCCCAACTGGAATAACCGCGACATCGTTAAGCCCTTCGGCAGACACCAAATCTACCAATTGGCTTTCCAATTCCACTGGAAGAAAACCTTTCTCAATTGCAGATTTAACGTCCTCGGATGTAAACAAAACAACTACGTTACTATTCGATAAATCATTTTGTAGTCGGCCAACGATTTCTGCATTTGGTTCAAACTTCTTACCTAGACTTAACGCCCTCGTTTTCACTTCATTGAGGGTCCACGGTCGCCGCATAAGATCAGCTTCAATACCAGCATCGCTGTTTTCTCGTCCTCTTCTTTGCATATCAATCACCTCCTTTCTCGCCACAGGAAACCATTCCTGCGAACGGTAAAGAGGGGAATTATTAATGATAAAGAAAAAGAGTTCTCGTCTTAGCCGCGCGCAAGAGGATTAGAGGCTATGATGACGCAAAGAAGAAACCACGTCAGACGTGGCAAGTTCAGAAGGATATGATGGTAGAATGACAAAATTCATAAAACTGTCATATTGACGTGTTAACACGTTAATATATCGACATGTTAACACGTCGATATGTAGATGTCAAGAGGTGAGCTTGTCATCCCGGATCAAGTCCGGGATCTGCCTTTGTACGAACGAGATTCCGGCTCGAGGCCGAAATGACACTAGAGGATGTGGGTTTTGCGAAGGCCGGCGTATTTTCCGGTGCGATAGTAGCGGTCGGGAACATCGGAGTCTTTAAACTTAGTCTCAAACACACGATCTGCAATAGCCTTGTACCCACCAAAACCGTTCTTGAGCCAGTGGGCTACGCGCGTGACTGTAGACGTAGAAACCTTAAGTTTATTTGCAATTGCAACATAGGACTCGCCTCGGTAGAGCAATTTGACCATAGCCCAGCGATTGGCAAATTCTCGTATTTCTGCCATGGTCAAAAGATCTCGGAAAAACTTTACCGCCTCTGCCGTGGATTTGAGCGAAACAATCGCAGTAAAAAGCTCTTTCATCGCGGCAGTCGGGTAACTTGACGGAGTGTCAGTGGGGAAGGGATCTGCCTTAAATTTTCTCATATTAACATGGTAACACGTTAATATATGTTGTCAAGGTGTTGGAAGCGCTGTGGGAGTAGGTCGCGGACCGCCACTGAGATTCCCGAGATTAAGGATCCGATCAGCACTCAGACGGTTTTCTTTTTTCGGAACCGGACTTCCAATGACGTGTACAACCTCTCCGGCCTGAATTTTCGAAAATCCACTTTTTGCGATAGTGCTACCGTCCCACAGAGAAGTCTTCGTTGATTTTTCGATATCAATAATATAGCCTGGTCCTTCGCTTGGTTGAATCGTCAGGGTAAAAGCTTTTGCGTCAACCTCCGTGACCGCACCCGCAATGTGTTGGGGGAAGTCATCCTGGATAAAAATAATCTTTGCCTTGAGAAGATCAAGGGTCGCCTCATACTCGCCAAAGACCGAGACAACATCGCCTTTGGCGAGATCTTCAGTCGAAAGCTGCGTTCGTTTTCCTTTAATCATTTGAAAAATTTGAATCTCATCGGTAAGTTCTATTTTTACGTCCTTCGTGGTTGTTTCTATGGTTGTAGTCGAAAGAGACGTTGTCTTAATAGTTCCAAAAATAGCGTGGCGCTGGGTTTGAGAGAGCTCCGCAACCTTTGTCGCCAAGCGTTCTTTGAGGTCCTCGATCTTTTTGTCGGTCGCTGTTGTTGGTGTTGCCTTGATGGTCGGTGTGAGTGTGGGCGAGCCGGTTTGCGCCCAGACAGACCCCGCGATAAGAAGAGGGATGATAACGCTTGCAACAAGAGATAGCTTCATAGTGTTAAAATTTTTCCTGCGTATAAAAAACAGTTACTGACTGACGTGTTGGTTTACCGTTGGTGTAGCTTGTGACGACAATGTCGTTTTTTCCCTCTGCGAGTGACACTGTCCCGGCATATTTGCCGTCGCCATTTGCAGAAACGACGATTTCTTCATGTACCCCTTCGATCACGACCAATGAATCAGTTGGGCTGTTGCCAGACACGAGCATGCGTGGATTTGTCTCCACTGAGTTCGGGAGAGGAGAATCGATCGTGAGGCGTTCTTGGTGCGTTGGGCTGGGAGAAGGCGTTAGTTTTGGTTTTGTGTTGGGTAACTGTATTTTGGGGAATGAGAAAGACAGAGGGGGTAATGACCTGACGATACCGGGACCAACGAGGAACATACCGGTAATGAGAAGCCCGATACCGAACCCGATAACTGTCGCGATGATTGCGTCCCGATTCATAGAAAAGAGACAGTAAGATGTAAGATTTAAATAATACCTTATCTGAGGCAGCTAACAAGTATTGTAAAGCATACGTGAATCTGTTATAAATTGCAAGGCCAGTAACTATTTAGTGCTGTCTAAACATGGATATCATTCCCCTCGGTCATGCATCATTTAAAATTCGAGGAAAACACACCTCTATTGTTACCGATCCGTATGATTCCGAAATGGTCGGACTAAAATTTCCCAAACATACGGCGGCTGATATTGTGACGGTGTCGCACGCTCACCAAGACCACAATGCGACGAACCAAATTGAAGGATCACCATTTATCATAACCGGTCCGGGCGAATACGAAATAAAAGGAGTTGCCGTTATCGGGTTTCCTTCGTTTCATGATACGGAAAGCGGAAAAGCGCGCGGTGGCAATACAATCTACCGTATGGAAATAGACGGAGTCGTCGTAGCGCACCTCGGAGATCTTGGCCATGTATTATTGTCTGAACAAGTCGATAATCTCGATGGCGTAGATATTCTCCTTATTCCGGTTGGAGGCTTTTACACGATCGACGCGAAACAAGCATCTGAGGTTATAACTGAGATTGAGCCAAAAATCGTCATTCCCATGCACTACGGCCGCAAAGATCTGAATCAAAAAATGTTTTCCGAGCTTACGCCGCTCTCAACTTTTCTCAAAGAAATGGGGAAAGAGGGTGTGATACCTCAAGCAAGGCTAACGATTTTGAGAGATAAACTTCCGTCGGAGTTACAGGTAGTAGTTCTTGAGTAACATGACTAATCCCAAAGTTCCTCCTCATGATGATACGGCCGAACAATCCGTGCTTGGCGCAATCCTTATCGACAAAGACGCAATGGTGGATGTCGCTGAATTTTTGCGGTCTAAGCATTTTTATAAAGAAGCGCATAGTCACATTTTTGACGCGATGCTGGAGCTCTATGAAAGTCATGAGCCTATCGATGTCGTCACCCTTACAGCGCAGCTTAAAAAAAACGGTAAACTCAAAGATGTTGGCGGCGCGTCGTATGTCAGCGATCTTCTTAATGTGGTTCCCACGAGCGCTCATGCAGAGCGATACGGCCGGATTATTCAGGAACACTATACCAAGAGACAACTGGTAGAAGCAGCGGCCGACATCACCGAGATGGCGTTTCGTGAAGAAGGAAGTGCGCAGCAGATTGTAGATAAAGCAGAAGCTGAAATTTTTGCTATCAGCCAGCAGGCGACACGCAGGGATTTTATTGCAATTAGAGACGCGCTTGCTTCCTCTTTTGACCGGCTCGATGAATTACATAAAAGAGCCGGGGGGTTGCGGGGAGTGCCCACGGGTTTTGTCGACCTCGACGGAAAGCTCGCGGGCATGCAGGACGCTAATCTTCTTATCTTAGCTGCCCGTCCCGGTACCGGTAAAACCGCCATGGTCCTCAATATCGCCCAACACGTGTCGGTTCGAGAAAAAATTCCCGTGGGGATGTTTTCCTTGGAAATGAGCAAGGAAGAACTTGTTGATCGGTTGCTTGTCTCTCAAGCAGACATTGATGCATGGAGGCTTAAAACCGGTAAGCTCTCTGACGATGACTTTACGAAACTTTCTGAGGCGATGGGGGAGCTTGCCGAGGCGCCGTTTTATATCGATGATACACCGGGGATGAATATAATTGAGATGCGGACCAAAGCCAGAAGGTTGCAGGTGGAGCGCGGGGTAAAACTTATCATTGTCGACTATTTGCAGCTAGCTGATTCAGGGAGGCACTTTGACAATCGTGTACAGGAAGTGTCGATTATCTCCCAAAGCCTTAAAAATTTAGCCCGCGAGCTGCGGATACCGGTTTTAGCCTGTTCGCAGTTGTCGCGGGCGGTTGAAGCGCGAGGCACGAGAGTGCCTGAACTTTCTGATCTTCGTGAATCCGGATCGATCGAACAGGATGCAGATGTGGTCATGTTCATTTACCGCGAAGAAAGCAATCAGCTTGCCTGGGGAGAGCAGATACCCACGAAACTGCGTATTGCCAAGCACAGAAATGGCCCACTTGGTGAAGTAGACCTCATCTTCCGCGGCGACCGCATCCGTTTCTATTCGGTCGAACGCAAACGCGGTGGAGAACAAGCTCCAACGCCGGCCGTCC
>CAYSOR010000055.1:0-6743 GCA_964432705.1 uncultured Gammaproteobacteria bacterium
AGAAAAATCGGCAAACTTCTCGCAGAAAGCGGCATCTACGTCAAACATCTCGGCATCGGCTGGAATGAGTGGCGCTACTTTTGGAATTTGTGGAACCACGACGGCGAGACTCCAAGCCGTTGGCAAGAATATGTGGTAGCAGGGAAAGATCCAGGTACGCCAAAAGTAAAGACGACCGACACCCTCACCCCTTGCACACAGGGAGAACTGGGATGTTAGAATAAAATCAACGACGTAATTCGATGATTATGTATGTTTGATCTCACCGGAAAAGTTGCCTTCGTGACCGGGGCAAGTAGCGGCATCGGCCGAGCTTCGGCAATCGCTCTCGCTAATCAGGGAGCTAAAGTTGCGGTAACAGCTCGGAGACTTGACCGTCTCGAGGCGCTTGCTGCCGAAATAAAGTCCCATGGAAAAGAAGCGCTCGCTATCCAAATGGATGTAACCAAAAAAGCAGACATTCAAGTGGCTGTGACAAAAACCGTAGAAACGTTTGGCCGACTCGATATTCTTCTCAATAACGCCGGGGTTGCTGAGTTTACGCCATTTCTCGAAATGACGGAAGAGCAATGGGACAAAACTATTGACACAAATCTCAAAGGCTATTTTTTGGTTGCTCAAGCGGCCGCCCGGGAAATGGCCAAAAATAAATGGGGGCGAATCATTAATATCGCCTCTATAGCCTCCGGTGGCGTAGGAGTTGGATTCCCATCAATCGCCCATTACTGTGCAAGTAAAGGCGGCATTGTAGCGCTCACTGAAGCGCTTGCCGATGAACTGGCTCCCATGGGAATTCTCGTCAATGCCATTGGCCCAGGAGTCATTGAAACGGAAATGACCGAGAGCATTCTCAAAGACCCTAAACAAGCCGAGGCGTTCCTCTCTCAAGCGCCGCTCAAACGCGCAGGAAAACCAGAGGAAATTGCTTCAGCTGTCGTCTATCTCGCTTCTGATGAAGCCTCCTACACCACAGGCGCAACGCTCTACGTCGACGGGGGATGGCTTGCGGCTTAAAGGTATAAAGCCACCGTCATGTTCCAGAAGATGTGGACAAGGATGGGGGCAACCAATGAGGAGGTGCTATAAAAAAGAAGGCTATTGGCGAGTCCCAAAATAAAGTCTGTAACGAAAAAGAGAACGAGTGTAACCCCCTGAAGTTTGTGCATAGTCATGAGAATAGGAATATGGAGGATGACAAAAAGAACGGTCGAAACAAGCGAGGCGTAGGGTAAATTTTTTGATTTTTCCAGAAGTCGACTAAAGACAAATCCGCGGCTCAAAAGCTCTTCGGAAAACGCCGTTGCAAATGAAAGGGCAAGGAGCGTCACCATCCCGTACTGGGTAAATGCATCAATCGGATTTATCTGGAGTTTGCCGTACTTTATGGCATTGGCAGCCAATCCCTCGAGCGCAAAGACAAAGCCGAATCCGAGACCAATATAAATACTTGTGAAGAGATTTTTACTCGTGAGCCCGAGCGAACTCAAGGGCCGGCGCTCTTTATTCCGTACATACCAGAGCACCGGTATTGCAAACACAAGCGGCTTAAAGATAAATTCGTCAGCCCATTCCGGCAGTCGCAAAAAATACCGGTATAAAGCCCAGGTGAGCGCAACCCACCCCCACAGGTGGTAGACGGAATCTAGATGCGAAAATTTGTGGGACTGTTTACCTGGCTTTCTCCCCATGCTTTTACATTACCTCGACTGGAAGAACTCGCGCAAGGACGAATTTCATCTGACAAACATGTATGTCTCCAAAAGGAAAAGCGCGACAAAGGCGACCAGAACCCATCGCTGTACCTGCGGGCTCACCGACCCCGCGACCATCCGGTACCAACTATTGAGGCTTCCCGCAACTCTCCACTCTCCTACCAGCCAGAGAACGATCGTAAGGTAGAGCGAAAGTACGAGGCCTGTGGCAAGTAAACTTCCCGATGAGGTGACCACAAAGAAGCTAACCGCAGTAAAAAGTCCTGCAAAAAGTATGGTTCGGAACGGCGATGGGGTGAGGTTAAAGAACGCTTCGGCAAAATCTAAGAAATAGACCCCCAGAAATCCTCCACCAAGATAGACGAGGGATTCAACCGGTGGCTTAAACCTCCACTTAAGCAGCCCAACAACCAAAAGATATGCAACTGAAATGAGGATGAATAGTGTCGGCTTCTTGCGAATAATCTCGAATATTTTATTCATGCACGTTTTAACTTCTCACTTATCACTTCTCACTTATCACTCTTTTCAGTATACCACCACAAACCCCATAAATTCTCCGGTAGCCTCCGTCCATTGGATATCCACTTTTTCTACCCATGCCACGTCCGGCCCATGGTTACAGCTCTTGACCAGCTCCTCAAGATCTTCCTTTGATCCTTCAGCTACCACCTCAACGGCGCCGTCCTTGCGGTTTTTTACCCACCCAACAAGCTCAAGTTCTCTCGCTTGTCGCAGGACCCACGCCCGAAACCCCACCCCCTGCACGTCGCCGGAGATAATAAGTCGTACCCGTTTCATACTCCTCCTTTATTTTAGCTCATAGTTGTGCTATAACGCACTGTGTTAGCTTGCTATGAACAACCACACGGAAAATCTCCACAGAACGCATGGCTTAGCTTTTTCGGTTGAGACTATTCGATACCACCGAGACCTCACTGATGCATTTGAAAAAAAATTTGGCGATGAACGCATAAGATTTACAACTAGCCATTTTGACAACGGCATGCCACTCAACTTAGTCGGTTCAGCAGATCACGTTCTCCTTCTCACCTGGATGCCTGAAGATAGTTTTTCTGAAGCATTTGCCAATATGATCCTTGGAGGTGCCGGCTTTACTGAAAATCCTGATGAAGCAGGGTCAAACGCGAAGCGACTCGGCATTTTCGCTCCGTTCTTCGACGCACGAATGGAAAAACGAGGAAGAAAAGATATGCCTGATGGAAAAGGAAGAGCAATAATAAAAAGCCAGGTTGCAACCGTCCCACCGCTGGCTCGGGCAATGCGTTATGTTGCTGGCGCAGAATACCTTGCAACACTTGACCTTCACAGTTATCAAGCGGCTCAAATTTGTGAATCGTATGGACTGTCTGTTATTAATCTCACATCAGCACGGTTGTTTGCAGAAACTATTAAAAACAACCCCGACTATAATTCTCAAAGACGCAGGGTGGTGGTAACGACCGATGCAGGGAATTTTAATAGAGCTATCCCCTTTCAAAAACACCTAGAGGCAGATCTCGCTGTTGCTCTGAAAGTTCGTGAGCCAGAAGGCGAAGGAAAGAAAAACAAAGTGAAAGCTCAGCTCGTCCATGGCTCGGTAAAAGACGCTGATGTCTATATACTTGACGATAGCATTAGTGGCGGGTCAACAACTCTCGAAGCTCTTAGTATTTGCCAAGACGCTGCCAGCATCACCTATTGCGCAACACATCCAGTTTTTGTCGATGATTACTATGCAAAACTTGAAGCTGCATTGGATGATAAACGCGTAAATCGAATCATTGTCACAGATTCTCTTCCAACTAAATACCGCCTCAATGAAGCGTCTTTACCGTACACACAAAACCTTAACGGTTCATTCAAGGATATAGAAATTGTCCATGTAGGGGACTTTCTCGCAAACTCTGCCTATACTATCCTTCACGCCAACTCAGTCCAGGAAGCAAAACAAAACCTCGGTGATGATGTTTGGGAAATGCAAAACCCGGACACATTATACAAGCAGACAACTGGTCAACCTTCATCAACCTTGCCTGATACTGGTGTTTACCTCGAAAGAAAAAAATTCATCACCCTTTTCGAATACAACAAAGCAAAATAATCACTTACTCTTCCCCACTCCGCAATTTCTTGAGTTTCCACATAAAGAGTCGGCCGCGGCTTTTGGCATTGCTGTCCTTAACAAAACTTAATGCCTTTTCCAAAATTGCCCGCGGGATCGTCTTGGCAAGCCGGATATAGAGCGCCCGGTGCTTGTAGTCATACAGTTCCTCGGCAAGGTATATGCCATAGGCCTGAAACTCACGGGAAATGTATTTATCTTCGAGGGGATTAAATTTTTTGAGAACATCACCAACTGTTTGCATGGGTTAGAGACAGTAAGACCGTAAGACGATAAGACAGTAAGAGAATTTAACGGCTTTTTAATTCTTTGACAAGACCTACAATCATCGCAGCAATCTCCTGTGCCTCAGTTATATGAGAATCGAGCGCAACACTGTTGCCATATTCAAGATTCTTTGCAATCTCAAGTCCAGTAATTACTTCGTATGCTGACCTCTTTGCTATAAGAAGAAAACGAACAAATTCAATATTACTACCAGCACCCGATCCTTCAGCAATGTTAAGAGGAATTGATACTGCGGCTCTACGAATTTGATCAACTAATCCATATTGTTCTATTTTTGGAAATGTAGTTGTAAGCTTATAAATTTTTGTTACAAAGATCATCGACCGTTGCCAAATAGTCAATCGCCGAAATTGATGTTCTTTCATATCTTACTGTCTGACTGTCTTACTGTCTTATCGTCTAGTTAAATCTATTCATCGCTTTATCGAGACCTTTGAAAAGCGCGATGCGGACGGCTTCTGCTCCGCGTTTGACCATGTGCTTAAGCTCTCCAGCTTCACCGCGACGAAACTTAGAAAGCACAAAATCAATGACAAACCTGCGATGAAAGTTTTTGTTTGAGCTTTTGCCGGTTGCCTCCATGCCGCGGCCGATGCCGAGACGAAACCGTGTGAATCCGTCAGTTTTGAGCTCCCGCATCATAGATTCCACTCCGTTGTGCCCGGCAGAACTTCCTCCCGTGCGGATACGAATTTTCCCCAAGGGGAGATCCAAATCATCATGAATGACCCAGATGTCACTCGGAGCAATCTTGTAGTAGGCTGCAATAGAAGCAACCGACACGCCAGCCGCATTCATGAATGTGGTGGGTTTCACAAGAATAATCTCGCCTTTTTTAGCAACAAGCGCGTGGTGCTTCATTTCTTCATTCCACGGTATCGCTGACCCTCCAATTTCGTGTGCGAGTCGTTCCACGACCATAAACCCAATGTTGTGGCGCGTACTCGCGTATTTTTCACCAGGATTACCCAATCCAACAATAAGTTTCATTGTAATAATTTTACTACTTCACTGTCTTCTACTTGCGGAAAATTTTTGTAAAACTGGCCGACTGCATTGAAATCGCCTGGTGTTTCAAGAACAACAAGTTCATCGACTTCCGGCTTTATTTTTGCAACTACCTCAGGAGGTGCTACGGGTAACCCCACGACAATACGCCTGGCTTTCTTTTTTCGCAACCATTTAATCGCTGCCTCAAGCGTTGCTCCTGTTGCCGCACCGTCATCGACCACTACGACCGTCTTCTCTCGGACAATCAATGGCTTTCTTCCCTTTCGGTAAAGAAGGATTTTCTGTTTTAATTGGTCCGCCAGCTGGCGGATTTGAGATTTGATGTAGTCCTCATCCGCTCCCACCCGATGTACAAGCTTCCAGTCGATGTAGAATACATTATCCGGCGCAAGCGCGCCGATTCCAAACTCCGGCTGAAAAGGACTTGGAATTTTTTTAACGACGAGTGCATCCAGTGGGAGTACAAGTTCTTGTGCGAGAGACGATGCGACAACAACTCCGCCGCGCGGCAATCCAACGATGAGCGCATCCGATCCACGATGGGAAGCGAGCTTTTCCGATAGAAGTCTACCAGCTTGTGCTCTTGTAGTGAACATTCCTTATTTTCCCATCTTCGCCAGTTGCTTCACTGCCAACTCGCCGACGTAGGGCACTTTATACATTTCGCCCTGAAACGCTTTCCACATACAGACTATCCACAGAATAAATCCTGTGAAGGTCAAAAGTAAGCCGACGAGCCATCCTAAAAACGGTATAAACCCGAGGGCGATATTGGCGACAAAAATACCGCCAAAAAGAATCGTCGACTGCATTGCGTGAAATCGCACGAAACTACTTTGTTTCTCTATGAGGAGAAAAATAATACCGGTAATAAACCCAAGGAGGTAGCTTGCTGCTGCCATCAGATTTTCATTTCCTTTTGCTTCTGCCATAAATATTGTTCACCACCCTTCTCTCATCAACCATATCATGCCTCATTTTCCGCCGTCAACGCCTAAAATAAAATTGTTCAACTATCCCTTAAAAAAAGTGCCATCAACCGACGCGTCAAAGATGCGCGCCCTGACCACCGCATTTTCAGGATGTATCAGCACTGTTCCTTCCCGAACCGCATTCATCAGATAGGGTAATCTGTCCTTGGAAACGCGTGAGCCGATACAGCTAGTTCGTCGCGTGGCATCATCAATACCACAGTGTGTATTTGATCCCCCCCCGGCAAATGCGAGGCTGTGTGGTGTTAAGGCGTAATCCATCTGTGATATTTTTAATTTTGCTATCTCAAGGGCCTTAAGCACACCACATCGAACCACTCCTTTCTCATCGACTGCGTACGGACATCCAAGTGTTTCAGCCATAAAAATACCAGTGGGCAAGATTCGTTTGAATTATACGCATTGCCAGTAAAAAAGCAATTTTCCGGTTTAATTAAAATATCGACAACTGCTCTTTTGAGCTATTAAGGAGCGGTTTCTCTTCTCCTTCCTTCCAGATCTTGACGACGCCAAAGACGCCGTCGTAGCCGGGGTCGATGACGATATCGCCTTTTCTGACTTTCTCAATGCCCGCTGCGACACGATCTCCAGCAATACGAGAAATACTAGCAATAC
>CAYSOR010000056.1:0-2817 GCA_964432705.1 uncultured Gammaproteobacteria bacterium
TACCGGGAATCAACGTATCAAAACAGATCATGGTTTTACGCCTGATACCGGGAATCAATCGGTCAAACTATATCAACTATGGCAACTTTTGAAAAAAAAGAACTCAAGAAAAAAAGCGAGAATTTGTCGGATTGGTATAACGATGTGATTTTGAAGGCTCAGCTGGCTGATTATGCGCCGGTCAAAGGTTGCATGGTTATTCGCCCCTATGGGTATGCGCTGTGGGAGGCAATTCAGCGGTATATGGATCCTCTTTTTAAAAAACAAAAGATCGAGAATGCATATTTTCCGCTCTTTATTCCAGAAAAATTCCTCAACCTTGAAAAAGAACATGTAAAAGGATTTGCTCCGCACATGGCGGTTGTAACCATTGCCGGCGGAGAGGAACTCAAGGAACGATTGGTCGTCCGTCCCACAAGTGAAACGATTATGTATGAAATGTACAAACAGTGGACCCAAAGCTACAGAGATTTGCCGGTCCTCATCAATCAATGGAATAACGTCGTGCGCTGGGAGAAGCGAACGTATTTATTTTTGCGAACGAGCGAATTTCTTTGGCAAGAAGGACATTGTGCGCATGTTTCTCATGAAGAATCTATGGCGACGGTCCGTTGGGCACTGGACACATACGTTGATACCTACCAAAATCTCATGGCTCTCTACGGCATTGCCGGGGTGAAGAGCGAAACAGAGAAATTTGCAGGGGCCAAGCAAACGTTTAGCTATGAAATGCTTATGCCGGATGGCAAAGCACTCCAAGGGTGTACATCGCATGATTTAGGACAGAATTTTGCCAAAGCCTTCGATTGGACTGTGCAGGATGAAAAAGGGAAACAATTATACCCCTGGCAAAATAGCTGGGGGCTTTCTACCAGGAGTATCGGCGGGCTCATCATGGCTCATGGAGATGATCAAGGACTCATCATGCCGCCCAATATCGCACCTATTCAGGTGATCCTTATTCCCATACCAGCGTCGAGTGCGCAAACGATAAAGTACGCTATTGCCCAAAGAGAAAAACTGAAGAGCATGGGAATTCGAGTCAAATGTGACGATAAAGAAGGCGAAAGCGCGGGCTTTAAGTTTAACAAGTGGGAAGTGCGTGGAGTGCCCATCCGCCTTGAAATTGGCGATAAGGAAGCAGCGGAAGGCGTGGTGACTGCTGTAGCTCGCGATACGATGCAAAAAACCAAAGTCAGTGTTGATGAAATCCCACAGATGCTTGAAGCGATGCAAGGCTCTTTACTGGCAGCTCACAAGAAATTTACCCAAGACCATACGCATGTCGTGGACTCGTATGAAGCGTTTAAAAAGATTATGGCTGGCGAGCGCGGATTTATCTCAGCTTTTTGGTGTGAAGAGGCCAGTTGCGAAGCAGAAATTAAAAAAGAAACAAAAGCTTCGACTCGCTGCTTGCCCTTAGACCAAAAGGGTTTACCCGGCACGTCTGCGATGCCGGGAATCTGTGTCCACTGCGGTAAACCCGCTACCCACCGATGGCTTTTCGCCCAAGCGTATTAAAAATATCCTATAGTGAACAAAATCTTACTTGTGGTTTATTCCTCAAAACGCTATACTTAGTCGATGAAGACGATCGTCACGCATATCGGCCCGGATTTGGATGCGATAACATCGATTTGGCTTGTTAAGACCTTCCTCCCGGGTTGGGAAGAAGCGAGTCTTGCATTCGTTCCAGCAGGAAAAACTTTGGAAAATAAGCCTGCAGATGATAATCCGGAAATAATGCACGTTGACACGGGATTTGGGAAGTTTGATCACCACCATACAGATGGCGACACCTGTGCCGCGATGCTTATCTACCAAGAGGTTAAGAGAGAACACGGAGTTAATCCGGCTCTTGAGCGGATGGTTGCGGTAGTTAACGAAATTGACCATTTTCGCGAGGTTTTCTTTCCAAATCCAACTGCTGACTTTTGGAATTTTGGGCTCGTTTCACAAATAGATGGGTGGCGGCTTATCCACGCAGATAACCCCATACGGATTGTCGAACTTGGTATGCACGCACTTGACGGCATTTATAAATTATTTCAGAACAAAGTTTGGGCAGAGAAAGAGCTTAGAGAGAAGAGCTTAGAGTTTAGTACAAGATGGGGGAAGGGCGTTGGTTTGGAAACAGTTAATGATGAGGTTGTTCACCTTGCGCAAAAAATGGGCTACGCGGTTGTGGTTCGTAAAGATCCGAAGAAGGGATACCTGCGCATTAAATCCTTACCGAAAGATGAGATTGACCTGACGCCGCTTCATGATCAACTCAAAAAAGATGAACCCGACGCGACCTGGTTTCTGCATGCCAGCCGCCACATGGTGTTAAACGGCAGCAGTAAAAATCCGGACATGCGGCCAAGCAAACGAACATTACAAGAGATTATTGAAGTGATAAAGAAAGTGTGCGCCTAAAAAGTAATCGTATGAATGATTGTATTTTTTGCCAAGTCATAGCCGGAAAACTCCCGGGGAATTTTGTGTATAAGGATAGTGACGTCGTGGTTATTAAGGACATTCATCCGTCTGCGCCAGTTCATCTTTTAGCAATTTCCACACAGCACATTACGGAGATTGTCGATGCCGATGAAACATTGGTTGCAAAACTATTTCGAGTTATAAAAAAGGTTATACAAGAGCAAAAAATCGTCGGCTACCGATTGGTAACCAACGGCAAGGGTGCGGCACTCATTAACCATTTACACGTGCATATATTAGGTGGTATAGAGAAGATGAGGAAGTTGTAGATGCCCTCCTTCGTCCCGCTGAGCGGGACTACGGACGGGCTCAAGAAACACTAAGCTCAACGACTCG
>CAYSOR010000056.1:2827-3990 GCA_964432705.1 uncultured Gammaproteobacteria bacterium
ATATTAGGTGGTATAGAGAAGATGAGGAAATTGTAAGGAGGTGTGTTATTTTTCTATGGTATTTGTCAAAGCGCAACCGGGAGATACATCTGATTCACTCATCCGTAAATTTACTCGCAAAGTGCTTTATGAAGGCATTTTACAGGATCTGAAAAAGAGAGAATTTTATCAGAAGCCGGCAGAGATCAGAAAAGAGAAGAAACGAGAGCTTAAGCGACGCCTGAAGCACCCAGGACGGCGAAGTTATTAATACGTATGCTCATCGATGAGTTTAAAAGTCAACTCCAGAAGGCCATGAAAGCAGGGGATACGAATCGCCGAGATACACTTCGGTTCCTTTTGAGTGCAATAAATAACAGCGCAATTGCCAAATATGGGGCTGAGGCCGAAGCAAAATTTACCGAGGCCGATGTCCTTGATACCATTAAAAAACAGGTAAAAACGCACAAAGAATCGATCGAAGCATTTGAGAAAGGCGGCCGCGCTGATCTCGTCGAAAAAGAAAAATCGGAACTTACAATTCTCGAAGCGTATCTTCCGAAACAAATGAGTGATGAAGAGCTGAAAAAACTTCTTGAGCCAATCGTTTCCGCAGGTGGAGACTTTGGGCCTATGATGGGGAAAGCCATGGCAGCGGTGAAAGGACAAGCGGATGGAAGAAGAGTATCTGTCCTTCTGAAACAAATGCTCGGCAAGTAAACTCGGACTATCAACGAATATCGAATATATTACGAATATACGAATTGGGGAGTAAAAAAAGCACACTTCTTATCTGCCTTTTCATCATTCGCTTATTCGTACAGATTCGTTATTCGCTGATACATTTTTATGATAAACATTCTCTTTCAAACAGAATCCCACTATCCGGTTGACCGAAAGAAAATTAAAGATGCGATTATCCTGTCGCTTTCTAAACGCATCAAAAGCGATACGGAAGTAAGTGTCACTATTGCCGGTGATCGACGGATGAAGGGGCTCAACCAAAAGTATCGCAAACTTGATGAGACAACGGATGTCCTGTCATTTCCTCTAAATGACTCGTCAGTTACGACAGTTCCTTTTCAAGATTCTCCTGATCGCGTATTGCGGCTTGGCGACATTGTGGTTTCCTATCCGCAGGCAGTCAGTGAGGCGGCGGAGGAGAATAAACTGGTGGATGATAA
>CAYSOR010000056.1:4090-5244 GCA_964432705.1 uncultured Gammaproteobacteria bacterium
TATGAGTTTTTATAGAACCTACCGTCCTCAAACTATTGAAGAAATAGATAATGCTTTTGTTCGCGAGCAGCTTATCACACTTCTTCATAAAGAGACAAAAAACCTTCCGCATGCATATCTTTTTAGCGGACCCAAAGGCACCGGCAAAACCACGGCGGCTCGCCTGATCGCAAAAATATTTAATTGTGAAAAACTTTCTAAACGTGAAGGCCCTTGCGGAAAGTGTGAACAGTGTGTCTCGATAGCGCGAGGAAATAATCTTGACGTTCTCGAAATTGACGCAGCAAGCAATCGCGGTATAGATGAAATACGCACACTCCGTGAACAAATTGCCTTAGCTCCAGCTTCTGGAGAGTACAAAATTTATATTATTGACGAAGTACATATGTTGACGATGGAAGCATTTAATGCCCTTCTAAAAACGCTCGAAGAGCCGCCCAAGCACGCCGTGTTTGTTCTCGCAACCACCGATGCGCATAAAGTGCCCGGGACCATACGTTCGAGATGTGTGCACATTGCGTTTTCACAGGCAACCAATGAAGAACTTGGGTCTGCCTTATTTCGGATTGTTCGAAAAGAAAAGATTACTATTGATAAAGAATCACTTCAACTTATTGCCAATGCGGCGGACGGCTCATTTCGTGATGCTACCAAGCTACTTGAGCAGGTGAGTTTTCACCGCGGAAAAATTTCAACCGACGTGGTGCGTGCAACGCTTTCCATTAGCGAAGAAAAACTTCTTGAAACATTTAGTACTGCAGTTGCCTCGCGCAATGCAAAAGACTCGCTAAAGATTCTTGGCGTCGTGAGCGAGAAAGGGCATGACATGAAGACGTTTCTCACTGATTTTCTTCACAAACTCGAGACTATGCTCGTTTTCCACACATTGGGAAAACCTATTGAACCGTGGGACGCTGAGGGCGTAATTCAAGCGGTACGAAAATTTTCAGAAGCCTTTGTAGAAATGCGCGGAAGTCCGATTGCAGCACTCCCAATAGAGCTAGCGGTGGTAGAGTTTTGCGAACAGAAAGTGATAAGTGACAAGAGAGAAGCGATAAGAGAAGAGGAAAAAGAGTTATCACAGTTGAAGCCTCAAAAAGCAGAGGACGTAACCGCAGTCGAAGCCGTCGGGTTACTTACGTTAGATAAATTGA
>CAYSOR010000056.1:5254-6558 GCA_964432705.1 uncultured Gammaproteobacteria bacterium
TCTGACTTTTGAAAAACTTACCGAGCACTGGCCTGACTTTATTGCGAGTCTCAAAACGTACAACCATTCCGTATCCGGCGTTCTTCGTTCTGCTAGACCAAAGGCAGTACAAGATGGTATAGTAACCATTGAAGCCTTTTACACATTCCATCAGGAGAAGCTTTCAGAGCCTAAAATCAAAGAAATGCTTGCCGCGACACTCAAGAAACTCTTTGGTGAGAAGGTGAAAGTGGTGATAACACTAGGAAAGAAGTAAGGAGGTTCTATGGTCAATCCATTTAAAATGCTCGGGGATATCAATCAGATGCGTAAGCAAGCCGCGCAAATTCAAAGTGCGCTTGAGCAAGAGGAGTTTGAAGTGATTAACGGAAATGTGCGGATTGTGATTACCGGCAACCAAAATGTTAAAACCGTAGAAATCGACGGAGTATCCAATGAACAGCTTAAGCAGGCAATGAATGACGGGATCAAGAGAAGTCAACAGGCAGCAGCAGGGAAACTCGCGGAGATATCAAAAAACTTCCAACAATAATGCGTGTTCTCGTCACGGGTTCCATTAGCTACGACTATATTATGGATTTCCCCGGTCGCTTTGCCGACCGGATCATGGTAGATAAAATTCACAAAATTTCCCTCTCGTTCCTCGTCGAAACCCTCACGAAACAGTTCGGCGGGACAGCGACAAACATTAGCTATACCCTCAAGCTTCTTGGTGTGGAACCTGAAATTCTTGCAAGTGTGGGACATGATTTCGGTCCTATCGCTGCATTCCTAAAAAAAAATTCCATTACCACCGGTTTTATACAAAAATACAAAGACGTCACGACCAGTATTTACTTTGTGGTCACCGACGAGGAAGATAATCAGATAGGATCGTTCTACGTAGGTGCACAAAAGTACGCGAGTAAACTTTCGATTGACAAATTCATTGATTCCGGGAATCCTAAAGATTCCAGGAATCGGCCCGACCTTGCTGTTCTCGCGCCCACTGACCCGCATGCAATGAAAAAGTTTGTTCGGGAATGTCGGGAGCTTCACTTTCCGTATTTTTATGACCCCGCGTTTCAAATAGGGACGTTTTCTCCGGAGGAACTTCGCGAAGGCATAACGAGCGCCAAAATTCTTATTGCAAATGATTATGAAATCGCTCTCATTGAACAAAAACTTGAGATGAGTCATGGGGAACTCATCGCCGAGGTGCCCATCGTCATAACGACGCTGGGAAGCCGTGGTGCGATTATTGAAACCAGCACCGATAGCATACGTATTGAACCGGCAAAACCCACGGCAGTTGTCGATCCCAC
>CAYSOR010000057.1:0-6474 GCA_964432705.1 uncultured Gammaproteobacteria bacterium
AAACAATTCCAAATCAACCTTCCAAAACTTGCCCGCCAAATCCGCGAGATTGGCGGCCACTACCTGGTCACCAACCGAAATGAGCCTGAATTTGTAGCGATTCCCTTTAGTGATTATCAGGAAATCGAAGATATACTTCTTGAACTCAACGCCCCCCGACTCAAAAAAGACATTGCCGCTGGCCGCCGTGAATACAAAGCAGGGAAAACCAAAAATTTCCGTGCGTTTCTCGCTTCTCTCCATGGCTAAATACACGGTAAAAATTACCTCGAGAGCGCAAAAAGATTTTAAACACCTCGATCCGCCAATCCAGAAGCGCGTAAAAGAGGCTATACTTTCCCTTGAAACCAACCGCACACCGCAGCAATTCAAACCACTTATGGGCCGTTCTGTCGCACAGTTTCGCCTTCGTATCGGCGACTGGCGCGTACTATACGACGTCTATGACGAGGATCGAGTCGTCCTTATTCTCCGGGTCGGAAACCGCAAAGATATATACCGATAGAAAAGAAGTTGTGTTGTAACAGACTATTTCTGCCTGTCAAGGCCAGTGCTACAATGGGCACATGAAATGGATCTGGTGGACAAGTCTTTTTCTCTTCTCCTTTTGGCTCATGTTCCACACATTTTCCTATGATACTAAAGGGCGCGCCATGCTCATTTCCACCAAAGTCTGGAGCGACTTTGGCGCGCATATTCCGCTTATTCGATCATTTTCTTTAGGGCCTAACCTCACGCGTCTTTTTCAGGGGAAACCAATAGAATCGCCGTTGTTCCCGGGTGAGCCTATCCGACATCATTTTGGTTTTTATGCACTCGTTGGCATGTTGGAAAAACTCGGGCTTCCGATCGATTTGGCACTCAATCTCCCAAGCGCACTCGGTTTCTTTCTTTTACTAGTTATGATTTACCTCCTTGCGGTCAAGCTTTTTCGCGATAAAAAAATCGCAGCCCTTTCTGTTGTCTTCTTTCTTTTTAATGGCTCTCTCTCTTTTTTACGCTTCTTTACCCAACACCCATTATCCACTAAGTCTTTCTTTGATATATTAACTAATAGTTCATTCCAGTCTTTTGGCCCATGGGACGGTGGAATCATCACGGCATTCTGGAATCTTAATATTTACACCAATCAACGGCATTTATCACTCTCCTATGCGCTCCTGTTAGGAATTATTCTTTTGATTCTTGCAAGGGGTGGCCTTGCAAAAGGCGCTATCATCGCATTTTTGCTTAGTGTACTCTTGTTTATCAATTACCCAGCGGCAGGTATTACCGGGCTTTTTCTCTTGTGGTTTTTCCTCGTAAAAAAAGACTCGCGTAAAACGATCGCCCTAGCTGGCCTCCTTTCCATCCCTGTCTTCGTCTTTCTCTCTAACATAGCCAACATTACCGCTCAAATTTCCTTCCAGCCCGGCTACCTTGTAAAATCTCCATTGACAGTCATGTCATTACTGTTTTTCTGGTTTTCCAATCTTGGACTTCATCTCTTGTTGATCCCGGTTGGTATTTTTCTTGCACCAAAAAATATTCAGAAGCTTTTTGGTCCTCCGCTTTTCCTATTATTCCTTCTCCCCAATCTTTTCCGTTTTTCGCCCGACATGATTAACAACCACAAATTCTTCAATTTTTTTCTCATTCTTGGCACTATGTTTTCTGCGTATGCGCTTGTCCGTGTCTTTTCCATTGGCCGGATAGGTAAAGTGGTTGGACTGATCGGAGTCTTTGCGCTCACTTTTTCCGGCATCATTGACTTCTTTCCGGTACTCAACGACGCCAAGGGCGCGGTGGCAGATGTGCGGTCAAATCCGGATGTTGAATTTTTTATCGAGCATACACGTTCAGATGCGGTTATCCTCAACTCTCGGTGGTTTTACCACCCTGCATCTCTTGCCGGTCGCACGATTTTTTCTGGATATAGCTACTTCACATGGTCCTATGGGTATGATAAAGATGCGCATGAATTCATCAGTAATGATATCTACAATGCGTTAACGAACGATCTAGCCTGCCAATCACTTCGGGAAAATCATATAGAATGGGTAGAGATTCACGATGCACGAGAAGGGCATATCAAACTCAATGCTATGCTCTGGCATTCAATAACGCCATCATACAGAAATCAAGATTCCGGTTACACTTTCTATGATATTAAACAAATCTGCAAATAATAATAAACATTTCATTACCGCTTTTGCGGTTGTGACCATAATAACTGGAACATTCTTACGTTTTTACAACCTCAACTGGGACAAGGGTCACTCTTTCCACTCCGACGAGCGCAATCTCACTAGTGCTGTAATCCGTATACAATTTTTTTCACAGATGAATCCTGGATTCTTTTCGTATGGAAGCTTTCCGGTTTATCTATATAAAGCTGGAACTATGATAGCCGCTTCCGTCACTCACGACCCATCGTGGTTGACCGATTGGACAAAAGTTACACTCGTGGGAAGATTCTTTTCAGCATTTTTTTCTTCATTTACACTCTTTGTTGTTTTTCTATTATCACGACGACTTGTTTCGCCACTCACCGCCTTATTAACACTTTGGTTTACCACTTTTATGCCACTTCTCATTCAGGAAGCGCATTATTCCATCACAGAAAGTATGATAACGTTTTGGGCAGTTACTCTCACCTATTTTTGCCTTAAACAGCTACAAGAAAAAAACCATCAATTCCATTGGATCCAGAGTGGGTGCATTCTCGGTTTGGCTATTGCAACGAAAGTGTCGTCCGTAAGTTTTATTCTCATCATCGGTGCTGCATTACTATATTTTATGCAGCGTTTGCATAAGGGGAGTCAGCGCATATACCAGGTGCTACTCTATTTCGTTGGTATCTGTACACTCTCATTTTTTATCTATGCAATAGTATCTCCGTATACATTCCTTGATTGGCAAAACTTTACGAAGGCTATGAAATTCGAAAGCCGGGCTGTACTCGGAAAAGATGTTTTTGTCACCATTTATCAGTTTATTGGCACAAAACCATATGCGTTTCAGATCAAACAGTTTTGGTATACCCAGGGAATACTCGTTTCTATCCTCTCGGTAATCGGAAGCGTTTACCTGGCATATAAGATATTTCGGCGTCGTATGTGGCTTCTTGGATTCGTTTTTATCTGGCCGTTGTTTTATTTTCTCTACGTTGGTAGTTGGTTTGCCAAATTCGTTCGGTATCTCGTGCCTATTTACCCGTTTTTCGCCATTGCCGCCGCGATTGCAGTTACTGATTTCCTGACCATTCTACGAAGGAAGACTCTCAAGATAATTTCTCCAACACTCGCTTCCCTACTCGTCATCCTTTTTTTAGGAGTAATATGGATAACCCCTTTACTCCAAGCAATAGCTTTTTTTACCATCTATACGGCCGAACAATCCCGTATCCAAGCCTCCAAATGGATTTATCAAAACATTCCTACAGGATCAAAAATTCTCACTGAACACTGGGATGAAGGTGTTCCCGTTCCGCTCGACGCGCCATTTCCTCCGCTTTCGACATACCAAAGTGAACAGCTTGCTATCTATGAACCGGATAATGACCAAAAAATCTATTATTATGCAACGAAACTCAGTAGCGCAGACTATGTCACCATTAATAGCCGTCGTCTATATGGTACGCTCATTCGTCTCACAGACAGGTATCCAATCACAAGTACCTATTACAAGCGATTATTTGATGGCACGCTTGGATACATTAAGATTGCGCAATTTTCTGTCTATCCAAGCATTAAACTAGGACCATGGATTTGGGAAATCAATGATGACAATGCAGAAGAAAGTTTTCAGGTCTACGACCATCCCAAGGTCATTATTTTTCAAAACATAAAACACCTGTCGCAAACAGAGTTTTTAAGAATTCTCACTCCAACTATATGAAAATAGCCATAATCGGTGGGGGTTTTACTGGACTTAGTGCAGCATACGAGCTAACTAAGCGTGGACACCAAGTGACGCTTTTTGAGAAGGAAAAAACGCTTGGGGGGCTCGCGTATGGATTCAGAGAGCCCAACTGGGACTGGTACCTCGAAGGCGGCTACCACCACTGGTTCACTAACGACTACGCAATGCTCCACCTGATTAAAGAGCTAGGTTTAAGCAGTAAGTTGATTATTAAAAGACCCATTACGGCAAATTACGTGCCCCCCGAAGCTTCAGCGAAGGGGGGTGTCTACCAACTTGACTCCCCAATACACCTTTTAAACTTTCCTTTCTTAAACCCCATAGATAAACTCCGTACCGGCGCCCTCCTTGCTTTTCTCAAACTCAATCCATTTTGGAAACCAATGGAATCGGTCACTGCAAAAGATTTCTTCATACGATGGGGCGGATCCGCCAGCTGGCGGATTTTATGGGAGCCCTTAATGGTCGGCAAATTTGGAGACTACGCTGATACAGTTGCAGCCTCGTGGTTCTGGGCGCGCATCAAAAAACGCACGCCGCGCCTTGCATACATGGAAGGTGGATTTCACACGGTTGTTGACGCATTGGAAAAAGCAATCAAAAAAAATAATGGGAAAATTATTACAGGAAAAACACTCACATCAATTCCTCCAGGATACGATCGCGTTCTCCTTACCGTCCCTACTCCAGTTGCAGCAAAACTCTTACAACCTACAACCTACAACCTACAACCTATTCCTCATTTGCATGCGCAAACATTAATTCTCGAAACAAAAGAGCCGATCCTCAAAGATGTCTACTGGCTCAGTGTTACGGACCGATCATTCCCATTCCTTGCCGTTGTCGCTCACACAAATTTTATGGACAAAAAACACTACGGAGGAAATCACATTACCTACTTCGGAAATTACTTACCCCAAGGCCACCCGTATCTTTCAATGTCTAAGGAGCAACTGCTTAAGAAATTTCTCCAATTTATCAAACGCCTCAGTCCGTCTTTCTCTGACTTATCACTTATTACTTATCACTTATCACTTGGCTTCGCCGCCCAACCCGTCCACCAACTTCACTATTCGCAGATTGCACCAAAGCTGGAAACTTCGATCAAAGGAGTATATCTTGCCAACCTCGACAGTATCTATCCGTGGGATCGAGGGACCAATTACGCAGTAGAACTAGGAATAAAAGCTGCAAAAAAAATCGCGCAGTCATGATCTCTATGGGAGATAGCTCGCCTGCCCAACAAACTATCCCCCATGGAAAACACGATTGCGATTTTTTAATGCCGGATAAATTTCCTACTCAAAAACACTCTATCAGCTTGTCGTGGAAGGATTGTATCGCTATGAAAAATACTTGTCAATGCTTACTAAAGATCAATATCCGATGAACAAACCTGATTACCTTTATGAATCAATTAGATCGGAGACAATAAACGTACAAATTTTTCAATGAAGAAATCTGGAAGATTTTTTATATGATGCTTTCACGGCTTTCTGACAATTAATTTTACAACTAGTAGCTTCAATTTTTTATTTGACAAGGAGAGATACGGTTGGTAACGTGTGGGGATAGGTATCATTCTCTTTTGCCCAATAGAGACGATACCGACTATAAAAAGCATTACTACTCGTAGCTCATCCCAATCGTGCTAGCGGTAGTGATGCTTTTTTGATGGTGTATTCTACAACGTCATCACGGGTAAGCTTATACCCTTTTCTTTAAGTTTAAGGAGTTGCTCACGCACCTCCTGTTCAAAACGTCTACGTTCCTCTACGAGAGGCGAAACGCGTCGTTTCCTCCGACTTCCCAATCGTGCTAGCAGTAGTTTAAGGGTCACGTAATCATTCAAGCACGTCCAAAACTTCTTGTCAAGTCCCATAGGAAATTCTCCTTGAAAAAACCTTAGTCCTGTAGTTATTTTATCCTTATTTAGATTATTCTATGGCCCCAAAAAACTTTTAAAGAAATTTTGTGGATAAGTTGTGGATTTACTTTAGCCTTGCGAAGAAAAGCTGGCCTGCCGGGGTTTGGTGGATTTTGGTGACGATTATAGCTACATCAAAGCCGACTTTATCACGCGCATTATCGACAACGACCATGGTACCATCAGCCAAATACCCTACTCCCTGACTTCGCTCCCGGCCCTCATGGGTTATTTTAATCGTTAATTCTTCACCTGGAACGAGAGCGACTTTCATGGCTTGGCTAAGATCATTGATATTAAGAATTTTTACCCCCTGAGCCCGCGCAACTTGTGCCATATTAAAGTCAACCGTGAGGATCGCGGCTCCCCAACGTCGTGCAAGTGTAACGAGCTTATGATCCACTTCCTTCGTCTGTGCAAGCGCTTCTTTTGCCTCAACTGCGTCCTCACTCACGATTTTTGTTTTGAGAAATGGATTGACCTTTTGGCCCCGCAACTTGCCAACAATATCAAGGCCCCTTCTTCCCTTCACACGCCGCAAGCTATCAGAGCTATCAGCTACATGTTGCACTTCGCCCAATATAAATTGAGGAATAACAAGCGTTCCGGTCAGAAAACCACTGTTGACAATCGGCAAAATCCTA
>CAYSOR010000058.1:0-6466 GCA_964432705.1 uncultured Gammaproteobacteria bacterium
AATTTTGCCATTTCCAATAAAATCCTCAAATACATAGGAACGATTGAGGCTTCCCGGGAGGTTATTGAAAATTCTCCGCTCGTTCCGGCATGGGAAGCCAAATTTCGGGAAGACGCCATGGTGCGGACAGTACACCACGGCACGCACATTGAAGGGAACGAGCTTAATCTCACCGAGGCCGAGAAAGTCCTTGCTGGAGCCAAAATCGTCGGCCGGGAGCGTGATATTCAGGAGGTTCTTAACTACAGAAATGTCCTTAAGTTTATTGAGGGTTTTGACAAAGGGGAGGTAACGCAAGAAACACTCAAGCACATCCACGAACTTACAACTTACCGAATTTTACCGGAGGATACAATAGGCGAATATAGGAAGACTCAGGTTGTCGTCAAAAACAGTCAGACCGGTGAAGTGACCTTTCGGCCGCCGCCAGCTGTCGAGGTGCCATTTCTCATCAAAGATTTTCTCGAGTGGCTTAATGTCACCAATGCCGATGAGTTTCACACGACGCTTCGCGCAGGTATCGCGCAATACGAAGTTGTCCGCATCCACCCATTTTTAGACGGCAACGGAAGAGTCGCCCGCGCGCTTGCCACCCTCGTGTTATTTAAAGAAGGATATGATGTGAAACGATTTTTTACGCTCGAAGAATATTATGACTGCGAGCCGCTGCGCTACTACGAGGCGCTCCAGAGTGTCGGAAAAAACAAAGGGAATCTTACGGGCTGGCTCGAGTACTTTACTGAAGGACTGGCTATTGAGCTTACGCGCGTTAAGGAAAAAGTAAAAGCGCTCTCGACGGATTTGAAGATAAAAAAGACATTAGGAGGACATCAGCTGGCACTCACCGAGCGGCAGATCAAAATCGTTGAATTTATCCAGGAAAACGGATTTTTGCAGAATAAAGTTTTTTTTGAGCTTTTTCCCATGATCTCCGAGGACACGGTGTTGCGCGAATTGAAAGACCTCATCGGAAAGGGTATAGTGAAAAAAGAAGGAAGTACCAAAGGGGTGCGCTATGTCCTTCGGACGTAATTATGGATTTTTCTGGCCCGGGTCTCACCTATATTTTTCTCATTATTCCAACGCTCTTTTCGCTCGCTGTTGCTGGTCAAGGGGTATACAAAATGAGTCGAGGTGAAGCTGATGGGGGGGTCGCGCTCGGTTTTGGTATCGCTTGTTTGCTTCTCGTTGGGGCTGCGTATTTTTTCTTCATTCGGTAACAAATGAATCTACAAATCTGCAAATGGCAAATCTACAAATTAATATTGGAATGGTGAAAATTAATTGCTAATCATTAAAACATTCGATCATTACGCTATTCATTTGCTTCATTTGTAGATTTGAATATTTGTAGATTATGTTATTCTTTGAGCTTAGCCGTTACTTCCAGAGACTCGAAGGCACCCCTTCACGCAATAGCATGACGGAAATCCTCGCTAGTCTTTTTAAAAGATCAAGCGGAGAAGAAATAGCAAAGATTTGTTATCTTTTGCAGGGCAGAGTGGCGCCACTTTATGATGCAATTGAATTTGGCCTTGCTGATAAATTTATCATTCGCGCAATTAGTTCTGCATATACCATCGATAAAGCGGAGGTCCTTAAGGAGTTTAAAAGAACAGGTGATTTAGGGATAGCAGCCGAAAGTTGCTATCATGTAACGGTACATAGTAGCAGAAGACAAAAATACTCTGTAAGTGATGTTTATCAAGCGCTCTACGCGCTGACGGCGGTTGGCGGACACGGATCACAAGAGAAGAAGATTGAAATGTTGGCGGCGTTACTTCGTAATGTAGACTCCCTTTCTGCTCGTTACATCGTTCGAATCCCCCTTGATAAGCTTCGTCTCGGTTTTTCGGACATGACGATCCTTGATGCACTTTCCTGGATGCTCGTTAGTGACAAATCATTGCGAGTTAGACTCGAAGGTGCATATAACGTCCGGCCGGATATCGGTTATATCTCACAAACCGTAAAAGAGAAGGGGATCAAGGGACTGGGCAGTGTGTCTGCAAAAGTTGGCGTGCCGCTTCTTGCAGCTCTGTGTCAACGGCTTCCCGATGCCGACGAGATGATAGAAAAGATGGGTAAGGTAGCCGTGGAGCCGAAGTATGATGGGGTAAGGGTGCAGATACATTACAGAAAGACAGTAAGACAGTTAGACGGTAAGACAGGAAGAGTGCAGACGTTTTCAAGGAATCTCGAAAATACAACTGCGATGTTTCCGGAGTTAGCTGACATTGGCAAACAACTCAATGCCCGTGAGGTAATTCTTGATAGCGAGGCGATAGGTGTTGATCCCAAAAGCGGTCGACTCATTTCGTTTCAGGAAACGATGACGCGAAAACGAAAACATGAAATAGAAAAAGCAAGAGTCAGTGTGCCGCTGAAATTTTTTGTATTTGACGTGCTTTTTAAAGACGGAAAGGACTTGCTCAATGAGCCTCTTTCAGCCCGTCGAAAAGCTCTGGAACAGATCGTTACACCAGGGAAAATTCTCACAATCTCACCTCAAATTGTAACAGACACGTCAGAAGGAATACGACGCTTTCATGATGAACAAATAACGCAAGGACTTGAGGGAGTTGTAGTGAAAAAATGGAACGGTCAGTATGAACCGGGTCGCAGGGATTACAGTTGGGTGAAATTTAAAGAAGAAGAAGGCAAAACCGGAAAACTCACCGACACGATCGATGCAGTGGTCATGGGCTACACCGCAGGGGAGGGAAAGCGGACGGCCTTTGGCATTGGCCACGTGCTTTTAGGGGTGAGACGCAGGGAGGATTTTGTGACGGTAACGAAACTTGGCTCCGGAGCAACAGAAAAAGAGCTCGGCATGCTTTTCCAAACACTCAAGAAGCTTCGGGTGAGAGAACAGCCTAAAGAATACAAAGACGTGAATAAGGTGTACACTCCCGACTTCTGGGTTGCTCCAAAACTTGTTCTCGAAGTTGCCGGTGATGATTTAACCAAATCACCGACACACGGCGCTTGCTTTGCCGTCCGTTTTCCGCGGTTAGTTCGCATCCGTGACGATAAATTACCCCGCGAAGCAACCACCGTTGGTGAACTAGAAACAATGTTTCGTAATCAAAAAACGCAACCCTCGCATAACATTACTTGTCTTTAACCGTTCCTCTCGGATACTATGAATATATGTCACTTACTTGGCAGATCGGAATGCTCATTGGCTTCGGGCTCGTATTAACCGGGAGTGCGCAGCTTGTCGTGAAGTCAGTTGCAATAATCGCCAAAAAACTTCGAATCGCAAATTTCACTATTTCGTTTCTTCTTCTTGGCATTCTTACTTCGACACCGGAGGTTTTTGTTGCCATCCAATCAGGACTTGACGGTGTGCCGCAGTTATCCATGGGTAACCTCATTGGTGGTTCTATTCTTTTACTTTCCCTTGTGATGGGCTTAAGTAGTATTTTTATGGGGAAAATTACTCTTGATCACGGACTCAAGTTTCGGGAGATCGTGTTAAGTAGTGCAGTTGTTGTCGCACCTGCCGTGGTTCTCTGGGATGGAAGTGTGACACGGCTAGATGGAGCGTTTCTCGCGGGATTTTATATTCTCCACGCAGTTTTTATAAACAGGGAACAACACATATTGAGACATATAGAGCGCAGCGCGGTGAAAATTCGAGACGGTGGATATCACAAAGCAATGTTGTTCACTGGTCTCTTGGGTATGGCCATTGCCTCCACATACATGGTAGATGCAGCACAGTCCATAATGGCGTTTTTTCATATGCCTGCGTTTGTTTTTGGGCTTATTCTTCTTTCTTTTGGTACGAATCTACCGGAATTTGCTCTTGCCTTTGAAGCTGCTATCGCGCGCCGGCGGACGATTGCTTTCGGAGACTTTTTGGGCAGCGCGGCCGCTAATACGCTCATTTTGGGGGTTCTGGCTATTTTTATGCCGTTTACCGTGGGTCTACGCGAAAGACTGTGGTTTTCCTTAATTCTTTTAGCGATTGTAACCATCTATTTCGTTTGGGCGCTTTCGAGTAAACGCGAGATAACACGGAAAGAAGGATTTGGACTTCTCGCATTCTACGTTCTCTTTGTTGCTTTTGAGCTTTTCTTCTCAGTATAATGAAGCTCGCCATGACAAGTAATCCCACTTTCTCCGTCATAATTCCGACGCTTAACGAGGAAAAATTTTTGCCCAACCTCCTTGAATCTCTCGTAGAACAAACCAAAAAAGATTTTGAAGTCCTTGTGGTCGATGGTTCCTCGAAGGATAAAACCGTGAACGTCGCAAAATCATTCGAGAGAAAACTACCAAAACTTCATGTCGTCGTGAGCAAAAAGGCAAGCTTACCCCTACAGCGAAAC
Source organism: uncultured Gammaproteobacteria bacterium (assembly GCA_964432705.1). Taxonomy (GTDB): domain Bacteria; phylum Patescibacteriota; class Microgenomatia; order UBA10105; family UBA927; genus 01-FULL-43-11b. The sequence goes on from CAYSOR010000058.1 coordinate 4,341, forward strand.
CTTGGAGCACAAGTAGCACAGGGGAAATGGTTCATATTTGTTGATGCGGACAGTGTTTTTCTTCCATATTTTATAGAACAGAGTGGAAAATATATTGATACATATCACCCGCAATTGTTTACTATATGGAGTCGTCCCGATAGTGAGGTGAATGGGGATGCAGTGATAACCCTCCTCATAAACTTATTTTGGGAAGGGTCGTTACTTTTTAATCGGCAGTTAGCGCCTGGGCCTTTGGCGATAGTGACGAGAGAAGCATTTGAAAAAGTGCGTGGGTATGATGAATCGTTGATGTGGGGGGAAGATTTTGATTTCGCGCAACGTCTCAAAAAGGAAGGAATACGGCTTCATATCCTTCGAGAAACGCTTTTTAGCGTTTCATTGCGGCGTTTCCGGAAGGAAGGAAATCTTAAAGCATTGCAAATGTACGCAAAAGCTGGACTTTTAGTTTTATTAACAAAGCGGCCACCAAAACAGGTTCCTGGGTATATTATGGGTGGACACTTTTATGGTCGAAGAAAACCAGTGAAGCGTTCCGCTCTAAGGGTTTACGAGCGTAAGCTCAAACAACTTATGAAAGAGTTATTCGGGTAGTCTATGCACGTCATCGCTGATTTACAGCTCCATTCTCGTTTTTCCCGCGCAGTTTCGCCGCAAATGACCGTCCCCAATATTGCCCTGTGGGCAAAGCGGAAGGGGATAGGACTTGTTGCAACCGGCGATTGGACGCACCCTCTCTGGTTTCGGGAGATTGAAAGAGATTTAGAAGAACTTGGCAACGGATTGTTGAAATTGAGGAACGCGGGAAACGCATTTTTCGGAGACGTTCGGCAATCACAGGACAAAACTTTGAACTCGACTCCCTCCTCACTCAATGAAGCTCTGCCACCGAAGGGTGCTAAGATTTCAATGACTGACAAAGAGCAGAGCTTCAGTGCTCCTCAAAATGGTTCCCCGTATTCCTTTCCGTTATTCCTTTTGGCAACTGAGGTTTCCTGTATTTACTCTCAGGGAGGAAAGGGGCGTCGGGTGCACACGCTTATTTGGGTTCCAACTTTGGATTCTGCCCGAAAAATCAGTCAGGAAATGACCAAGCGCGGCTGCAATCTTATGAGCGACGGACGGCCGATTATTGGACTTACTTCTATCCAAGTTGCCGAATTAGTATTTTCTATTGAACCCAAAGCGCTGATTATAGCAGCTCATTGCTGGACTCCATGGTTCGCTTTGTATGGTTCAATGAGTGGGTTTGACAGTATTGAAGAAGCATTCGGGCCATTCGCCAAAAATATTTACGCAGTGGAGACGGGTCTCTCGAGTAATCCAGCGATGAATTGGCGGATTAAAGAACTAGATACCAGATCGATTGTATCGTTTTCCGATGCACACAGCGGGCCGAAGTTGGGGAGAGAAGCAACGGTTTTTGACGTTCCGGATGGAAAATTGAGCTATGAGGCAATTTATCGAGCGATAAGGGGCGCATCCGCTGAGGTCATCAACGAAAATTTAGATCCGTCTTCAGGTTTCTACGTGCGCAGCTCTTCTCTCTCATCGGGTTTGAAGAGTGAAGCCGGACAAAATTTTGTTGACTCCCCGCGGCTGCTTCCTAGAATCGCCTATACTATTGAGTTTTATCCCGAAGAAGGTAAATACCATTACACTGGTCATAGAGCGTGCGGTATACGGTGGTCTCCAGAGGAAACAACGAAGAAAGGAATCACGTGTCCGGTATGCGGCAAACCGCTTACCCAGGGAGTTATGCAACGAGTTGAAGAATTAGCGGGAAGAAGTGAGGAAGATCTTCAGTTATCAGTTAACAGTTATCAGTTATCGGATAAAGGTTTGTTAGGTGTCAGTCAGTCAGAAACGGAAAAACAGAAAACCGATAACGGTATTCAAATGACAGCGAGCAAGACTTTTACTCACCGCCCACCATTTGTTAGCTTAGTTCCTCTTCAGGAAATTATCGCCGAAGCCGTTGGATCGCCGGTCGCTAGCCCCAAAGTGCAGGGTCCTTATACAAATTTGACCGAGGCGCTGGGAGGAGAGTTTTCTGTTTTGCTACAAACTAGTATTGCTAGTATTTCTCGTATTGCTGGAGATCGTGTCGCAGCGGGCATTGAGAA
>CAYSOR010000059.1:0-6313 GCA_964432705.1 uncultured Gammaproteobacteria bacterium
ATATCGTCTTGCGCTGCCTCAAGAGAAGCTCTTGGCCAAAGAGCTGGAGAAGACCCGAAAGCAACTGGAGACAAGGAAATGAGTGGCGCGCGCCCCAGCATTTCATCTCGTTCGGCCTCGACGAACGCTCCGGGGATCGGAACCCGTAACCCGTTTTAAGCGTGAAAAGTTTAAGCGTATCTTTTTCGGTAAACTATTCGATATGCCGCGCGAATTAACGAGGATACTGCGTGTGGTTGTGCCCTTCAAATCCTTTCATCCTATGTGTCCGTTCTGCAGTTCAACGCCATCTTCAGTTGTTGGTGTTCTCGCCTCCTAATCCACTCTTAGACCATTTTCCTGCTCCTCAAAATTAGCTTGATTTTCATAGGGATTTGCACTCTCTTCCCACCCCTTCACTGCGGGGATTCGGAACGAGAAGGAATCAGAGCGATAAGCAGGAATACTGAAAGAAACAGATTAAAGGAGTTTTTGATGCAGCGTTTTATTGCGAGTTTTGTGATTGTATTAATGATTTTGACGACGTCCATCCCTGCGATGGGGCAGGCGACACGCTATCGGATGCCGACGCAGGTGGATGACCAGAATATGGGTCCTGCACCGAGTTTTCGTGGGAGTGAACGCCAAATGGAACAGATGCCTTACCAGCAAGCGCCGCAGGGTGGCGGTATGATGATGCAAATGCCGGGTGGCGCGGCAATGCCCGGCGGGGGCGCGGCGGGTACGACAATGGGCGAGGCTGCGATGGTCTCGATGGGGTATCAGGTGCATGTGCTCGGTGAGGTGATGCGACCGGGGACCTTTCGTGTCACCGCGTCTGATCGCGTCTCGGAAATCATTCAGCGTGCCGGTGGGTTGGCCCCCAACGGATCGGACCGTCGCATTGAGATTCGCAGGAAGGGCGGCGGCGTTACGCATGTGGATCTGGTGGCATTTAAGCTTTTCGGCAGGCTCGATCAAAACCCCTACGTGACCGACAACGATACGGTGTTTGTGCCGTTGCGCAAGAACGTCATTCAGGTGGTGGGTGCGGTCAAGCGCCCTGATTTCTATGAGCTCAAAAATGAGAAGACGCTTGAGGATGTCGTTGAACTTGCGGGTGGGTTCAATGCGGCCACATCTATGAACGAGACCATTCGCATTATTCGTTTTGAAAGCGGCGAGAAACAAGTGGAGGAAGTTCCTATTGAAAAGACGGTGCTCAAGAATTTTGCAGTTCTCAACGGCGATGTGGTGGTGATTCCGAACCTTGTTACCAAGGATACGGAGTTCGATTACAACGTCGGTTCGATTCCCGGCGATCAGGTGTTCTATCCGTCGTATGAGGATCGCGTCTTTGTGCTGGGCGGCGTGGCATTGCCCGGTGCCTATCCCTTCAGTCCCTATTACTCGGTCAACCAGTACATCTCGCTTGCAGGCGGTCTCAACGATCGCGGCAAGCAAAAATACCGCATCATTGCGATCAATGGCAAGTCGCGCAAGGCCGTCGAGACCGATCGCGTGAACCCTGGTGATACGGTGATGATCGAACAGCGTTGGATGAGTCCCGCGGGCTGGCTTGGGTTTGCGCTGGGCGTTGCAAGTTTCGGCCTGTCAGCGAGCGCGACGATTATTGCGTTGAGAAGATAGATGTAACACGTGAACCGTAAACCGTTAACGGTGAACCGTAAAACAGGACTGTAAATCGTAAGCCAGGATAAACCATAAACCGTAAAGTGGGGGAGAAAGAAGGACGAAGTGAAATCGCATCGAGATTTAGATGTCTGGCGTCTTGCAATTCAATTTGCGCATAGTGTTTATAAGTTTACGGAATCTTTTCCAAAAAGTGAACTATATGGTCTAACGTCACAATTGCGGCGCGCAGCCATATCAATTCCAAGTAATATTGCGGAAGGTGCTGCAAGACAGGGCAAGAAAGAGTTTATTCATTTTCTATATTGTTCACTTGGATCATCTGCTGAGGTTGAAACACAGTTGGAGTTGGTCCGCTTGCTGAATTATCTATCAGAAGCAAAGTTACAACACCTGTTGGATACTCGTGAAAGATTGGCTCAAATGCTGTATGGCCTAATTAGAAAACTGAAGTCATGAAAGGTTGGAGAGCTTAATATGGACATTTCAAGAAATAATTCTGGTTATGGGCAAGACGCTCCGGCTCACGGTTCACGGCTCACGGTTCACGGTTCCGATGAAATCAACCTTCTCGACTATTGGAGGGTTATCTGGAAATATAAGAAGATGATCGTAGCAATCGTTTTTGTTGCATCCATTGCAGCTGTTGTCATGAGCTTGTTAGCTAAAAAAACATATAGAGCCGATGCAGTGATTATGTCGATATCCTCTAAGGGTGGGGGTGGCGGTGGTCTTTCGTCACTAGCGTCGCAATTCGGGGGATTAGCCTCACTCGCGGGTGTAAATATAGGCGGTTCTAGTGCTGGTGATGCAGAGAAAATTGTTGCGATTCTAAAAAGTCGAACGCTTGCGGAGAATGTGATAAATCGTGAACATCTTATGCCAATATTTTTTAAAGACAAATGGGATGCTGCTTCTTTGAAATGGAAAACGAATGATCCAAACAAACAACCCAATATGGAAGATGGCGTTAAGGCAATGAGACGTGTAGTAACAATCACGGATGATAAAAAGTCGAAAACAATCAGGGTTACTGGTATCTTCTTTGATCAAAAAATCACTTCAGCTATTGTGAATACGTATCTGGATGAGTTGCAAAACTTTATATCAAGCAACGCTTTTACAACGGCCAAGCGCAACCGGATATTCATAGAGGGACAGCTTGCCCAAAATAAAGAAGATCTCTTAGAGGCGGGTAAAGAAATAAATGAGTTTTATCGAGGTAATCGTGTGTCGAGTGCGGATGCGAAGGTGGATGTTCCGGTGTCGCGTCAGTCGTTGACCGTGAACCCCGCCACTAAAGCGTTGGCGGGCGTGCTTGAAGGGGAAAGCATTCGGAAAGATGAAAAAATCAAGGTGGCTGATGCGTCACTGCTCGGTCAAGAGGAGTTGGTGGTAGATTCGGGTTCTGGATCTGGAATGTCTGATCCCGCAATAGGCTCTTTGCTCGAGCAAAAATCTGACATTGAAAAAAGGCTTGCCGACGCGAATATGGTAAAGAATGTTCCTCAGCAAGTTTATCTCAGTTATTTGATGCTCCGCAGGGAGTTGCTCGGTAAGGTTAATGCGCTTTTGACGACGCAATATGAAATGGCGAAGATCGAGGAGTCGAAGGAGGATCTGGCTTTTCAAGTGATAGATCGGGCGGTTCCCCCTGTTCGACGCGCATCTCCCAAACGCGCACAGATCTGTATTATGTCGTTCATGGCTGCACTGTTCGGTGCAATATTCCTCGCGTTCTTTAGGGAGTATCTGGAGAGGATGAAGGCCGTGCATCAGGGGAAATAGGGAAGATGCAGAGAACAAGAGTGTAAAAAATAGTTTACGAATTACACCTTTAATGGCACAACGGCAATGAGAGGAGGCTCCTTATATGGCACAGGCCAATATCAAACTAAGCACCAAAGAGATAGAAGAGCTTAAAAAATACACTCAGGAAAAAACAGGACAAAAGGCTGTTGAAAAAGCGCTGGTCTATTTCTTAAGAGATGCTAAGCAACGCAACATCCTAAAAGTCTTAAAGGCTATTAAAATCCGGCGCAACTACAATCCCATAACATTGAGGGATTATGAAAGATAAGTACGTGTTAGATTCCTCCGTATGGATTTCCATAGAACGGGGGGATACTAATGTCCTAAAATTGGTTGAGCCGATGATTCTGAAGAATGAGGTGTGCTTGGTGGATGTCATCGCTGCCGAAGTTTTGAGAGGAGCCCTCTCGATAAATGACTATCGTAAATTACATCATTCTTTCAGTTTCTTTACGAAACTTACCACCGACTGGGATCGCGTGGCATTAATGGCTTTTCAAATCGCAAGAAAGGGTTTTATGCCTCCGCTTATTGATGTCTATATAGCGAATGCGGTTGTCGAAAATAATAAAACCCTTGTGAGCCAGGATAAACATTTTTGTTATATTAAAAAAGTTGTTCCTCTGAAGTTGATGTTAGTTAAATAGAGCTTGTCGGGAAATGCCGAAAAATAACAATATTGTCATTCCCACGAACGCGGGAATGACAAACAAAGTGAATTGCCCGACAATCACTAAATAAGACGCAGAGAAGCAAAGAATAACGTCGGAAACCGAGCGGTAAAGAGCCCGCATTTACTCGGACGAGGACGCGCAGGAAGTATATGTGATGATTAAAAATATTTTTGTCGAGGGTATCGGTAGTTTGTATTCAAGGATAGTGGCGTTGAAGGAATAATCATGGGGCGGTTTTCGACAAAAGTTTTGGATAGTTCTCTTGCAGAAAAGAGAGCCCGCCTCGAACGGTTGAGGAAAGATCAGGTTGCCCGGACGACTGAGGCGTTGAGCGCGCTGGCGGGACAGATGGATTTTGATGATGCCTATCTGTTTGGCTCGATAACAAAAAAGGGGAAATTTCGAAATAGGTCCGACGTGGATATAGGATTTGTTGGACTCAAGGGCAGGGATGTTCTGCGCGCCACGGCCTTTCTTTCAGGCAAGCTGGGAATGAACGTGGATGTTGTTCAGTTGGAAGGGTATCGGTTGGCGCGTAAAATAATGCAGGAGGGCGTGAGATGGAAAAGAATCAAATAGCCGTCGTGCTGGACGATGCGCTCAAGTTAAGGGCGTTGTATAAGAAGGATGTTGGTAAGTTCATTCGTACGTTGGGGAGTTGACGAGTAACGAGAAGTAGAGAAGCTGAGAAGAGAGAGGGACGAGGGAAGAAGGCTGTGGGACGAAGAAATGCCTATGAAGAAAGTGGCACATGCGACAAATGAAGCGGTAGATCAATAATATGGGAGCAGAAATCCGATATGGGATTAACAGGGTTAACAAAAGACGAGATGGTTTCAAGGTTGAGAGAATACTTTTTAAAAAGAAACGATGTCGAAATGGCGTTTCTTTTTGGATCATGGTCTCGTGACAGGGCATGTGAAGAGTCGGACGTCGATGTGGCGGTGTATATGGCATCTCCGGCGAATGGACTTTGGACCGAATATGACAAAGAATTTTCTACTGAAAGCGAAGTGTGGAACGATATTGAAAAAATACTTGGCAAAGAGAGTGACGTGGTTGTTTTAAACAGAGCTTTTCCGTCGGTTGCATGTAATGCGCTCAACGGCATACCGATTGTGATAAAAAACAGAAACGTATTCGTTAATCTTATTCTTAGGATTAGTTCGGAAGCGATAGATCTAAGGGAATGGGTTATGTCGTTCTGGAAGATGAAGCAAAGGAGAAAATATGGCAATGCTGTCTGAGGACAAGGAAAGACTGGTCAGATACATTGATTTTCTCGATGCAGAACTCAAGGATTTTCCAAAATTTGCTATTGATAAAAAAATTAGAAAAACAACTCAGGGGAGAATGATTCCAGCTTGTTCTCCTGCGCGGGACTCGGAAGAAGAAAAGAAAACAAGGAGCACAAAGCATGAAGCGTAAGCATGAATTTCACATCGTTATCGAACGCGACGAAGATGGAATGTATGTGGCCGAGGTTATAGGGCTCAAGGGGTGTTATACGCAGGCACGCTCTATGGATGAGTTGCTTAAGCGTGTTCGCGAAGCCATCGAACTGTATGGTGAGGAGCGTTCTGCCGATAAGACCGAATTTATCGGTGTTCAGAGGGTGGCGGTGTGACGAGGTTTATTCCTGTGTCCGCGAGAAAGGTGATTTCGGCGCGCGTGATGCTGACCTAGAACTGTCCGAGTTTTTGAATTTGATAAAGTGAGGCTATACAAATAATGGTACCTGCCTCAAAAAAGAAGAAGCATTTCGCGCTACAAGCCGGAGCCAACGGCAACGGTAAGGCGGTGGTGCGCCAGCTCACCATGATGGCCGTGGATGCGGCGATTATCATTGCCTCGTTCATGCTTGCGCTTGCCGTGGCGCGCGATACGGATGTGGATATTCGCTATCGGTGGTATGAGTATCTCTGGATGTTGGGCGTCGCATTGGGACTCAAGCTCGTGATTTTTGAGCGCATCGGCTTTTATAAAGAGATCATTCGCTATGTGAGCATGGATTTTGCCGTGCGCATCGTGAAAGCCACGGTCTTCAGCTCGCTCATCTGTGTGGGCATCATCCATATGGTGCGCCCCGAGCTCGGGCTTTCGTTCCTCATCGTCGACTGGATGGCCTCCTGCATCATGATCGGGGCGTCGCGCTTCGGCATGCGCTATGTGCAGGAAGGCTGGCTCGATGCCCA
>CAYSOR010000060.1:0-6233 GCA_964432705.1 uncultured Gammaproteobacteria bacterium
TGCGGCAGCAGGATACAAATCAAGCGATTCTTCCGGTAAACGCGGTTGCGTCTTAATGAATTTTCCTTCAGTGTCGTGATATCCTATGCCGTTTACTTGCGCGAGATTGGCGGATTCGCCCGCTATCCAAAGCCGCAACAGGGCGGCGAACGTTTCCTCACTTTCACCGATACCCACCATATCAAAATTCTTCTTCTCCATCGTTTCTTTCGGCATAACGGTCGGATGGTACCCGCCGATCCAACTTACTTTATCAGGCAAGATCGCGTGGTGAACTTTCCCGATGTCCTGTGCATACGGTTCATATGGCGTAACTGCAGTAACCATGGTTAAACTGGGTTTTTCGGCGGCAAGGAACTGTTCGACATTAAATCCCGGCTCCTCAAGTTGCAGATCCAGGATCTGGAACTGAACTTCAGGAAAACGATCAGCTACATAGGCGGTGAGACAAAACAATCCATAGGGAAAACGCGAACCATTGTCTGGGAAAATGGGCGACTGTGGATTAATGAGGAGAACCTTTTCAGGCTTGTACATTGACAATTTTTCAGTAACCGGGAGCGGCGCAGCTTCTGTCATAAAGATATACTATATAAAAGTCGCGTAATAATAGCATAAACGTGTTTTCACATCAATCACTATAGGATTTATTTACATATCATTCAAGGGTATATTGAGGCTACGCCATATATCAAATACATATAGGCATAAGTTGGAAAATAGGTTTTGATTTCTTGTAACCCCCGCAACCAAAAGAAGGGGAACAAGTTAGAACCTAGGTAATTAGAGCGCTGCAATGCGCTCTTTTTAATCTTCGAACGATCGTAGATACGTAAAAACATAACTACGCATAATCCATATTGACAGATTCTTATCTACGATTTATACTATTAAACATAGATATAAACAATTTTACCTACGCGATATGAGAACAGGAAAATATGTAAATCAGCTTCAGGGAGATGTTCGGTATAAAGCGTTTATTCCAAACGCTCTTCCTTTTGAAATAAAACATGAAGAAAAACTTCAAAGTCTACTCTCTAGAGCTAATCTGGCATTGGGAAGATTGGATGGTGTTGCAGATATTCTACCAAATGTAGACTTCTTTATTTTTATGTATGAGAGTAAAGAGGCTACCATATCAAGTCAAATTGAAGGCACCCAAGCGACATTTATAGACGTATTGAAAAAAGAAGCAAAGCTAGAAGATGCAGAAATACATAAGGATGTTGATGAGGTTATTAACTATATTTCTGCTATGAAATATGGTTTAGATCGGTTAAAAGATTTTCCTCTTTCTTTGAGATTACTCAAAGAAATTCATCAGAAACTTCTTCATGGGGTAAGAGGAGAAGGAAAAAATCCAGGAGAGTTTAGAACGTCGCAAAACTGGATTGGAGGGCCGACTATTGAAACGGCAGTTTTTGTACCTCCTCCTCCTGCCGAAGTAATGAATCTTGTGGGAAATTTTGAAGAATACCTGCATAGAGTAGGTCCAATTCCAGTGCTTATTAAAACAGGCCTCATGCATGCTCAATTTGAAACAATCCATCCATTTTTGGATGGAAACGGACGGGTGGGTAGGTTGCTTATTACATTTTACCTTTGTCAACAACAAGTATTGCGCAAACCACTCCTTTATCTCTCAGAATTTTTCAAAAGAAATCGTCAAACCTACTATGATCGTCTAAATTTATTGCGCGAAAGGGATGACATCGAAGGATGGCTTGAATTTTTTCTTCAAGGTATTACGGAAACTTCTGAACGAGCAGTAGAAACCGCCAGGAAAATAATCAAACTTCGTGAGTATGGTATTAAACAAATTGCAAAACTCGGACGTACTGCAGAAAAAGGGATGATTCTTTATGATTACTTATTTCGAACACCAATGGTTAGAGTTAAAGATGTTGAGCGCATTCTTGCTATTAAAAACCCCAATGCGTTAACACTCGTGTCAAAATTGGTAAATTTAGGTATTCTTCGAGAATTAACAGGTTTTAAGAGAAATCGAGTGTTTTCGTTTGCGGACTATATTACCTTATTTGAATAAAATAGGTTCTAATTTCTTGTAACCCTCGCCCTTCGATCGAGGATGATATAATATGTTCCCCAATGGACATTGCATTACCACTTTTTTTGATAGTAATCAGCATTATTGCTATCGGCAAGGGCTCTGATTGGCTTACTGATTCACTTATCCCTATCGCTCGCCGAATTGGTGTCTCTGGTTCGTCAGTGGGACTTATCTTAGTTTCTGCTGCGGTAAGCTTACCAGAGATTCTTGTCGCTATCTATGCCACTCTCAAAGGCTATCCCGCTATCAGTTTAGGGGTGGTGTTGGGGTCGATCATATGTAACATCGGACTCATGACTGGGTTATCAGCGCTCATCAAGCCTCTTCGGGTTAGCTCCACCATTATTTATCGCGACGGCATTTTTTCAATCATCGTGCCAATTCTTGTATTTGCTGTCAGCAGTGGTGGTCAAATCACGCAGCTTGAAGGATTTGCTTTCTTTCTTCTCTTTATTCCCTATATCATTAACGTGCTCCTCATAGAAAAACAACTGTCACAAAAGCAAAAAACTGCCCACATTGCCGAAACGCTTATCGAATTGGATCTCATTGGTTTTAACTTCGGCAAACTCAAGCCCGGTTGGTTTACGTTTGGATTGGGTCTGGCACTTCTTTTAGTCGGAGCGCAAATCTTTGGTGGGCAACTTGTGGGTATCGCTACTCAGTTTCGCATAAATGAACTCGTCATTGGTCTAACGCTCGGAGCACTCGGTCCTTCAATTCCCAACATTGTCGCCGCCTACAACGCAACACAAAAAGGCATGGGAGAAATTGCAGTATCGGAAACACTCGGTTCAAACATTTTTACCATGCTCGTGACTCTCGGTATTTCGGCCATGCTTGCGCCAATGGTAATCTCAGATGAGTGGTTAAACTTTGATCTTCCCGCACTAATCTTAATGAGCTTCTTATTATTTGTCTTTATTCTGACGAAACATACGATATCCAGACGAGAAGGTGCAACTCTTTTGATCGGGTATGTAGGAATCGTAGCAATTCAAATCGTGAGAAGTTTAATCTGACAAAACTGATAATTTGCATTTTGCGTTGTTGCTGTCTTATAATCCCTCCACTATGCCGCGAAGTGCTAAATCCGTCAGCGAAAAGAATACCAAAAACGAAATCCTTGCCGCCTACCAGGAGCTTCTTGTTGAAGTTTCCGGTAGCGCGACCCCATCTCTGGAATATCAGGAAGAGAAATCGGTTGTTGCTGCGGCATCCGGCCAAACCGTCGAGAAAATTACGTCGGAACTTTCCAAACTCAAGCTTTCCTTTGCTGCTGCGGTCAATGATCTTACCGACCGGTTGACCCAGGAGGCAGAAACGCTGGCAACGATCCAAAAAGCTATTGCGATTGCCAAAAAAGAACTGGAGGAAACGCAGAAAATTAAAGTAACCGCGGGGTTTTTGTATCGATTGCTGGAAACTCAAAAAGAAAAAGAGCAGGCGTTTGAAAAAGACATGGCAGAGAAACGAAAAGCTTGGGCAGCGGAAGAAAAAGCGCACGAAGAAGAAATGAGCAAGCAACGCACGCGTGATGAGGAAGAGTACGGCTATGAGATGAAACTTTTAAAACAGCGCGATGCGGATGAGCGCGAGTCAGTGAAACTTGCCCGTGAGCGCAAAGAAGAGGAAGAGGCAAGTGTAAAAGCCGCGCTGTATAAAGAACTGGAAGAGCTTCGAAAAAAAGTTGTCCAAGCACCCACAGACACGGAAAAGACAGTCAAAGAAGCGGTAGCCAGAGCGCTTGTCGAAGCGAAAAGAGATGCGGATGTTGTAATGACACAGATAAAATTTCAAGCAGAAAGCGACCTGCGGGTAGCGGAACTAAAAATCGAATCATTGGAAGCTTTGGGTAAAAGCCAGACAAATGATATTGTCCAGCTTAAAAAACAACTTGATGAGGCGACCCGGCAGGTGAAAGACATCGCCGTTTCGGTCATCGAAAACACGCGGAAAGAATCAACATCAACCCCTTCACCCCAGGATAAGTGAATTTGTTACAATAGATCCATGAATTCCTACGATCACAAGAGGCCGTATTTTTTGTGGGATTATGATTTGACGAATGCCGACGTCCGGCGAATTTTAGCAGGGAGTAACGAGACGGAAAAAATTTGGATGATGTCGCGGATAGTCGAAAGTGCTAACTACGAAGATATTTGGAAGTATATTTCGTATACGCAATTTCTTTCGTATTTCCCCAAATTGCAGCTTAAACCGCAAATCCGGCGTGTCTGGGAGCACGCATTGTCCGTGTGGGAAGGACGGGTGTATGGACAAAAATAATTATCAGATGCAGGACCAATTTTTAGACGCGTTTTTTCAGAGCATCCTTGCTTCTGATTTCTATCTCACTGGAGGAACTGCATTGGCTAGGTTTTACTTTCATCATCGGGAGAGTGTTGACCTTGATCTGTTTTCGAATATGCGCGCTGTCGATTTTGATGTAGTCCGTAAGACGGTTGGGAAAATCGGGTCGGATTTAGGATGGAAATTACTGGGCCAGCGCACCGCGGATGATTTTTTAGAAAGTGTTTATCAGGATAAAAATACCATGGTGCTCAAAGTGGACATTGTCCGCGACATACCGGTGCGTTTTGGAGAGATCCGAAAGGAGCAGCGCATACGCATTGACAGTATGGAGAATATCGGATCCAATAAAGTAACTGCGATATATGGCCGTACCGTAGCGAAAGATTTTATTGACCTGTACTGGATTATTCATCAAGGGAGACACACCTTTGATGCGTTGTATGCGCTTGCTCAAAAAAAAGATCTTGGAGTAGTTGATTTATACTATGCATATGCACTGCAGAAAATCCAGTCCGTTACGACATTTCCCGTGATGCTCAAGCCGTATGACTGGAAAATAATCGTGCGGTATTTTATGGATATTTCGACAATGCTTTTCAAACGAGCAAAGCCGCCAGGAGCCTAAAGATTTGACAGGTGTGCTATAATACATTTCTACAATTAAATAAAAGCTATGACGGAGCGTGGATGGAGCTCCATCAGCTGACTCTAATCAAGTACGGAGCCGAAACCGTAAAAAGACAGGAACGAGTGTCGTAAACAAACGGAGCTCGTCATGAATGAGGTTTCCTCATTGTTTTGACGATCCGCCGACTGGCGGATTTTTCATACAATGAGGGGATAAAGCAAGGTGGCACAGCCTTTGGAAGGCCCTTGTAAGTTTTCCAGTTATTATCCCGATTAAATCGGGACCAACTGGATGATTTGCAAGGGCTTTTGTTGTGGTTTATTTGCCCGCCTGACCTTGCCATTCGCCTTACCTACTATTCGTAGCGCGGCTCATGGAGCGGTCTTAGGCGGACGCAAGAAACAGTAATCCCGATTGCATCGGAAACTGTTTCTAGCGAAAGGAGGTGAAAAATATGGAGCGCCGGGAAGGAGGGCGAAGAAAGGAGGGATAAATTTTAGCGATAGACCTGATTGTGAGTACCGATATCGAGGAGTTCAATGGTATTTTCGTCGACAGTGCGGTAGATGACGCGGATATCGCCGGTTACGGAGAACGCCCGAAGACCTTCTTGAGTTCCTTTAAGCGCATGGTTTCGAAGAAGAGGATGGCGCTGGTTGTCGATGAACATTTGAATGCGGTTTTTCGTTTTTGTCACGAGTTTAGCGTCGTATGCGATACGTTTTTTGAAATGGTTCTTAAATACCGGATGACGGCTGACAATCATGAATGGAGATCTTTCATGAGCGCATCGACGGATGAGAAAGATTTTGTTTTGACACGGCCCGACTCGATATCGCGAATCATTTTATCATAGCGGCGGGCGGCGCGAGGAGAAAGTTGGACGTCTGGTTCTTTGAACATGATATCGAGTTTGTTGTCTGCAAGTTTATGCAGGTAAAGACGCACGGATTCTTGCAGAGACGAAAAACCGAGTTTTGCGGCAACAGCAGCAGCCCGGTTGCGAAGAGACGTATCGATAGGAACCTGGAGAATCGTTTTAGCCATAACATTATAACTATAATGGTTTGATAATGGCTTGTCAAGATTTAAATTTTTGAAAGGAGGTGAAAAATATGGCAGGTTTGATAGAAGCAAAAATAGTAGAAATGAGACACATGCTTTCTGAATATAGGGCAAAAGTTGAGGAACGCGCACGCTTGAACCGAGTGGCAA
>CAYSOR010000061.1:0-5918 GCA_964432705.1 uncultured Gammaproteobacteria bacterium
ATAATTTGTAAAGGGCCGAAGAGAAGCGAAATAATAATTTGAATATATGCATTAAGTAAAATCATAAAGATGCGGAAAAGAGTAATCAGGAGCGAAATGGAAATAATTAGTAGAAGAATTGGAGAGAGTGCTCCTATTGCCCGCCCAGTTCCGCTTAAACTTCCTGTCGCAGCACCTCCGGCAAGTCCCGAGAAAAGAGCAATGGCAAGAATAAGCGGGAGACTGGGGGGGAATGCCAGTGCGGCAATAATTGATCCAACCCCGGCCGAGATAGCAAAACCAGCCGTTGAGATTCCAAGTGGTGATGTTAAAGATGTGAGAGAACTAAAAATTTTTGCAATTTCCCCAAATCCTCCCGCGGTAAATGATGCCTGGAGTCCTGGAAGGTCAGGAGCTTTCATTGCTCCGCCTACGACGGTTACAACCAACAAAATCAACAAATACATAAGATCAATGAGGAAGCCGACGATGGCGTAGGAGAAGGTGATTAAAATAAGCGTGATGACAATCCGCGGGAGGGCGTTTTGGACCGTGACGACGGTTTTAGGATCGATTTTTTTCCGTAGCATGACCATAAATCCTATGACGATCATGACTATCGCAAGTATTAAGTAGGCGATATTGCGGAATGCCTTCCAGATCGGGAGAAGCGGTGCCAGTCCCGAAAATCCTATGCCCTGGGCATAGACCGGGTCGGGGATAAACCCAAGGGTGTGGCCGACGTCGGCAATCCACGGCCCGAGGCTTGCGGGAGGATTAGCAAAGACTAAAGCGATCCCCTTACTTACTCCTCCGGCGAGACTCCGTCCCTGCAATTGTTCATAAAAAGCCTTATCTTCCGGACGAATTTCTCCCATTGATATTTTCCTTATGGTATCGCTCGAGATTCCCACTAGAGCCATGTTGAGGGAGTTGGGGAGGCCGTTAATAGCCTGGAACATTGTGAAACTTTCGGCATTGCTACCTCCTGCCGCACCCTCCTGGATCGCATCATCAAACCCATCACCCATCATCCAGATGGGTTGCCCTTGAGCAAGAGCAGGAGGAGAGAGAAAGACGGTAAGAGAGTAAGACAGTAAGACAGTAAGAAAAAGAAATATGCGCTTCATGATTATAGTTTCATTATCAAGTATACAAGGAACGCGAGTCAAGAGACTTACTTCGTGGGGATTTCGAAGGTGGTGATCCCTGTGACGCCCGTGATGACACTAATGGCTTTAATTATTAAATAAGCGATGACGATGACGACCAGGCCGATAATGGCATTGGTCATGGTGCCGCGGGCAAGCTCGAGTTTTTTCTGGTCGCCGCCGGAAAAAAGGAAGTTAAAGCCACCCATGAGGAGTACGACAAAAAGCGCGACCCCGGAAATGGAAACAACCGCCCGCACCACGTTTTCAAACAGTGGCTCGAGGCAGCTAATAGTAGCAGCTCCTTCTTGAACGCACGATTCCCAGTCCATGATTGTATTATGGCGTCAGCCACGAGGTTTGTAAAGAAGAATTAGAGGATTTTAAAGGAATTTAGAGGAGTTTAGAGAAACGTAACGGGACTCAATACGGCTTGGGGAATTCTAGCTGGCCGCCGATAATGGTCACACCCAGGAAGTTTTGGACGAGCGTCATAATGGCCCATGCGGCGCCAACGATAATAAGGCCAACGATTGCATGAGTAATTTTATTTCTCGCTTCCTCCATGCCGGCTTTGTCGCCGCCACTCGTTATCCACTTAATGCCGCCCAGGATAAGGTAGAGGAAAGCAAGGAGTGCTGCGATAATGAGAAGGGTGCCGACCATCGCAGAAATGAACTGGCCCATGTCGCTAATTCTAATTTGTTTTTCCGGTTGCCTGATTTCAATCTTGGCCTGGGCGAGAAGTGGTGTAAGTATCATAAGTACATTGTTATGCAAAGAAAGAGGACTTGTCAAGGGCGACAATCAGCGAATAGCGAATCTGTACGAATAAACGAATTTTTTCTTATTCGTATATTCGAAAAAATATTCGTAATTCGATGATGTTATTCTATCGTCGGTAGCTCCAGGTTTGGGAAGTCGATGCCCAAAAATTGCCCCACCAAGGTAAATATCGCCCAGCCGGCAGATACGACAATAAGCCCGACGAGTGCGTGCGTGATTTTATTGCGCGCTTCCTCAAGCTTTCCCTTGTCGCCGCCGGCAGTGATCCAGGATATGCCGCCGGTCAAAAGGAAAAAGAATGCGAGCAGAAATGAAACGATAAATATGGCACCAATGAGATTGCCGATAAGGATGCCTATTGTTTGGCCGCCGGTTTCTATACTTCCTTCGCCAAGCGATTTAATGACGGGATTGCGCAGTCCCGTTGCCGCGAGTAGTTTGTTCATACACTTATAGCCCTAAACTATTTATGATGGCACTGGGATCATTCATGAGAATATCGAATCCAAAAAACTTTCCCGCAAGCGCGAGGATGCCCCAGCCGGCAACCACGATAATAAGACCGATAAAGGCATTGGTCAAACGGTCACGCGCCTCGGTAAGCTTGCCCTTGTCGCCGCCACTGGTAATCCAGTTAAGTCCGCCCACGAGAAACTGAAAGATAAACCAAATAGCAGCACCCAACGTCATGACGCCTATAATTGCCGATACCGCGTCAATGACCTTCTCAAGCCCGAGCGTTTTACTTCCGGCGAGCGATGCGCTTATTTTCCCAAGCGGGCCTAACCCCCCACCGCCGATGTTGCCAAGAGATTCCTGGGCGAAGAGAGCAGGAGACAGTAAGACAGTAAGACAGTAAGACAGTAATATGGGAAGAATCGATGATAGAAAAAATTTCATAATATTACTGTCCCGGGCCGAAGATTTTCGGACTTAAGATAAACCCAGGGTCTCCGAACACAATCTGTCCAAACAGAGATGCCAGTGCAAACGAGCCGACAATGAAAACAAGCCCCAGAAGCGATTGCCAAATTTTATTCCAGGCTGCCGTAATTGCTTTGGCATCGCCTCCTGCAGTCATAAATTGAAACCCGGCGACGATCAAATTTATAAATGCGTAGATACCCGCAGCGACAAAGATAAGCCGAAGGATGTTGGTTAAGAACAAAATGAGCCCTCCGGGACTACCGGTGACGCTCTGATATGCACCCGGCAAGGGATTTTGGACAGATCCTACGATGTCTTCTGCGGCATGTACGAAATGATTCATATTAAACACCCGGCGATAGGAGCGGCAATCCTGTTATTTTCTCAATAATTTGGACGATCCAAAACGAGGCGATAACGAGAATAAGGCCAATAACCGCACCCACGATTTTCCCGCGAGATGCCTCGAGTTTTTTACTGTCTCCTCCTCCCACTATAATGCCAAAACCGCCTAAAATCAATAAAATAAAGCTCACGACACCTGCGAGCACAAAAGCGTTTTTGACGATTGCAGAGATGAGCGTACCGAATGTATCGATGTTTTGAGACGGTGTAAGGCTTTGGAGATCAACAGCAAATACCCTCATAGATTCAGTGTACGGGAGGGCGAGTAAGGTTGTCAATGAAAGCTTAACCGTGGTATAGTTACTAGGTTTGTATGATGACAGACTCCGAACTCATACAGAAAATCCTACTCCGTGACCGGCGCGCAATGCACGCGTTTTACGTAACATACGCGCCGCGGCTGCGTAGCTACATACGAGGGAAGATCGCACATCACGAGGATGTCGAAGAAATCCTCCAGGACAGTTTATTTGCGTTTCTTGAGTCCCTCCGAGATTATGAAGGGAGAGCAAGCCTCAAAACGTTCCTTTTTTCCATCACAAGCCATAAAATCATTGATTTTTACCGGAGAAAAAAACTTAAACAAGTTGTTTTTTCCCGCTTACCCCAGCTTGAGGAGCTCATCTCTCCTGTTCTTAATCCTGAAGAAGAGCTCGATAGTGCGCAATTTAAAGAAAAGGTCGCTCGCACCCTCTCGCGGCTTCTTCCCCGCTACAGGCAAATCCTGACTTTCAAGTACCTTGATAACATTTCCGTGGAAGACATTGCACGAAGACTTGCCATTTCCTTTAAAAGCGCGGAATCAAGGCTCTTTCGGGCGAGAAAAGCGTTTGTAGAACTGTTTCTTTCAATATGACGGATACCGCGTACCAAAAATTTGTTCGTCGCTGGGAGGAGGTAACCGATATCCCTCCGCAAACCTTGGGCCCCTTGACGCCGTACTATAAACGGCTTGTCCGGAGATTGAAGGTCATGCCTTGGCCCATGTTTGTGCTTAGTTCATTGTTCATAGTACTTGGTTTATACGTACTGGTTGGATCGGCCATCACGTTCCTCGTTTCTTTGCTTCAAAAAGGATTTTAATTTTCATTACGACTATAGTGGTGTATGGATATTGCAACAGGCCTCCTTGTGGGAGGTATTTCTTTTGGTCGGAATTTCCTCGGTATCATTACGCGGCCCTACGAGACATACAGGAGAATTGTTGAGCGTGGAACTCTTTGGGAAATTGTGTATATAGCGGGAATGCTCGCCTTGTATTTTGCTCTTGCAAGTCTCGTGAAAACCCCCTCCTTCCGGCCGTTTCTTTTGACCAAACAGTTCGTGCTTCTGGTGGGAGGAGCAGGAAGCGGGTTTCTCATGATGGTGGCGCTACTATGGATGGCGAGCCGAGTAGTGGGGGGAGAAGGGAGAGTGAGGAAATTGGGGATTGCGTGGGCGTATACGCTTGTTCCGACCACCATTTGGTTTCTCATAACCTCACTTCTTTATGTGATATTGCCGCCGCCTCGAACAACGAGCGCGCTGGGAGTTACCTTCAGCATTCTCTTCCTCATTTTTAGTGTGACTATTTTTTGGTGGAAGGTAACCCTTGCTTACCTGACGCTTCGTTTTGCCATGAAGCTCGATTTAGCTCGCATTGCGATCGTGGTTGCTTTAACCGCACCAGTGCTTGTCATCTATGCCGTGGGCATGTATAGACTTGGAATATTTAAAGTGCCGTTCCTATGAAGAAGCGATACGTGACAAGTGATATGTGATACGTATGAAAACATTAAGACTCAGAAATTTTTCCTCCGCTTCAGACCGACGGAAAGCTCTTGAGAAGGAGTTGAAGGTCAATCTCAAAAATATTTCCTCTTTTACTCTTGATGAAGCGGTCGCTTCATCGCGCAACTGCGAAAACATGATTGGGATAGCTCAGGTGCCAATGGGGGTAGCAGGACCGCTTCGGATATCGGATATCAGAGATCGGACATCGGATGTGTACATTCCCCTTGCCACTACCGAAGGAGCGCTGGTCGCCTCAGTCAATCGTGGCTGCAAGGCGATAACGGAGTCGGGAGGCGCTACAGTAGACAGCTACAGAGTCGGCGCAACGCGAGGACCTGTGTTTAAGGTAAATAATCTTATAGACAATAACCGACTCAATACGTTTCTTGACGAGCATCTCGAGGATTTGAAAAAAATTGCACAAAAAACATCGCATCACTTGAAACTCAAAAAGCTCATAACTCGCGGCGTCGGCAAATATCGGTTTATCCGGTTTGCGTTTGATACTGCTGACGCTATGGGCATGAATATGGTCACAATCGCAACGCAGGAATTGGTTCAATATATTGAAAAACAAACAGGGGCTCTGTGTGTATCGGTTGCCGGAAATTTTGACATAGACAAAAAACCCGCTTGGCTCAACGTAATAGAAAATCGGGGATTTAAGGCATGGGCCGAGGTTACACTTCCTTCGTCAGTGCTTCGCGCCGTTCTTAAAACCTCTGCCTCAAAGATTTACGAAGTTTGGCTTGCTAAATGCATGATCGGATCGGCAATGAGCGGATCGATGGGATTCAACGCGCAGTACGCAAATGTCATTGCTGCAACGTTTTTGGCGACAGGTCAAGACCTTGGACACGTGGGTGAAGGGAGCATGGGGATCACGACGTGCGAGGT
>CAYSOR010000062.1:0-1178 GCA_964432705.1 uncultured Gammaproteobacteria bacterium
ACTCAATCAAACTTAAACCGCGGAAAAAAATCCTTGACCAAATAAAAAAAGTGAATCCTCGTATTGTTCTCGTTGCATTCAAAGCAGAAGTTGGGTTATCAGATAAGGACTTGATTAAGGAGGCTCAAAAACGTCAGAAAGAATCTCATGCAGATATGATTGTAGCCAATCACGTTGGCTTGCCGAACCAAGGGTTTGAATCAGATAATAATGAAGTATTTATCATCGATCACAAACAAACAGTTACTCACATCCCTCTAGCTCCCAAACGAGTGATTGCAGAAAAAATAATTGATTATGTTTTTTATCAACAGCCAAGCAAAACCCTGCCACATATGCTTCGAACAAAGTGAGAAGTTCTCGCGCTGCTCGAACAATAATTTAATCTAAATACTATGAAGAATGTTAGGGCATTTGCTCCGGCAAACATTAGTTTGATTTTTAAGGTTGTCCCGCACAAAGATCCGGCCAAAATGGGCTCGCTCGGTATTGGATTTACGGTCAACAAAGGAGTTATCGTGACGGTAAAAAAGTCTAAGAAAACCGAGGTATTCTTTAACAAAAAATCAATCAATCTTCCGACGGTTTTGAGTGTGGTTAAGGCCTTAACAAACGAACCTCTCCATATCTCAATTGAATCACCACTCCCGCTCGGGTCGGGATTTGGCATCAGCGGTGCTTCGGCACTCGCCTCGGCACTCGCAATAAATAAGTTATTCAACCTTCATGGGACCAGACTTGAACTCGCAAAAATCGCTCACACTGCGGAAGTTGAAAATAAAACAGGGCTAGGCGATATCGTCAATCAATACTACGGTGGATTTTTTGTAAAATTTTATTCAAGCAGTTCATTTATTGTTCAAAGCGTCCCTATTGTGGATATTCCCGTCTATTGTATTTCCTACGGAAAACTTCTCACGTCGTCAGTTTTACAAAACAGCGATAATCTAAAAAATATCAATGGTAAAGCCAGTACTGCGCTCAGGTCAATGAAAAAACTTCTCAGAAAATCCTCAATACAGTTTGGTGAAATTCTTTCTATTGCGAGAATATTTGCACGAGAAAGCGGACTACTTACATCAAAAAGCGTACAAACCCTTATTGAAACAATCGAAAAACGCGATGGACATGCGTCAATGATCATGCTCGGAGAAGGAGTCGTGAGCGATATTCCGTTT
>CAYSOR010000062.1:1278-4288 GCA_964432705.1 uncultured Gammaproteobacteria bacterium
CTGTACGGTTGATTGACGCCGATACGGACTTGGGTTTCGGCGGATCTGCCCGAGGCATCAAATGCTTTCACCTTTATCGTATGGTTGCCGTTGGTCATGGAAATGGTTTCTGTAATTTTATTTGACGATTTATCTTTGACTAAACTTCCGTCAAGATACAACTCGATTTTTGTAATTTCACTTGTGCTCCCAGCTTCTGCTACAACTTTAACATTATTATCATCGACACGTGAGGTATCTCCCGGTTCTTTGATGCTGACTACAATATCTTCTGAACCTGAGGCAACTTCTGTGGGCGGGTGAAACTTACTGTCCGATTGACTTGCAACCCAGGCGTCAATTGCCTCCTGCCAGCGATTCTTACCGTCGGTTGAAACCGGATCATCTTCCTTAAACACAATAAATGTCCTGCTGTCATACTCTCCTTTTGCAATGTCAACGGCACTTGCGAGTTTACTCCCGTCTTTTCGCGAAACCTTAATGGTCTGGTAAATAGATGCGGCACTTGTGGGCTCAGTACCCTGGACAAAAATTTCCTTGCGCGTCGGATTTCCTTCTGCCGGAAGCCCTCCGCCGTAGGCATCGATATCAATTTCAGTAATATTGTCCGGTCGCAAGAACGATTCTTCTGGCTCGTCCTTTATGACTTCCCGCATGATCCTGTTCCAAATGGGAGCTGCTCCCGTTACGCCAGAGGCAAGAGAGGGGTGCATGGGGGAGTTGTCATTATTTCCCACCCAGGTAAATACTACCCGCGTCGTTGTATATCCGCCTGTCCAGTTATCACGCTTATCGTCCGTTGTACCTGTTTTGACCGCGACCGTCCGGCCAGGGATATAGAGGTAGGACCGTAGTCCAAAAATTTCTTTACGCGCTTCATTATCCGAAAGGATGTGGGAGACAAGGTAAGCGACATCCTCTCCAAGCACTTTACGCGGCGTTACAGCTTTATGCTCAAAAAGAACTTTTCCTTTTTGGTCGACGACTTTGAGAATAGAGACCGGGTCCGCACGATTGCCACCAGTCGCAAGCACGCCATACGCGATTGCCATGTCGATAAGCTTTACTTCTCCTCCGCCAAGGGTGAGGGAGAGCCCGAGCCTACGGATATTGTCGGTCGTTGGCTCCAAAGTCGTTAACCCCATGTCGTAGGCCACTCGCAACACGTCGCGAATGCCCACAAGCGCGTTCACTTTGACGGCGATCGTGTTAATGGAATTCGCTAAAGCAAAACGCAGCTGAACAGGACCCCTAAACTTCTCATCATAGTTTTTGGGGTTATATTCAGGCTTTACCGGATCACCGGATGGGTATTTGGTATCAACGTCTAAAAGGAGCGTAGAGGCTGTGTAGCCCTTCTTAAAGGCCGCGGCATACGTAATGGGCTTTATAGAGCTTCCCGGCTGCCTCAGGCCCTGGGTCACCACGTTAAACATGAGTCCGCCGCTATCGGTAGCAACATAATCCTTACTTCCTACCATGGCTAAAATTTCACCGCTTCTTGGATCAGTCACGATTGCCGCACCATTACTCACCTTAAGACTTTTTGATTTATTAACCTCTTCTTTGACAATAGTTTGTGCTTTTTCCTGTATCTTCCAGTCAAGTGTCGTCGTGACCGTAAGCCCGCCTCCTTCGACAAGCTTTGTCCCGAGTTTTTCTGTCAAAAGTTCTTTGACATATGCCACAAAATGAGGCGCCCGAAGCCCTGCGTCGCCCTGACTAAACTTAACAGACTCAAGTTGCCTGCGCGCGTCTGTTTCTGTGAGAGACGAAATATAGCCGTCTTCCCGCATGCGGCGCAGGACATCCGTGGCTCTTCCCGCATATGCTTTGGGCTCGCCGGTAAAGGGCGAGTAGCGGCTCGGTGCCTGCGGCAAACCCGCAAGAACGACTGATTCAACAAGCGTAAGTTCCTTAACCGGTTTGCCGTAATAGTACTCCGAGGCCGCCTCGACTCCTACTGCAGTGCCTCCATACGGCGCTTCGTTAAGGTACAGTTGAAGAATTTCGTCTTTAGAATACTTTCGCTCTATTTGAATCGATAGAATTGCTTCCTTAATTTTGCGCGGCAGCGTGCGTTCTTGCGTGAGGAGGGCGTTTTTCACGAGCTGCTGAGTCAGGGTGGAACCTCCTTGAAAATTATGGAATATGAAGATATTGACGAGCGCTCGCAGAATTCCAGCGGTGGAAAGTCCCTGATGTTTGTAAAAATCCTTATCTTCAATGGCAACGGTCGCGTCTTTGAGATGCTGTGGCACATCCGGCCAGTTCACTGGAATCCGGTTTTGATCTTCAAAAATGTCGTAGAGCTTTTCAGCATTTCGATCGAGGATTACCGTCGAAAGCCCCTCACTTCGGCGCACTTTATCAGGTCGAGGCAGGTCTTTGGCATACCAGGCAAACATGATCCCCGTCATGAGCGTTACACCAACAAGTGCCAAAAATCCAACGGTTGCTATCGATGACCAAAACTTGAGGCGCGAGGACCGAATGCCGTACAGTTTTCTTTTTTGCCTCTCCCAGTAGAGATCTAACATGAAGCTATTGTAACGCCCCTTGCAAAAAATGACAATTTGTGGTATAGTAACTTCACATTTCCAATAAAAGCGTTGACGGAGAAATAGTAGATCGCTTATTGAGACAAGAGAGAGAAGACGGTTGGTGCAAGATCTTCCGATAATAAGTAATCGAATTACCCTCCTGAGCTGAAAGGTTGAACAAGTAAGTAAACCGATCCGGGTAAGCCCGTGACAGCAGAAAGCGAATGTCGAAGAATCGGAGTTCGCGAATGAGGCTAAGGTACAACCGACCTCCAGTCGGTTTTTTAGTGGGTTAGTTAACGAGTAAACGAGTTTACTACCCACTACCCGCCAAAAATCGCAGCACGAGCCGCGCTACGAATAGTAGGTAAGGCGAGTGCTAAGATTAGGAGGGCCTTACACTATTTTCCCTCTTAACTCCCTCTGCACATCCCTGTCCAAATCCCTTCTTTTTATTTTTTCCCTTT
>CAYSOR010000062.1:4298-5888 GCA_964432705.1 uncultured Gammaproteobacteria bacterium
ACTACCCGCCAAAAATCGCAGCACGAGCCGCGCTACGAATAGTAGGCCTGCCCGCAATGCGTCGCAACGCGTTGCAGGCGGGTAAGGCGAGTGCTAAGATTCGGCGGGTAAATATACCCTTAGCAAACCAAGGTGGTACCGTTTCCCGCCAGCCGGCGGGGAGCCCTTGTAAGTTACTCAAGAATTTCTTGGGTGGCTTGCAAGGGCTTTTTTGATGCGTTGGTTAACAAGTGAATTCTTATTCACGAGTTTACCAACCATCAATCCCGCACTCACGCTCTTGCGACGCGAGGACGTAGACCTCGGGAGCAAGTAAGTGTTGTGCTGGGATGTTAATTTTGCTGAGGTGGCAGAGTTGGGCAATTGCCCCTGACTGTAAATCAGGTGCCTTATAAGGCTACGGAGGTTCGAATCCTCCCCTCAGCACTGGAGAAAGGAAGTGACAAATATGAATCAAGAATGCAAACACTGTGTTTTATCAACAATTGAGAACATAGAGAAGTTTGAATGTCTGAAAGGTGTTCAAGTACTTAAAGATCACACGACAACCTGGAGGGAAGGAAAACTCGTGTCTATATGTGGGGCGACACTACCAACCATGGCGTTGGTGGCGACCAGGGTGAATCTGGGTATTGGCACTGCGGAGGAAGAAAGAGACGTGCTTTGCACTGCTGGTGATAACCCGGAAGGTCAAAGGTCATGTCGGTTTTGAACAATCTTAAGGAGTAAATATGAAACACAATGCAGTTTCATTAAACAGACAACAGGAGATGGACCCATTCGGCCTGAGAAAGGTTGATCTTCCTGTGCAAGTTGCTAAACCCCGAGTTCCTGAGAGAGCTGAAATATTTCCGCCTAGAGAGGCTGAAGTATACGCTAATGGCTGTGATTTTCCGGAAACGTCGGACTACGCAATTGTGGCTGCTGAAATCGCGTTTGCGTTTGGCAATCACGACAGAATTTCGGGTCATATTGTAGAGATTTGCCCTGGTCCGGGAAACCTTTGTGGTGAGCTTTTGGATATAGGCGCTGAAAAAGTTACCGGCATAGACGGAAGTCATGTCATGCTTGATCATGCAAAAAATAAATTTCCCCATCAGATAAAAAATGGTCAAATGGATTTTAAACTGGGAATGGCACAGGATCTGCCATTGCCAGATAATTTCGTCGATGGCATCGTAAATTTTAACTCTTTTCATCAATTCGCAGACGATCAACGTGCATTTAATGCACTTCGAGAAATGGCACGCGTTCTCAAGCCCGGAGGATGGGGTCTTATACGGGATTTTAAGCGAGGTGCGCCCAATCAGGCTGAATTTATTGATAAGCGCGCAACGAAAGAAGAAATAAAAAAACTACTTGCAGATTCATTAGAAGCAGCGTTCACATCTGATGAATTTAGAAATTTTCTTCAACAGATACCCGATATTGAATTTTCAGTCGTTGATACACAAAATCCCTGGAGATTGGCAGAGGAGGTATGTGAGCGAATGAGAAAAGATCCTGTTGCACATTGGATGGATTTTCTTATTTCACAGCACGTTATCATAAAAAAACTAAGTAGAAAACATATATGAAATTAACTAAATC
>CAYSOR010000063.1:0-1106 GCA_964432705.1 uncultured Gammaproteobacteria bacterium
AAAAGAGAGCGATTCTAAGCGTGAAGAGATCGTAAAAAAACTTCTTGGCGACGGCGTAACAATTAAAGAACTGCGTTCCCTTGGAAAAAAACAGTTATCGTATCCCATTAAAAAGCAAACCGAAGCGGTGTACCTTCTCGCTAACGTTGAAGCAGAAGCGCTGAAATTAGACGAAATAAACAAACGATCGAAGCTTGATGAACAGATACTGAGATTTTTGTTACTAGGGAGGGAAGAACATGGCGTCAAGAAGTCTAAATAAAGTTCAACTTATCGGAAATTTAACCCGCGATCCGGAACTGCGGTATACGCCCACGGGGGCCGCGGTCTGCACGATCGGGCTTGCCACCAATCGCTATTGGACGACTGAGTCAGGAGAAAAAAAGGAAGATGTCGAATTTCACCGGATCGTTGCGTGGAATAAACTCGCCGAGCTTTGTAGCCAGCTCCTTACCAAGGGACGCAAGGTGTATGTGGAAGGCCGGCTTCGCACCAATACCTGGACTGCGCAGGACGGAACGCAAAGAACAACGACGGAAGTTGTTATCGACGACATGATTCTTCTCGATTCGCGCCGACCACTCACTACCGGAGAGGGAATAGCGGAGCCCGGGGCAGGGGAAGCGCCGGCAGCGGGAGAAACCGCAGGCCCCCAGTCACCCGGTCCGAGCGTGACAACGGTCGCCCAGCCTGCCGTCGGCCTGCCTGCGCAGGCAGGGAAAAAGAAATCGGCAAAGACCGGTAGTGAGCCGGCAGCGCCAGAGAGCGGGACAGGATCAGAAAACGTCAATCCCGATGATATTCCGTTTTGATATAAGGATTCCCGGAATTGGAATACTTTAATTCCGGGAATCTTAATTTTATGAAACGACCTCACAGATTTATCAAGAAGCCGCGCATCGTTCCGACAGACTGTCCGTTTTGTAAAACCGATACAGAGCCGGACTACAAAGACACAAGTGTACTTGGGAAGTATCTCACCGAACGAGGCAAAATTCTTGCCCGCACCCGCACCGGCATCTGTAACCAACACCAACGCGCGATTACCAAGTCGGTCAAGCGTGCCCGATTTGTGGCATTATTACCGTTTGTTGTAAGAGCATAAA
>CAYSOR010000063.1:1206-5742 GCA_964432705.1 uncultured Gammaproteobacteria bacterium
CCCTGCCGTTTTCCCAGATTCGAAAATACATTCTTGCGATTGCGCTTTTTACCCTCGTCGGCGGTATTGGCTACCGCCTAGGGGAGCGCGGAATACGACTTACTGTAACACCTGATAAAAAGGTTGTTATAAACGAAGTGTCTCCGGCGACAGTCTCCGTTGACTTTTCACTCTTTTGGGACGTGTGGCAACGGTTGTTTCGCTTCTACATCGACCGGGCTGGGATAGACACCCAGAAAATGGTTTGGGGTGCAATAAGCGGGATGGTAAATTCTTTGGATGACCCCTACACAGCATTTTTGCCTCCCAAAGAAAATAAAGAATTTAAAGAAGACTTAGGTGGAGCGTTTGACGGTATCGGTGCGCAATTAGGGCTTAGGGACAGTCGAGTCATTGTGATAGCGCCGCTGAAAGGAACGCCTGCCCAAAAAGCGGGAATTTTGGCGGGAGATTATATTTTGAAAGTCAACGATGAAGATACCGTTGGCTGGAGCGTACCTCA
Organism: uncultured Gammaproteobacteria bacterium; assembly: GCA_964432705.1. Classification (GTDB taxonomy): domain Bacteria; phylum Patescibacteriota; class Microgenomatia; order UBA10105; family UBA927; genus 01-FULL-43-11b. Next base: position 1,709 of record CAYSOR010000063.1, read on the forward strand.
GGCAGTGACGAAAATCCGCGGGCCACGGGGGACAACGGTGAAGCTTGAAATTCTCCATGAGACGAGTCAAAAACCCGAGGAGATTACAATACGACGCGATACGATTACCGTGTCGTCGGTTGAGTGGTGGGCGAAAAGACCAGCAGAGATAGAAGAGATAGAAGGGATAGCAGAGAGTGCAAAAATACTTGGTTCCCCATATAAAGTAGTATATCTACGATTGTCTCGCTTCGGCGATAACACGAATGATGAATGGAATAAAGCAATTGGTGAGATTCTTTCTGCTCAGAGAACGAACGGAACGCTTAAAGGCCTAATTCTCGATCTTCGCAATAATCCCGGCGGTTACCTCGATGGCTCAGTATTTATCGCCAGCGAATTCTTAAAAGACGGCGTCATTGTTTCTCAAGTGAATAGCGACACTACAAAAGAAGAGTTCCCGGTCAATCGCAAAGGAAAACTTTTGGATATTCCACTCGTTGTTTTAGTAAACAAGGGCAGTGCATCTGCCTCAGAAATCGTTGCCGGAGCGCTCAAAGATTATAAACGCGCAACGCTCGTAGGCGAGCTCACGTTTGGTAAAGGAAGCGTACAGACGCCGCAGGAGCTCACTGGCGGCGCCGGACTTCATATTACAACCGGCAAGTGGCTGCTTCCTAAAGGAGACTCCATTAGTAAAGTCGGCGTGAAACCCGATATTGAAGTAAAATTTGACGGTGTCGCCAACGCCACAGCCGACGCCCAGCTTGCAAAAGCGATAGAACTCTTACTACAATAATCCTGCGCTATGAAGTTTCAAAAATTCCTTGTTATTTTTGCAGCGCTGCTTTTGCTTCTTGGCGGTCTTGTGAGTTCCGGTTCCTTCGGCCTCAATTGGGGATTTCTTGAACAATATTTTAAGCTTCCAACGAGTTCACAAACCCTTCCGACCCCTGGTGAGCGCGTGAAGGTAGTGACGGAAGAGTCGGTAGTTATAGATGTCGTTGAGAAGGCTTCTCCATCGGTCGTGACGGTCGGGATATCGAAGACTCGCAGAGTAGGAGATATTTTTGAATTTGATCCTTTTGATCCGTTCAGTCCCTTCCGAAGACGTCAGGGTAAACCTCAGCAAGTAGAGCAAGATATAGGGAGCGGGTTTATTGTGGGAAATGACGGCCTCATCGTCACGAACAAGCATGTGGTATCCGATCCCGACGCAAAATACCGCGTGATTACCAAAGACGATAAAACCTATGACGTTGTCAAAATTTACCGCGATCCGGCGAACGACCTTGCGATTGTGAAGATTGCCACTTCGCAAGGCTCAGGGCAAGCGCTTAAACCAGTGGAGATGGGAGACTCCGATAAGATAAAAGTCGGCCAAATGGCAATTGCCATTGGAACGGCCTTAGGAGAATTTCGTAACACGGTGACCGTTGGTGTCATCTCCGGCGTTGGACGGGGAATTACTGCCGGAAGCCCCTTTGAAGGCTATGTGGAAAAACTTGATAATGTCATTCAGACAGACGCGGCGATTAACCCAGGAAATTCCGGGGGACCGCTTCTCAATTCAAGTGGTCAAGTGATCGGAGTCAATGCCGCAATTGCCGCGGACGGTCAAAGCATTGGTTTTGCACTTCCTATTAACGTCGTCAAGGAAGCACTCAAGAATTTTAACTCCACCGGCCAGTTTAACCGGCCGTTTTTGGGCATCGAATATCGTATGATCACTCGCCAACTCTCGGTTCTCAATGAGGTGCCGGAGGGAGCGTATGTGATGAGTGTTGTTAGCGGAAGTGCCGCCGAGAAAGCAGGGCTTAAAGAAGAAGATATTATTACCAAAATTGATGGGACGAAGATTACGGAAACCAACTACCTGGCCAAAATAATTAGTAGCAAAAAAGTCGGTGATACGATCGAGTTAGCTATCTGGCGGGACGGGAAAGAGATGAGCCTCAAGGTAACGCTGGGATCGCAAGAAGAGTCTCGGTAATTTTGTGCATTTTCCCCTCGATAATATCTTCCAAATTATGCCAGGATTTGTTGATGCGGTGATCCGTGACGCGGTTTTGGGGGAAATTATAGGTTCGGATTTTTTCGGCGCGCATACCTCTTCCTATAACCGTTCGTGCGTTTCCCGCGACTCGTGCGGCTTCAAGTTCTTGTTGTTCCCAAAGTCTTGCCCGTAACATTGATAATGCGACCGCGCGGTTTTGATACTGATCTCGTTCTGTTTGACACTGGACGACAATGCCGGTTGGCCTATGACGAAGCCTAACAGCGCTTGAAACTTTATTCACATTCTGGCCGCCTTTGCCGCCACTTCGGAAAAATTCCCACTCAATATCCTCTGGTTTTATGTAGACTTCTGTTTCCGGAATTTCGGGAAGGACTGCGACGGTTGCGGTAGACGTGTGAATCCGTCCGTGTCTTTCCGTAGTTGGGATCCGCTGCACCCGGTGGGTACCTGCCTCATACTGAAGTTTAGTAAAGGCCTCCGGCCCTCGCAGACGCAGCGCAGTTTCAGATATCTGTTCTACTTTCCATCCAAGAAGATTGGCGTAGCGCGTGTACATCCGCATGAGGTCGACGGCCCAAATTTTAGCTTCCTCGCCGCCAGGACCTGGTCTAAATTCTAAAATAGCTACATCAGTATTCATAGTGAATTTTCCAAGTAACGAAGTAACGCGTATTGCTATTTAAGTCCCATTAACATTTCCTTGAGGCTCTTCGGGGTTCGGTCGTCCGCGGCTCGTTTCTGTGCTTGCTTTTTCTTTTTACTCACATAAGGGCCGGTAGAAGCCATTTGTTTTTGCTTCGATTGGAACCTTTCGACTCGGCCCATAGAGTCAATAAATTTCATCTCGCCGGTAAAGAAGGGATGGCAGTTGGCGCAGATGTCCACATGGATTGTATTCTTGGTCGCGCCAACGGTAAACGTATTCCCGCACGCACAGGTGACGGTAGCATTTGGATACCACTTGGGGTGAATATCGGATTTCATGTTCAAAGTATACCATAATAGTTTTACTTATGTACACAGATTGGGGTCAGACCTCGATTTTAAAGTCCAAACGCTCTAGCGAGATACCCAACGACGCTTCTTTTTGTTTTTTCGCTTCTTGTATTCCGCTATCACTACTCCGGTAGCAATGATCATTCCGCCTATAACATAGGAAGGAGTCATTGACTCCTTGAGCCAGAGGACAGCAAGGATTGCGGCCCAGAGGGGTTGGAGATAGCTAAATAGGGCAGATTCTGATACTTCTATTGTTTTAATAGCGACATTCCGTAGCGTGTAGGCGAGCGTGCCGGAAAGCACTGCCATGAAGAGGACTCCCAGATGTGCTTCCGGAGGGGCTGCGAGTATTGTTGTCATGAGTGAACTCGGGGATCGGGAGAGCAGAAGAAGCGGAAGAAAGATAAGAAGGCCTACGATAAACTGTGATTGAGCCAAAAATGCTGCATGTATTCCCCGACGCAAGGCAGCTTTTGAAAGCACCGCAGCCGCAATATCTGCTCCTGCTGCTCCGATCATGAGGATGTTTCCTTCAAGTCTGCCAAGCGTCTCAACGTGGCCGTTGAGAAAAAGCGGTCCGAACGCAGTAACGAGTGTGCCCACTACCGTGATCGCAATACCGGTTTTTTCCGTGTGAGTGATGCGATCATGGAAAAAGAGCGCGCCGGAGAGAACCAGAAGGAGTGGCGCTCCGGCAGTGAGTAAGCTTGCCGAAAGGGCCGTGGTTTTGGTGAGAGCGAGGAAAAACAGTCCGAGCGCTACCGGCGCTGACAGAAGACTCGTGAGAAACATAAGGCCGAAGTCTCCGGATTTTTTGGGAATTTTGGTTTTGGTGAGAGCGAAGTAGGGGATGGCAATCATTGAACTAATGAGAAACCGGTAGGTAAGAAAAAGCCACGGATCAAACCACTGGAGCGTAAATTTGACGACCGGGCTCGCCGCGCCCCAGATCACTGAAACAATGAGGAGGTAGAAATAGGCAGTAAGGCGAGGTTTCATGTATCGATACCGGGAATCAACGTATCAAAACAGATCA
>CAYSOR010000064.1:0-5740 GCA_964432705.1 uncultured Gammaproteobacteria bacterium
ACGAGCTCTTCATCGCGGCCCATGGACCACTCTCTGACAGGCGCAATAATTTTTATATCGGGATTGAGGGCAAGAGCAGTTCCCTCGATGCGCACCTGATCATTGCCTTTGCCGGTGCAGCCGTGAGCGATACAGTCGGCTCCTTCTTGCGCTGCGATTTTCACCGCCCATTTTGCTAGAAGCGGCCTTCCGATAGGAGTGGATAAATGGTAGCGACCCTGATAAAAAGCATTGGCTTTAATGCCTTTGGCAATGTACTCCTCGGCAAACTCATCCTTGGCATCAATGACAAACGCCTTTATCGCTCCGAGTTTGAGTGCTTTTTTGCGGACTTCATTAAGGTCGTCAGTGAGTTGACCGATATCAACGGTGAGGGCAATGACTTCCGCTTTGTACTGTTCCTGAATCCATTTGACAAGAACAGAAGTATCAAGACCACCGGAATAAAGAAGTACGACTTTTTTCACGTCTCCTTTACGGCCTTCGTAGGAGGAAACTTTTATATAAGGCTCAGCTCTCATTAAACTAGAGGCTACAGTAATATTTTTGATCTGTCAAGGAGGAAAATAGAAAAATGACTATTTTTGTTCTCTATTTTATCCAATTTTTAACATTGTTAGGTTCTTTTTCCTAAAAAATGATTGAATTTTACGGAGGCCGGCGGTTAATGGGAAGGGAGAGGTGTACTCTTCCGGCGGTGGCGACGGAGAAGGTTCATTTCAACAATCGAGCGACGAAGAACCGCCTGAGCGTTCGCAAGTTCCTCTGAAGTGAGCTTCCTGCCTATTGCCTCTTTTGCCTCACTTTGTGCTTTTTTAATTTCTGCTTCATTGAGTTCATCGGCGTGGACAGCTCGGGTCACGAGAATTGTGACCCGTGACCCAGTCACCTCCATGAATCCGCCGCCGATCGCCAAAAAATATTCCTTTTTATTCCCGCTAATTTTTACTTCCCCCTCAGACAAAGCAGTGAAAAGCGGCATATGAGCCGGAAGCACTCCTATCTGCCCGTTAAGTGTAGGAACCGTAATCGCCTCGACTTCTTCGCTGAATGCTTTTCGCTCAGGAGTAACGATGTCGAGAATAAACGTATTATTCATTATTTCACCTCACCAATCCCTCCTACCATATAAAACGCCTGCTCGGGTTTACCGTCGTGTTTGCCTTCAAGAATTTCGCTAAATCCGCGGATTGTTTCCTCGATGGTCACGTATTTGCCTTCGCGGGCAGTGAACGCTTCGGCAACAGACATGGGCTGAGTGAGGAAACGCTGGATTTTGCGCGCACGGGTCACAGTCCGCTTATCTTCATCGGAAAGCTCTTCCATACCCAAAATAGCGATAATGTCCTGAAGGTCTTTATAGCGTTGAAGAACCCGGACAACACCGCGGGCAACCTCGTAGTGTTTATTCCCGACAACAGCTGGCTCAAGAATTCTTGAATTAGAAGCGAGCGGATCAACAGCGGGATAGAGCCCTTGCTCGGCAATCGCCCGCTCAAGCGCTATTGAGCTGTCAAGGTGCGCAAATGTCGCAACTGGGGCTGGATCAGTGTAGTCGTCAGCCGGAATAAATACTGCCTGGACTGAGGTGATGGAGCCTTTTTTCGTCGAGGTAATGCGCTCCTGGAGCTCTCCCATCTCACTTGAAAGAGTTGGCTGGTAACCGACGGCGGAAGGAATACGCCCAAGAAGTGCCGAGACCTCACTTCCCGCCTGAGCAAACCGGAAAATGTTATCGATAAAAAGAAGGACGTCCTGACCTTGTTCGTCTCGGAAGTATTCTGCCATGGTGAGCCCGGTGAGGGCGACGCGAAGGCGCGCGCCCGGCGGCTCATTCATTTGACCGAACACCATGGCGGTTTTATTGATAACTCCGGACTCCTTCATTTCTCGGTATAAGTCGTTTCCCTCACGCGACCGTTCTCCAACCCCCGCAAATACTGAGACGCCTCCGTGAACTTCTCCGACATTATGAATAAGCTCCTGAATGAGAACTGTTTTCCCGACACCCGCGCCACCAAATATTGCTACCTTACCGCCTTTGACAAATGGGGCGATGAGATCAATAACCTTGATACCTGTTTCAAGAATTTCCTGTTTGGTGTTTTGACTGACTAGATTCGGAGCGAGTCGATGGATAGGATATCGCTCGGTTTCACCCAGTTCGCCCTTTTCATCGATCGTCTCCCCGATGACGTTAAAAAGTCGGCCCAGGGTCTTTTTACCGACGGGAACGCGAATTGGTGAACCTGTTCGTTCGACCGGTGTTCCCCGGCTGAGTCCGTCAGTCGGACCAAGAGCAATAGAACGCACACGGCTTTCACCTAGGTGAGCGGCAACCTCAAGGACGAGGGTACCGCCTGGCACTGTGTGGCTTTTAATATGAAGCGCTTCGTAAAGAGCCGGAACTCTTCCTTCGGGAAACTGAACGTCAACGACAACTCCGGTGATAGCGACAATAGTGCCTTGGTTTTCTTTTGCTTTCATATAATGGTTATACTTCTACCGCAAGTCTCGCGGTAACCAAATCAGATATTTCATAGGTAATTTTCTCTTGCCTGGCCTTGTTATAAAGAAGTGTAAGCTCTTCCATGAGGGAATTGGCGTTATCTGTGGCGTTACGCATCGCAATCATCCGCGCGGAATGTTCACTTGCCTCTGACTGTAAAATTGCATCACGGATCTGATTTTCCAGGTAGTGAGGCAGAAGGGAATTCAGTACGTCTTTAGCATTCGGCTCAATGACGATATCAGCTGGTTGTTTATTTTCAGAGGGTTGAATGGGCAGTGCCAGGCGTATGGGAAGAATTGTTTTTTTCACCGGCTCTTGTGTCAGAACAGAAACGAACCGGTTGTAGCAAAGATCAATTGCCTCATACGCGCCGGATACAAATTCTTTTGTTATAAGTTCTGTAAGAGCGGGTACAACACGCGTGAATGGAGTTGTTTCTGAAAAATCTGCCGCAATGGAAGAGCCAATTCTCGTCAGAAATTCCGAACCCTTACGCCCAATTGTGATAAATCCCTGCTGACGCATGCTTGTGCTGTACTCTCGAAGTAAAAAGCGAAAAAGGCTGGCATTGAGACCTCCGCAGAGTCCCTTATTCGTCGAAAGAACAATCACGAGATGCCGTTTTGAAGCTTCCTTGGGACGGGTGAGGAGCGGGTGGGTGGTAAGATCCACGCGCGGAGTTAGCCGCATGACGACTTCATAAATTTTATCCGCATAGAGACGACCGGAAAGGGCTGCGGCTTGAGCTTTACGCATCTTTGACGCAGCGACAAGCTCCATTGCCTTGGTTATTTGGGCAATGTTTTTTGCCGAACGGATCCGACGCTTAATCAGACGAATATTTGCCATGTGTTACTTGAATGTTTTTTTACATTCACCAATCGCTTCGTCGAGTTGTTTCTCTATCTCTTCTGTCATTACCTTTTCCTTTGTAAGTACAGCCATGAGCTTGCGGTAGCGTGAATCGAGAAACGAAAGGAATTTTGTTTCAAATTCGTGAATTCTTGCCACCGGTATATCATCCAAATGACCGCTAGACCCAGCCCAAATAATCACAACCTGTCGGGCAACCGGCATAGGGTCATAATTGCCCTGCTTAAGGAGTTCCACCATACGGCTTCCTCGCTCAATCTGCTTTTTTGTTGCCTCATCGACATCAGCGGCAAATTGAGAAAACGCCGCTAGTTCCCTGTATTGGGCAAGGTCAAGCCGGAGGTTACCGGCAACTTTTTTCATCGCTTTCACCTGCGCCGCACCACCAACGCGCGAAACAGAGAGGCCGACGTTAACTGCAGGCCTTTGGCCTGCGTTAAAGAGATCCGACTCAAGGTAAATTTGTCCATCGGTAATGGAAATAACATTGGTCGGAATATAGGCGGAAAGATCGTTTAGCTGCGTTTCAATAATGGGAAGAGCGGTTAAAGAGCCTCCGCCTTTGTCTTTACTTAACCGGCATGCGCGCTCGAGAAGCCGGCTATGGAGGTAAAAGACGTCACCGGGGTACGCTTCCCGTCCTGAAGGTCGGCGCAGAATAAGCGATATCTGACGGTAGCTCCACGCGTGCTTGGTGAGGTCATCGTAGATAATGAGCGCAGAACCTCCTTTATCCATAAAGTACTCGCCCATTGCGCAACCTGCGTATGGAGCAAGAAACTGAAGAGCGACCGGATCGCTTGCGGAAGCTGCAACAATAATCGTGTGCTTGAGTGCATCAAATTTCTCGAGGTCCGCGACCACGTGAGCGATGCGTGACGTTTTTTGCCCGATAGCCACATAAATACAGATAACGTTTTCGGCGCGCTGATTAATAATTGTGTCTATGGCAATCGAGGTTTTTCCGGTGTTGCGGTCACCTATAATGAGCTCCCGTTGGCCACGGCCGATCGGCGTCATCGCATCAATTGCTTTTATCCCGGTCTGAATGGGAGTATTCACCGGCGTTCGATGAATGACGGAGGGAGCGATTTTTTCGATAGGATATGTACGCTTAACATGAAGTTTTCCTTTTCCGTCAATCGGCTCTCCCAAAGGATTTACTACCCTGCCCAAGAATTCTTCTCCTACGGGAATTGACAAGAGTTCTCCGGTTCTTTTTACTTCATCGCCTTCTTTGAGAGTCAGGTAATCACCCAACACTATCGTGCCCACCGAGTCTTCCTCAAGGTTCACGGCAAGTCCACTGGTGCCATTACTAAACTCGATTTTTTCAAAGGAGAAAACATCAGGAAGTCCGCTCACCCTGGCTACTCCATCGGCAACGGAAAGAATATGTCCAAATCGCCCTGCCTGCATACCAGGCTCAAATGCCGCAATTTTCCGAGCGATCTCGCGGGCTACAATACTAGAAAGATCATTGTTCATGGGTAAGTGAAGCCTGCATAGATTGCAACTGCTCTTGTATGCTTGTATCTATCGTCCAATCCGCTACCGTTATCCGAAGTCCTCCAATGAGGTTCGTCTGTATTGAAAAATGAACGGTCAACGTGTGTTCCAAAAGATTCTCAAGGGCAATTGTCACTCTCTTTTTTTCTTCGGCAGTGAGGGCGACTGTGCTTTCCACCGAAGCCTGTGACTCCCGCCTGGCTTGTGAGGTGACTTTCTGAAAGAGAGAACGTACTTTTGGTATGCTCTGGGGAACTCTTCCTTCTTTGCGCAAATAGTCAACGACTCCGGTTACAAAACCTCGTGCGTCTTTCGTCAGTGTTTTCATAGACCTTCTTTATTGCTTCTTTTTTGCAAATAACTCAATGTCCCGTATATGCTTTTGTATGAGTGCGTGCTGCTCTTTTGCTGAAAGAATGGTTGACAATAGTCTTTTTGCGATCGTCACCGCGTGATCCGCGCCATACGCTTGAACCTCAAGCATAAGCTGCTGTTTCAGCACTTCGCCGTCGCTCTTTGCTTTTTCAAGAATTTCACCTGCCTGGACGTGGGCTTGTGCAAGAATGTCTTTTTCTACTTCCTTGGCCTGTTTCTTTGCTTCTTCAATAATGACCGCTGCTTCCTCTCTTGCACGAGAAAGAACCACCTCTTTCTTCGCACTAAGCTTTTCCTCCTCGACCCTCAGTTTTTCGGTAAGGCTGATAGCTTCTTCTATTTCCTTTTTTCGCTTCTCAAGAATGGTAAGAATGGGGCGGAAAAGGAGCTTTGTAAGGACCACCACAATAATCGTGAAATTCACGATTTGTGCAAAAAGTAACTTCGGTTCAATACCAAGCTGTTCCATAT
>CAYSOR010000065.1:0-3531 GCA_964432705.1 uncultured Gammaproteobacteria bacterium
GAGGTTGGAGAAACTTGCGAAACTGAAAAAAGTTGGCGTTGATCCGTACCCTGCGTCGGTCAAACGCGATCACACGATTGTCCAGGCGCGGGACATGGAAGGGGAGGCCGTTACGCTCGCGGGACGTATTCGTGGGCTGCGTGGACATGGAAAAATCATATTTGCGGATCTCGTGGATGAAAGTGGGAAAATTCAAGTAGTTTTTAAGAATGATGAAATAGCCGAGAAAACGTTTAAGACATTACAGCTTTTTGACCTTGGTGATTTTTTAGCCGTTCAGGGTAAAGTCGGAAAAACACAAGCTGGAGAAATTTCTCTTTTTGCCGCAGACTTTCAACTCCTGTCTAAATCACTCCGTCCACTGCCCGATAAGTGGTCAGGACTCAAAGATGTAGAGGAGCGCTACCGGCAACGCTATGTGGATTTGGTGATGAATGAGGATGTACGAAAGATTTTTCTCAAGCGCTCACAGATTGTATCATTCCTGCGCAAATTTTTTGATGAACAAGGATTTATCGAAGTAGAAACACCGGTGCTTCAACCTGTATATGGCGGTGCATCAGCAAAGCCTTTTGTGACACACCACAACGCACTTGATATGGACTTGTTCCTTCGCATTTCCGACGAACTTTATCTCAAACGTTTAATTGTCGGAGGATTTGAGAAAGTATATGAAGTTGGCCATGATTTCCGAAATGAAGGTGTGGATCGGGCACATAATCCGGAATTTAGTATGCTTGAATTTTACTGGGCGTATGCGGATTATGAGAAGCTTATGGAGTTTACTCAATATCTCTTTGTTACTCTTCTCAAGGAGGTTCACGGATCGCTTTCACTTGAATATCAAGGGAATAAATTTGATTTTTCGCCACCCTGGAAACACATAACCTACAGGGATGCGGTGAAAGAATATGCCGGAATAGACATAGATGAAGCAGATACGGAAGAAAAACTTGTAGCAGCGATTAAAAAGAAAGGAATTACGCTCGACCTCAAAGAAGCGGTAGGTTTTGGTGCGGTACTCGATAGTTTATATAAGCAAACAACCCGACCTCATTTGACTGGCCCATTGTTTTTGACGCAGCGCCCGACCGCATTTGTGTCGCTAGCCAAGCGCTTACCTAACGATCCAAGGAAAACCGCCTCATTCCAGCTTCTCGTTGCTGGTGAGGAACTTATTAATGCATATAATGAACTGAACGATCCTATCGATCAGGCAGAACGCTGGTTGGAATCTGAGAAACTTGGGAAAAAGACGAAAGGTGAGCACGAAGCGTTCGATGCAGACTATATTCGTGCGCTTGAATATGGCATGCCACCGACAGCAGGATGGGGGCTTGGCATTGACCGGTTGGTAGCGATCCTTACGAACCAACATACCATTAAAAATGTCATCCTCTTTCCAACCCTTCGCCCCGAAAAGTAATCGTTATGATCAATAAACGACAAGCGCTAACGCTTTTGCACGAGCACACCCAAAACCAAAACCTTCGTCGCCATATGTACGCAGTTGGTGTTGTTATGAGATCACTTGCCAATAAACTTGGCGGTGATCCCCAGGAGTGGGAGGTGTTGGGACTTCTTCACGATGCAGATTGGGAGGAAACCAAAGATATGCCGGATAAACACACAAAACATACGCTCGCGTGGCTTAAGGACTTAGGAGAAATTGATGGCCCGATTATTCACGCACTCATGTCTCACAATACCAAAATAACGCATTTAGCAGAGCTTGACGGTAACATGGAATGGGCACTGGAAACATGCGACGAACTGACCGGATTTATCGTTGCGGTTGCACTTGTCCGTCCGGAAAAGTCACTTGCAACTGTTACGGTCGAATCAGTCATGAAAAAATGGAAAACCAAAGAATTTGCAAAAGCAGTAAATAGGGGGCAAATTGCCCGGTGTGAAGAGAAGCTGGGTATCCCGCTGAACCAATTTATTGGCATAGCACTTAAAGCAATGCAAGGGAATCATGGAGAGTTAGGGCTGTAATTCTATGTTACCATGTTTCGAAACATAGTAACATGAAAATTCATGAAGCTTTTAATTGCAACGACGAACCCCGGAAAATTAGCAGAAATTCTGCGGTTTCTTTCTGATATTCCTGTTGAACTCGTGAGCCTTGATGATATCGGTATAAAGGAACGAGTGGAAGAGACAGGGAAGACGTTTGAGGAAAACGCTATTCTCAAGGCCAAGTTTTACGCAGCGAAGTCCGGTTTGCCAACAATTGGCGATGACGGAGGATTCGAGATTGATGCTCTGGGAGGAGAACCGGGAGTCAAATCTCACCGCTGGATTCACGGAGATCGCGAAGACAGCGACGAAGAACTCATTGAATACACTTTTAGGAAGATGAAGGGTTTGCCTCCGAGTAAACGAGGCGCTCAGTTGCGGGCCGTTCTTGCTTTTGCGCTACCAACAGGAGAAGTTTACACAGCCACGGCCGCTACACGCGGCATAGTGCCTGAGCAACCTTCCATAGATCGTGTTGCTGGTTTCCCATATCGCTCGATTCTCTTTATTCCGGAAATACAAAAGTATTACAACCAGGACGCGCTTACGGAAGAGGAAAATATTAGGTATAATCACAGGAGAAAGGCGCTTGAAGAACTTAAGCCTTTCATAATAAAGTATGTTGGATATTAAGTTTATCAGAGATAATATAGAGCTTTGTAAGACTGCGGCAAAGAATAAGAACCGCGAGGTGGATTGGGATGCACTCCTTGGTCTTGATGACAAGAGGAGAGAGCTTATAGGCAAGGTGGAAGTATTGAGGGCGGAAAGAAACGAAATTAGTAAGCAGAAAATAGAAAGTAGCAATCAGAGGGGGAAAGAGATTAAACAAGAGCTTAAAAAGCTTGAGGAAGAGTTGCGGGGCATTGAAGAAAAGTTTGGCCTTCTCATGTTGACCGTTCCAAATGTTCCGGATGCAAGTGTGCCGGTGGGGAAGGACTCTTCAGGCAATAAAGAAGTGAAGAAGTGGGGGAAGATGCCGAAATTTAGTTTCGCCCCGAAGGATCACATTGAGCTTGCGAAGTCCTTAGATCTTATTGACTTTGAGCGAGGGGCAAAAGTTGGGGGCTTTCGTGCCTACTTCCTCAAAAACGAAGCAGCACAAATGGAGCTCGCGCTCATGTGGTACACCTTGAATAAACTTGTAAGTAAAGGATATACATCCTTGATTGCTCCGTCACTGGTTAAGGATTTTACTTTGTTCGGCAATGGCCAGTTTCCATGGGGAAAAGAAGAGGTTTACTGTATTGAGAAAGACGATATGTATTTAGCTGGCACTGCTGAAGTACCCGTAACCGCATATTTTTCAGATGAAATCTTGATTGAAAAAGATTTACCAAAAAAGTTTGTTGCCTTCTCGCCCTGTTTCCGCAGGGAAGCAGGAAGTTACGGTAAGGATACTAGAGGGGTCTATCGGCTGCACCAATTTAATAAGATTGAACAAGTAATTATATCAACTGCAGAAACGAACAACTCCCTTACTCTACACGAGGAATTGTTAGCGAATGC
>CAYSOR010000065.1:3631-5428 GCA_964432705.1 uncultured Gammaproteobacteria bacterium
AATTCGTTCATGGGGGATTTCCAAGCAAGGAGACTGAAGATTCGTTATAAAGCGAAAGACGGAACAATGAAATATTGCCATACACTTAATAACACCGCACTTGCTTCGCCCCGGATACTTATCGCAATTTTTGAAAATTATCAGCAAAAAGACGGATCTATTACCGTTCCCGAAGTACTCCAATCCTTCTTAGGAAAGAAAGAGATTCGCCGATAAATTTCTCAAGGCTTATGTAACTCATGCGTTGGCTCTCGTATATCTATCCTCAAACAATTGCGAGGTTTTCATCTTCCTTTAACAAGGATATCCGTGTCGTAGAAGAACACGGACGATACAAGGTCCTCGTTAGTGGGTCGCCGCAGTCAGGACCGTACATCGAAAAACTTTGGGAAAACGCATGCAGTTCCTTTGGTATCCCCAAACAAACTTCACCGCAATCCATACTCGTGTTAGGTATAGCAGGAGGAACAGTAATACACTTACTTCGCCGTTGGTATCCAAACACTCCGATTACCGCAGTAGATATTGATCAAGTAATGATTGATGTCGGAAGAAATTTTTTTGGTTTGGGGATTCTTAACAAAGTACTCTTAATCAATGACGAAGCCCAAAAATTTGTAGCAAAATCACTTAAGGAAAGACGACTGTATGATTTTATTATTGTTGATCTCTCGTTTGGAAGAGAAATACCTGCCTTCGTTGCGACAAGGAAATTTCTGTCTACTCTAAAGAAATTGTGCGCTGACCAAGGAGCGGTTGTTATTAACTTTTTGAGAGAAAGAGAATATAAGGGAATTTCCAACACTCTAAAAAATACCCTTTTGAATTTTTTCCCGACAGTACGCGAAAAACCGATATTCCTCAACCGATTTTTCTTCGCACAGTAGCAGCCTTTTTGTGATAAAATAAAAGGATGTTTAAGTTCCTTACCAAACTTCTTGATACCAACGAAAAGGAGATACGGAGGCTTCGGACAATAGCCGAGCGCATCAACAGTTTTGAGGGAGGGATAAAAAAACTCAAAGAACCTGATTTTACAAAAAAGACGGCGGAGTTTAAGGAGCGCCTTGCTTCGGGTCAAACCCTTGATGATATCCTCATTGAAGCGTTTGCGCTCGTGCGAGAGGCAGCAAGACGTACGATTGGTGAGCGACACTTTGATGTACAGCTTATCGCCTCACTTGCTCTTCATGAAGGCAAAGTCGCCGAGCAAAAGACAGGAGAAGGTAAAACCTTGTCCGCAACTCCTGCGTTATACCTCAATGCGCTTACCGGCAGGGGCGCACACCTTGTGACCGTCAACGATTACCTTGCCCGGCGCGATGCAGGTTGGATGGGACCGATTTACCACCTCCTGGGACTGAAAGTTGCTGCGATGATTAATGATCAGTCACTTCTTTATGATCCGGAGTTTGCCGACGAGAGTGCAGTTGATTGGAGGCTCAAGCATCTCCGACCCATTAGTCGCAAGGAAGCGTATCTTGCCGACATCAGCTACGGCATAAACAGTGAATTCGGATTTGACTACCTCCGGGACAATATGGCGCGCGATATGAACCAACTTGTGCAGCGAGAATATCACTATGCCATTATTGATGAGGTAGACTCAATTCTTATTGATGAAGCTCGGACTCCGCACATTATCTCTGCCCCGGCAGAAGAGGCGACACATAAGTACTACGACTACGCAAAGTTAGTTGAGAAGCTGTCTCGGGACACCGATTATGTGATTGACGAGAAGTTGCGCACCGCACACTTATCCGATCACGGTATTCTTAAAATAGAAAAAATGATGGG
>CAYSOR010000066.1:0-5301 GCA_964432705.1 uncultured Gammaproteobacteria bacterium
GAATTTTCTCGTGTGGTACGGGAGTCGGTGTGGAAGTAGGTGCAAATAAATTTAGTGGTATTCGGGCCTGTCTGGCAACAACACCTCGAGTAGCTGAATGGTCAAGGGTTTATGACAAATGTAACGTACTTTGTTTAATTGGTTGGGAAGCTGATAAAAAGATTGTCGTTAGCATATTGGATGCGTGGTTTAAGGCTGAATACGACGGTGATCTTGCGAGATTAAAAATGATGAAAGCGTTCAACGCCTGGCATTAAATAAATCTGTATGGACGATCAACAACTAAAGAAATTTCTCATTTCCTGCAACAAAGCCGGGTATGCGGGGGGACAGGAGAAGAAGTGGATTAAAGAGAAGGATGGGTCGACGACGATTCCGTTTAAATTCGGGCAGTGGGAGTCGCACGATAACTTTTTTGGCGGCGAACCGTATGGTGGGCGAACGGTCGTGTTTTACAAAGGAAAACCCGTTTGGATGATGGTTTATTACGGTTGGGTAGCCGAGGGTATTCAACCGGATCCTGTTTATAAAATTCTTCGAGGCGCTCTCATGCGCATGCCCAGCGACGCTCCATTTCGAGGACCGAAGCAATATAAAAAAGCCGCATTAACGTACAACAATACATGGAATGGTGATGCTGATCGATTCTCCGGCGAAGAATGTATTACTCAAAGAGGCAAGCTTGTCTATAAAGCAAATTACATGGGTGGATGGGTAGACAAGCGGGGAGGCGTGTAATGATAAAAGCAATTCTTTTTGATTTTGCGGGTGTTATTGGGGTAGATGGGTATTGGGTATGGCTCAGAGAGAATGTGCTTGATATCGAAGCCCAGAAGGATTATTTTGAAAAAATATCGGACGATGTTGATAAGGCAGTAATTACAAATAAAGAATTCGTTAGCCTGATCGCGCGAACAACGGAAGTTCCCTCTTCTCAAATCTGGC
This sequence comes from uncultured Gammaproteobacteria bacterium, assembly GCA_964432705.1. Lineage (GTDB taxonomy): Bacteria > Patescibacteriota > Microgenomatia > UBA10105 > UBA927 > 01-FULL-43-11b. The sequence continues at coordinate 946 of CAYSOR010000066.1, forward strand.
CGGCAATTTACGAAAGGATCAAAATCAATCACGAGGTTCTTGCATACATAAATAAACTTAAGAAAAAGTATAAAATTGGTCTTTTGTCAAATTTTACACATGAATGGCTTGAGGAAATATTTGAAAAGCATAGGTTGTATCCCTATTTCGATACGATCTATATATCATCGCGCTACGGTATGATTAAACCGGAAGAGGGCGCGTTTTGGAAGGCGCTCGAATTGTTAGATGTTAAACCCGAGGAAGCAGTATTTGTGGATGATCGCCAAATCAATATCGAGGCAGCCAAGAAGTTAGGTATAAAAGGTATTCTCTTTACAGGAGTTGAACAACTGAAAAAAGATATTCATGTTACTATGTTTCGAAACATGATAGCATGAATTTTTTGATGGGGTTTATGGAACCTATACGAAAACTCAAGGAGCTTAAAGAAAAACTTGCGTACTACGAAGGCAAGCTCGCGTTTAAAATGAAGCGATACCGCGGCGTCATCCACGAGAGCGCAGCGAGCGAAATGAAGCATCAGGAGGTAATGGTGCTGCGGGCTATGGTTGCTGATCTCAAAAAAGAAATTAGTCAGCTGGAAAATAGACTTGACAGCGGGTAGTAAACTCCTCTAGTCTTGATATAGGAACTTATATGAACTGCCCGCTTCAAATATCCTCTAACTTTTTTCTTTCTAAGGGAGGTGATACTACATGAAAATGAAAGAACTTGACTGGGTTGCATGGGTGTTTGTTGTACTCGGTGCGCTTAACTGGGGTTTGGTCGGTGCCTTCAGACTTGATTTGGTACAAACAATTCTCGGTACCAGCCCTGGCATCGTGCAGCTCGTTTATATTTTGATTGGTTTATCTGGACTTTACACGCTCTATAAAATGAGCTCGATGAAGAAGTGAGAGGAGAGAAAGACAGTAAGAGAGTAAGACAGGAAGACAGTAAGATTGTAGGAAAAAAGGGAACCTCTCCATGTGGGAGGGGTTTCCATTTTTGTTATGGTAAGGTACTATACCACGTGTGAAGAAACTTACTCTCGTGTTTGCTCATCCGGATGATGAATCGCTCGCAGTGGGAGGTACTGCGGCAAAATATGTGCGAAGAGGATGGCAGGTCGATCTTATCTGTGCTACGCGCGGTGAATTGGGGGCGGAAGATCCAAAAGATCGCGGTGAGGAGCTTGCAAAAATTCGAGAGCAGGAACTTACAAAAGCCACGGAGACTTTGGGAATATCTTCTGTCACATGCTTGGATTATAAAGATGGGAAGCTTAAATCACTTCATTACGGCGAAATGGAAGACAAAGTTTACAAGCTTTTTGATTCGCTACGGCCGGATGTTGTTATCACCTTTGATCCGAGTGGTATGACGAACCACCCGGACCATAAAAAAGTATCTGAGGCAACGACATTTGCTTTTCAGAAATACGCAAAAGAGCGTTTTTCTGAAAATCCAGATGACGCCAATCCCCCGAAACTTTACTTTACGTGCTTACCTCAATCGCTCGTCGCATATCTCCAGAAAACTCGCGTTATTCCTTCTCAAAGATTTGGAGCGCCCTGGAAAGGGATATCTGACGACTTCATAACGACTGTCATCGATATTAAACGCCAGAAAGCCCTTAAAGTGAAGGCAATTATGGAACACAAAAGCCAGCAAGGGCCGTTAAAGAAGCTTTTTATTCTTCAGAATAGTCCGTTACTTTTTTATGAACACTTTCTTCTGCGTATGGTTGGCACTCTAGAGGCATTTATGGGAAAGAATGACAGAGTATCAGACAGACTATGAAGCTAACCCTACGCAATGTACGAGTCTGGGTAGACCTGCCTGCGCAGGCAGGAGGGAAAGAAATACTTCATGGAGTTTCGTTTTCGATTGCTCCGGGCGAGGTGCACGCTGTCATGGGTCCGAATGGTAGCGGTAAGTCGACTCTTGCCTACGGGTTAATGGCACATCCAGCATATAAAGTTAAAGGGAATATTTTACTCGGATCAAAAAAACTAAATCAATTAACGACTGAGGCAAGGGCAAAAAGGGGTTTGTTTTTGACTCTTCAATCCCCTCTGGCAATTCCCGGAGTAAGCGTGACAAATCTTCTTCGTAGGGCATACCAAGAAGTTCACCCTTTGTCGCTGCGCTCCTCAAGGCAAGTGTACCAAAAACATCCTATCCAGAATCCTCTTTTGTCCCGGCGGTGGAAAGGGGCTGACATGTCGCTTGCTGAATTTAGCGCAAAACTCAAAGAAAATGCTAACTTTCTTCACCTTGACGAATCATTTCTCTCTCGTGGCATTAATGATGGATTCTCCGGCGGAGAGAAAAAGAAAGTAGAGATGCTCCAAGCGCTTATGCTCGAGCCAAAGTTTGTCATATTTGATGAAATAGATACAGGTTTGGATGTCGATGCTCTCAAAACAGTTGCATCAGGTATTGAACTTCTTCGAAAAAAAGGTGTCGGCGTGCTCCTTATTACCCATTACCAACGTATTCTTAAATATGTGGTGCCCGATATGGTGCACGTGATGGTAGGAGGTCGAATTGTCAAAAGCGGTAAAGCAGCGCTCGCGGAAAAAATAGAGAGAGAAGGGTATAGTACATATGACTCAAATACAAGCAATTATCGGTAAATATAAATATGGTTTTCGGAAGCCGGAAAATTATGTGTTTAAGTCGAAAAAAGGCTTGAATAGTGGTGTCGTTGATGAAATCAGTTGGCACAAAATCGAGCCCGCTTGGATGAGAGAATTTCGTCAAAAAAGTTTACTCATGTTTAGTCGTAAAGCTCTCCCGACCTGGGGGGTGGATCTTTCAACGATAAACTTTGACGATATTTACTACTACATTAAGCCCATGCAAGGAAAAGCGCGAACGTGGAGCGATTTGCCCGCCGAAATTAAAGATACGTATGACAAGATTGGGATTCCCGAAGCAGAAAAGAAGTTTCTCGCCGGCGTATCAGCCCAATTCGAATCCGAGGTGGTGTATAAAAGCATTAAGGAAATGCTTTCCAAAAAGGGCGTCGTGTTTCTCGATACGGATACTGCAGTAAGAGAGTATCCGGAGTTAGTAAGAAAATATTTCGGCACACTTATTCCTCCCGCAGATAACAAATTTGCAGCACTTAATAGTGCTGTCTGGTCTGGAGGTTCATTCGTTTATGTCCCTGCCGGAGTAAAAATAGAGTTGCCCCTTCAGGCGTACTTTCGGATAAACGCTGCCAACATGGGGCAGTTTGAAAGGACTCTTATTATTGCTGAAGAAGGAAGTTATGTACATTACGTTGAAGGGTGCAGCGCTCCCATATACTCCACAGATTCACTCCATAGTGCTGTTGTTGAGATTATCGTCAAACCCCGCGCGCGCGTTCGCTATACGACAATCCAAAACTGGAGCACCAATGTATACAACTTAGTTACAAAAAGAGCCAGAGTTGAAGAGGAAGGGGTTATGGAGTGGATTGACGGGAATTTAGGCTCAAAAATCACTATGAAGTACCCGAGTGTCTATCTTATGGGCAGGAAGGCCCGAGGAGATGTGTTGTCGATTGCGTATGCCGGACCGGGTCAACATCTGGATGCAGGCGGCAAAGCAATTCATTTCGCGTCAGAAACATCTTCGCAAATCATTTCAAAGTCGATAAGCCGAGGAGGAGGAAGGACTTCATATAGAGGATTGGTTCAGGTACTACCCGGTGCGAAAGGAGTCAAAAGTAAGGTGGTCTGTGACGCTCTGCTTTTAGACGAAAGGAGCCGTTCCGATACATATCCAACGATGAAAATTGACGAGCAAAACGTTCAAATTGAGCATGAAGCGACCGTTTCAAAGATTGGCGATGAACAGATTTTTTACCTTGAAAGTAGAGGAGTTTCAAAAGCTCAAGCTCAATCGATGATTGTAAACGGTTTTATAGAACCCATTGTCAAAGAACTTCCCCTTGAGTATGCGGTTGAAATGAACAGGCTTATTGAGTTACAGATGGAAGGATCGGTCGGATGAAAAAAACAGTTATTGTCGATGTGGACCGCTCTCAAAAGCACACTTTCCGTGTTAAAAAAGGAGAACATTTGACTCTTGCAATTGTTGCTCGATCTCCAAAAAACAAAGAGGCGCATTATACTGTGAAACTTGCGGGAGTTGGAGCAAAAGCCACTATCATAGGGTTTGTGGTAGGGAAGCGTGACATGCGATTTTCCCTCCATACGCTCCAGCAACATGAAGTGCCGCAGACCTCGAGCGACCTTCTCGTTAAAAGTGTGTTGAATGATCGGGCGGCATTTTCCTATGACGGAAAAATTCGTGTGGAAAAACGCGCACAAAAAACAGATGCCTATCAGCGAAACGAAAATTTATTACTTTCTG
>CAYSOR010000067.1:0-1726 GCA_964432705.1 uncultured Gammaproteobacteria bacterium
CTCCAAAGTGCTGCAAATATGTAAACACCATGTTTCCCTCAATGTGCCCGGGATCAGTCGCCCGTTTTCGGGTCGGATCTGTGTAACAACTCATCACTTGTTTTTTGATTACTTCCTCCGGCTCAAAAATACTGATCACATTTCCTAAGCTTTTGCTCATTTTGCGCTTGGCATCAGTTCCAAGCACAACAGCCATTTCTTCCGGAATATATGGTTCAGGAACTTTAAAAGTATGAGTCTTATACGTCTTATTGAATCTGTCTGCGATGTCCCTTGTTATCTCTATGTGTTGTTTCTGGTCTTTGCCCACCGGCACAAGATCAGACTGATAAAGGAGTATGTCAGCAGCCATGAGTATGGGATAGCTAAAAAGCCCTACATTGATGTCTTCCTCGATCTCGTCACCCGCTAACTTATCTTTGTACGCGTGCGCGCGCTTGAGGAGCCCCAACGGAGTCACGTTATTAAGAATCGACTGGCACTCAGTGTGCATCGGTACATCGGACTGGCGGAAGAAAACAATTTTTTCAAATTCTTCCTCGGTCAAAAATCCGCGAAGAAGAGCAAGCTCATTGAGAATTAATGTTTCAATGTTCTGCTGAAGTTGCTTCTTATCTTGAATCGTGGTTAACCCATGCAGATCGGCAACCATGAGAAAACACTCATTTGTACGAGCAAGTTCAATAAACTGCCGCACGGCGCCCAGGTAGTTGCCGATATGGAGACTTCCATCCCCACTCGGCGTGATACCGGAGAGAAAGCGCTTATTCGATATAACAGCTCTTTCTTTTTCCGCAATATCCACAACTTTACTATCGGGAAGTTTTTGCAAATCAATAGCGTTATACCGAAAACTGCAAAAAAAACTACCGCTTCCCCCAGTAAGCACATCTTTTTCAAAAAGCTGTTTATCTAATAGTGTTTTCAGTCCTGAATTATAGACTCTCGCGGCGCCCAATGGCATACCAGTCAATCTTGTAAACTCATCAGGTTTGGCCATCCGAACATCTTTGACCCCAAGCTCTTTTTTTATTTTGCTAAAATCTAATCGCGTATCATCCCTACGAATAACTGCGATAAAATCCTCCCCGGCTTTCATGATCATCGTCGATAAACCATCTGACAGCGTAAGACCCAAATACCCCTGCACTTCCGGTGGAGCTTTAAGCTCAGGGTGCTCGACAATAGTATGTTCTATTCCAAGCTTTTTAAGATCTTCACTGTATTTTTCAATGTTTTTGTCTTTTAGATTCATATATTCTTCTATATAAACTGCAACTCACTTTTTTATGTTAATTTTGGGATCATATTCCTAAAATTAGTACTATTTTTATGACTTACCAACGCTCATTCCCATTTGACGTGATACCGGAGAGAAATCGTTTCATATTGTTTTTTCTTTGCAAAACACTCACTCAAACCGAACGTTGACTCGCGTACCAAACGCAGCCGCGATACGCTTGAGCAGTTCAACTGATACGTTCTCTGTCATGCGTTCAATCCGAGAAATGACCGCTTGCGTCGTATTCACTTTTTTTGCTAAATCTGTTTGAGTCATATGTTGTCGCAGTCTCTCAGCGATAATTTGCCGCGAAACCTGATACTCCACTTCAGAAGCTTCCCACTCCTTACGAAACGCCGGATCTTTCAGTGATTCCCTCAAATGATCTTTTATGGAATACATTCTTCTTGCCATATGTTGAGAATATATCTCAAAAGATATATT
>CAYSOR010000067.1:1826-5258 GCA_964432705.1 uncultured Gammaproteobacteria bacterium
CGTTTTTATCAGCTTCCTGCGACTATTAACAATTGGCTAGCTCACCTTTCGCGCCGTTTCTTCAACAAAATATTCGAATTGTTTCTCCGTATCCCTCGCTAGAACATCGTAATCTTTAAATAAAAGATTATGCTCATAACGTTTCTCGAGTTGCGCCATATAAGTAAAAATTTGCTGCGGGTGTTGGACGATCTGACCAAATGCTATGTCTTCTAATGTGTCCATGCCCAGTTCGAGAGGTATATACGGGGGTGTTTTATGATGACTAAAAAGTTGAACCCGCTGTGCCAGTGATGCGTCTCCATTCGCGTATCTATGCAATAGTATCTTGCGTGCTGTATAAAATAGTTTCTCTCTTTGTCCGCCGATATTGATAAGCAACTTGGGCACACAATTTATCTCAAGCGCCTCATCAAATGAAGCAAAAGGAGAGCTTTTGTAAACAAAATCGTGAACGAGCGGGTGACGTACGAAATACTCAAAAACATTTTGTTTTCCCTTGTTATTGTGAGTATCCAAAATTCCAGAAGCATTCAACTCATCAAAAGCCTGTTGATTGCTTTGAATTTCTTCGCGTGCATAGGATACCTCAGGATGATCAATAAAAAACTCATCATGGGCAAACACGCTGTTACTGGTCAGCGCAGGATAGAATTGTTGAATATAGTGACGTCCAAAAAACGCGAGAAGCTCTGCTTGCCGATATATTGTATCTTTTTCAAACCCATTAAGGTCAACTCCACTCTGCGCCATAACGATATATTGTATTTGCGGCAGTTCGGAAAATTTCCTACTTTGCCTCAGTGCTTCAACCATGTGCAATGCAGGAAGCAAATAGCTCAAAGATCGAAGTGGGGTTCGCTCGCTGACCCCAAAAACCGTCCGAATCACAACATCTTTTAAAGAGATGTGACCGGTTTCATCCCGGTTACCTATTCGAATACCTGAACAAATAAGTGTTGGTATATCTGATTGAGAAATTTCAGCAATGACTCGAGGCTTAGTAGTATGATTAATATATGGTGTAAGGAATGGTTCGAGAAACGAAAAACTCGCCGGACCAATAGCAGAAAGTGGATGTCCATTCCGTTGAACTTCTTGTTTTACAGCATCGAGACAATCTTCGAATACTTCATCTTTATTTCTTAAAATCCCACGCCCGTCTTCCACATAATGGGAATATTGTACTTTATTCACCACCGACCTAATCATACTGACAACAGTTGGCCTTAACTCCTCGCCAAACTACCTCCCTTCTATGTATTTTTTCTTGGTTATTCATATCGCTCTCCTATCTCTTTGTGCTTTAATAAGATTAACGACAAAATCTGCAGTAATTTTTTTTAATTCACTTGTTGTCATCCGACCACTTGCATATTCTTCTCGAATCTTTTCGACAAACACATCATCTGGATGATGATTGAGAAGAAGCGCAAATACGGGACATATCTCAGGAATCCCTCCGAACTTCCGGTGATCGTCAAGCAAACTTACCGCGCCGGTATAGGCTTTACTAATCTTTTTTCTGATTTCTTCCTCTGTATCGCTCAAATAAATCGCGGTGTTTGGTTTAGAACCCGACATTTTTTGCTCCGGATCCAAAAGGCTCGGCTGAAACGAAATAACAAGTTCGCTCGGCGGGACCATACCAAGTTTTTTAGCCACATCTCTAGCCAAAAGCACATAAGGGTGCTGGTCAATACCTACGGGAATAAGCGTTGGCTTGGGACCGCCGAACTCCGGCAGTTGCGGTAAAAGAATTTGCGCTAGCTGCACTACACCGCGATAAAATATTTGCCCGACATTTACGAGGGACTCTTTCCCAAATACCGCTTTGACCATGTCATAAATCACCAATCGACTGATGCTCATGGCAAACCGATAAATTATCGGTGTTTCCGTCAACACGTAGATCTTCGTTTTCCCCGGCGCAAACCCAAACGCGGCGATATCCGGCAGAATTTGTTCAACCGCGATACGCTTGCTATCCTCAATCGACGCAGCCTTACCATCCACATACGATTCGTCGTTTGTCAGCGGGATCTGTACATCGGCCCCGAGCCTCTGTAAATCAACAAGCACATCAAATAATGCCTTGTGACCAAGATGCAGCGGCGAGGACGGATTCAATCCCGACACGACCGTAAACGGCTTCTTTCTGACAATACATTCAACAATCGGTTCTATCCCTAAATGTGCGAATGCAAACCCACGCCGCAAGGCTCGAAACATATATGCATCCGGCAGATACGATTTGACGCGATCAATACTCGATAATCCGTTTTTCTGCGCTTCTTTTTTGTAATACCGGCGCAATTTTTGTGCTATCCGCCGCTTTTGGTTGTATTCTTCAGAATATAGTTTCATATGATAATCTCCTTAAGCGTTATACCCTTATGAAAACGTCCTGCAAGACGTACGGTCATCATCAAATCCCCTACTGGATCCGGAAGTCCTGCTTGTTTAGGAACAAAGGATGTATCAATAAGCTGCTGAATCCGTTCAGGCGACGTTTTTCCTAAAATAATTCGCTGTTCTTGCAGTTTGTTACTTCCTGCTTTATATGGGGTGAGTCCAAACTCTTCGATTTCCGGATGCAAAAGAAAATACACAAAATCTAGCCCTAGAGGATATGTCGGAGTTAAATAAAGAGCTTTATAACAATCTCTATTCAATTTTTTAGCGATCACCGCTGCTGCTTCATCATAAAACCGTTCCCGCGGCGGGCCTACTTTCACATCAAAAAGCATTGCCGTCGCGATTGCCTCAACACCATATCTGTAGGCAGCTTTGTCTTCCTGACGAATTCGATTATGCAATACCGTTTTTTGGAGCATTAATTGAATATCAGGAGACTGCACAACCACGCGTTGCACTTGTTCAATCATCTCCTGCGTGCTGGGCTCCTTAAACAATTCGCTCATCAGTTGCACACGAATCGGAAGATGGTATGTTCGAATAATTTCATGTACCTGTCTAAATCGCTTTTTCCCTTCTTCCAAAATAATTTGTGTATCTCCAGAAGATGCATTAATGGTTGACGCGGTATCCGCAATGAGAATCGTTGATTCAACGGAGCCACCCGTCTCGTGCAATAGTGAAACAAACAAATAATATTTCAGTGAGTCTATCGTGATGCCGAGGAGGTCATACGTCTCCCCATACAATATTTTTACGTGCTTTTTTTTCAGCACGTCACAAACTTCCCGTTTCGAAGGGAAATAACTGTGCACAAAATTCCTATAATCAACATGTTTTTTCATAGGTGGGTGGAGTCGGACTCGAACCGACACACTCAGTTCTGGAGACTGAGGTCCTACCAATTAAACTATCCACCCAAAATATATTAATGTTTTGCCTGTCCGCCGTAGTCCGCCAGCTGGCGGACGAAGGAGGAGAGACACTTGTGCTACCGTTACACCATGAACCCAT
>CAYSOR010000068.1:0-5230 GCA_964432705.1 uncultured Gammaproteobacteria bacterium
CTTACGGAGCGGGTGGTGGTGGAGCGGGAGACGTAGATAACACAACCGGAGCAGCCGGAGGAGACGGAGCCGATGGCATTGTGGTTACCATGAACTACAAATCAAGCGCGGGGGACTTAGCAGAATGGTATGAGACCAAAGAAGGAGTTGAGGCAGGAGACGTGGTAGCCATAAGCCGTGATTTTTTAGAATATGATTCGCGGTTGGGTTTGGAGAAAACCTCAATTTTGGGAAAAGCGGCTTCGGGTGCAAGCGTTGTGGGGGTAGTGTCGAGTGCGCCCTTCGAAATTATGGGCGGGGATATACTCGGCAGCGCCACACGTCCCAGACCCATTGCCCTTGCAGGAAGAGTGCCGGTTAAGGTTTCTGAAGAAAACGGGAAGATTATGGCGGGAGACATGCTGACTGTTTCGGGAACCCCCGGAGTGGCGATGCGCTCTACCAAGGCAGGAGTGACTATCGGCAAGGCGCTTGAGGATTCTAATTGTGTGGAAGGAGAGACTTGCACGGTGCTTGTCATGGTGAACACAGCATATTCAACCGGTGCGTTACTCAAAGTGGCCATGAGAGATGATGGTCTTCTACTTGATACGATTTCTGGAGACCTTGATATCAGTCGCGACATCTCTCTGGCTATTTTGGCCAAGATGCTTCGGGAGAGGCAAAATATCACGACCTCCTCGACACTGTCTGAAGTCTTTACCGATCGCCTTACTGCCGGGCTTGAGGTGATTACACCTACAGTGATTACATCTGAGCTTTTGGTGGATACTATTGCGCCGGCAACAGGTGAAACGGTGTCAGTGCGGCTTGGTCCGAATGGCGAGTTGACGATTGGCGAAGCCAGCGAGTCGGCCAAGATCCGCTTCGACAGTGCGGGCAATGCCTTCTTTGCCGGAGAGATTGTCGCAGGACGCGTTCGGGCCGATCAGCTGATTGGTTTGGAGCTCTACACCGACCGAATCGCCAGCCTTTCAACCCTCGTTGATTCACTTAGGCAGGCAACACCAAGCGCGACCCCTACGTTAACGCTTGTCCCCTCGCCGGTTACCTCCGCGGGCGGGAGTCTGACGTTTGCCGACGGACTCACCATTGCGAGCGGATCGAGTACATTTAAGGGTCCGGTGTTTGCGGAAGCTCTGGTCACACTGTTACAAAATCTTATTGTCAAGGGCCAGGCGACATTTGAGAATGCGACAGAGTTTTTGTCTGACGTCTTTTTCCGCGGCAGGGTGACATTTAATAATGATACCGCAGGGATTGCGGTCATTCCTAAATCTACAACATCGGTCGATGTTGCTTTTGAAAAACCATTCCGAGAACCGCCTGTGGTGACCATTTCTCTCACATTTGAAGAAGCCACTGACAGTGCATTTCTTTCGGATGCAGTCAAGGTTGCGGTTGCTGGGGTGACGGAGAAAAAGTTTACGATTGTGCTCAATGAGCCTGTTCCGCGAGATCTTACGTACAACTGGGTGGCCTTGGCTGTTACCAACGTTCGGCGAATAATAGGTAAGTCTATTGAGGAAGGTGGTATTACTAATTTACCGTCAGCCACACTAGGGGAGAGTACTATGGTGACCCCATCGGCAACCCTAACTCCGACACCGACGCCTGTACTTACCCCCACCATAGCGCCACTACCGACACCGACAGTCGAGCCGTCGCCGGAAGCTTCTCCGTCGGGTGGATTGGGGACAGCGGGGCAATCAGGAAAAACGATTACTGTGCTCCCAAATGACCTTGGATTTGTCCGAATGCGCGAAGGACCTTCAATTGAATCTGCCGAAATCGGCCAGATTCCTTCAGGTACGACGGTGCCATATGATGATATCCAGTACGGCTGGTATCACGTGACAGACAGCGCAATCATAGGGTGGACAAGTGGAACATATGTTCAGGTAAATTGATGTGAGTTTGTCCAGAGAACTCGTGGCTCTTGCAATCTGGAGAAAAGCACTTATAATGTAAATCCTATGAAGATCCCCGCCGTGAACATGAAACTCCTCGGACTCGTCACCCTCCTGGTAATCGTTGCCGCTGTGCCATCTGTGTATTTTTATCGCCAATACCAGAATGCCAACAGAAAGCTTGCAAACCCCACGGAGTATGCACAAGAAGAGGTAAGGCTCATTAGAGAAAAAGTTGGAAAACTTATAGAGCTTCCGCCGGATGAACAGCCGACGATTGCAACCGTCACGGATGCGGCGAGGCTTGCCGAGCAGCCTTTTTTTGCCAACGCCCAAAACGGAGACAAGGTGCTTATTTTCACCAATGCGAAAAAGGCAATTTTGTACCGGCCGACCGCCAATAAGATTATTGAGGTAGCGCCGGTCAATATCGGACCGAACCAAGCGACCCCTTCGGCAAGCTCCCTTCCTTCGTCAGGACAAGCAGGGCAAGCTCCTTCGGCTGAAAGAGAAGAAGCCCGACTGACTTCCAGCCCATCAGTTACGAAAACGCCGACGCCGACCAAGGGAATAAGATAAAGCTTTTGTAAAAACTTGTAAGAAAATTAGTATAAACTTGTAAACATTGGTACATTTTGTGTTTACTATGAATTTTCACGAAAATAAGCTTTGGCAGGACGCATTTACCGCACTCATGGATGTTCATGATGCGATTGATGGGCTACGCGGCGGAGAACACGATGAGGTGGTGCGGGAAGTGATTGAGGCGGCAACAGCGGTTACTTCAAAAATAGCCGACAGCCTCTCAAGAACGGATCGCCGAGTGTCAAGGAATCTCCTCTACGATGCGGTTGGGTTAGTGGCGATTGCCCGGACGCAGCTAGCCGTCGCTTGGGGCAGAGGACTCGTGAACGACGAAACCTTTAAAACGCTCGACGACCGCTACGCTAATCTTTCTCAGGCGCTTCAGTAGAGTTTTCCTCCTTGCGTTCCTCCTTTTCCTCATCGGATAATGGGCTCAGATCATTATGAAAGTTTATATCGGGGCAGACCATCGTGGGTTTAACTTGAAGGAAGCGCTTAAGCCGTGGTTGATTGAACAAGGGTATGAAGTGGTGGACTGCGGAAACACTGTTTTTGACCCTAGTGATGACTTTCCGGATTTTTCTTTTGCGGTTGCGGACAAGGTGGCAGAAGACCTAACAAGCATGGGTATTATTATCTGCGGCTCAGGAGGAGGAGCGACGATTGCGGCAAATAAAGTCACCGGCATCCGCTGCACCATGGGCGTCCACGTGGGCGAAGTGCGGCACAATCGCGTACACAACAACATCAATATGCTTTCCCTTGGCGCTGACCACACGACGGAACTCGTTGCCAAAAAACTCGTGGAAGCATTTCTTACCACCCCCTTCGGTCCAGAGGAACGGTTTGTGAGGAGACTGGAGAAGATAAAGAGACGAGAAGACAGTAAGACAGTAAGACAGTAAGAAAGATATCTTATCGTCTTACTGTCTGTATTATGATCGACATCATCCCCGGTATTTTGGAAAAAGATTGGGTAGAGATTGAGCGGAAGATCACCCTCGTCGCTCCGTATGTTTCGTGGGTGCAGATTGACATTGCCGATAACACCCTCGTCCCAAACCAAACTTTTTTAGATTTTCCCCAACTACCCCAAACTCCCCAATTAGAAGCACACCTTATGGTCGCCAATCCGGAAAAGTATATACGACCTCTTGTTGATGCCGGATTTAAGCGGCTCATTGCGCACCTTGAATCCTCTGATCCACGTCTTTTCCTTGATCAAGCGCGTTTTGAACACGTGGAAGTGGGGATTGCGATTGATGGGCCGACGGAGATAGAACAAATTGAGCCGTTTTTGGAAGAAGTCGACTGCGTGCTCGTCATGATGATCGAGGCGGGATTTTCGGGGCAGGAGTTTGGGCAGGAGAACATTGAAAAAATTAAAACTATCCATCAGGGTTTTCCGAACCTTCCGATTGAAGTTGACGGCGGCATTAATGAAGCCACAGCGAAGCTCGTGAAAGACGCTGGCGCAACGCGGCTCGTTTCAACCAGTTACCTCTTTAAAGATCCCCAAAAAATCGCCCAAGCCATCGAGCGCCTCAGAACAGTATAATTCTTTACTTCATTCCCCAAATCGTTTATTATAGCAGGCTATAATTGTATTTATGAGGCAATCTTCAAACGAAGTATTTCGAAGCAGTAAAGAAGCAAGTCAGACGATGCCGTTTGATGCTCCGTTACATACGGTTCGAATTATCGGTGGCGATGGGAAAAATGTTGTTCAAGAATGTGGGGGGTCGAGGTTAACGCTTGCTAACATAACGAGAGATCATAAAGGGAATGGATGGCCTCGCTTCGGAGATTGTCCAAATTGCCGTAAACCATTCATGCAGACGAAAAAAGATAAGTTAGTGAAAGAAATTAATGGCGACATCTATTCTCTTCATGTTCAAACCGAAGAAACTATTCTTGCAGAAGTGTAATGGTTTGGATAAGTATCTTCGAGCTTTTGTTTAGCTCTGAACAATAGATTTTGTTGTCGGTCGCATGATAATCTAGATCGTGGGGGATAGGGACGCCGAAGTAAAAGCAGGGCAAACTAAACTCGTGGCCGTAGACCCATGTTTCATCCTCGGTTTCCTCGAAATACCCCGGCATAACGAAGAGCTTCGATGAGAACACTTTGGGAAGTGTAAAATTATAGACATTTCCGAGAAGCCCATCTTTATCTTTTGCATCGCGCGTTGTATCGACGACGATGACGAGCGTGTCCTTCTTTATTTTTTTTGCAACCTCTTTCGCGCCCCTAAATCCAGTCTCTTCAAAATTTGTGAGGTAAAGGGGGACACCTGTTTTTTTCGAGGCCTCATAGGCAACGAAGACGCCGGCAAAATTATCAATGAGACCCTGGAGTTTACCGTTTTCTAGTGTGATATACGGCACTGGCTTTGCAATATCAAAATGGGCCGAGAGGACGATTTGCATGGCAGTATTGTAGCATACACGAGCCTTGACACTAGTTTTGATCGGGTTACAATAGGTGCATGGTAGAGGAGCAATTAAGCAAACTGATCAAACTTGTACGCTACTTTATCCTCATTTCTACCTCGAGCGCCGGTTCCGGCCACCCCACGAGTTCACTTTCCGCAGTCGAACTCATGACGGTTCTCTTTTTCAAATATCTGAAGAGTGGACGGATGATTTTCAGCAAAGGGGTCGTCATTATTATAGCCGACCAAAACCGTTGTGGGCAGATTTTTCTTTATTAACCTGAGCGTATCTGGTTTTAT
>CAYSOR010000069.1:0-2786 GCA_964432705.1 uncultured Gammaproteobacteria bacterium
GGAAGAGAGAATGTTGGCCTGAGTAACCGCAAGTCTGATGAGAATTCGGACCGCCGAAAGCCTAAGGTTTCCTTGGCAATGAAAATCAGCCAAGGGTTAGCCGGTCCTAACCCATGCTCCCATACGGGAATCGTGGGGATGGCCAGAAGGTTAATATTCCTTCGCCGCCAGCAGTTTTGACGAGGTGACGAAGATGAGTCAGCGGGGCGCGTTATTGAATTCGCGTCACGGTATTTAGGATGTTCTCTTGGAAAATCCGGAGGACGCTCCGATTAAGTTCGGAGAAATCCAAGGTACCGGGGTAGGTTTTCCCACGGGAGGACTGATTCCGCCCAGCCATCTTTCTAGAAAATCCTCTAAAATTAGATTGTTGGCGTCCGTACTAAAACCGAAACAGGTAGGCACGTCGAGTAGACGAAGGCGAACGGGTGATTCCTCGTTAAGGAACTCGGCAAAAGAACGGCCGTAAGTTCGCAAGAAGGCCTGCCCGTTTGCATCACGCTGGGCGTGATGCTTAATTCAAAATTTAAAAATCAAAAATCAAAAGTATGGAATCGCTTCGCGATATTTAAATAAATTTTGCGAAGCAAAATACCAAAATTTTGACTTTTGCATTTTGCCTTTTGAGTTTGAGCATCGTGCGAAGCGCGATGCGAATGGGCTGCAACCAAAGACCCTCTAGCAACTGTTTATCAAAAACACAGGTCCCTGCTAACTCGCAAGAGGATGTATAGGGGCTGACGCCTGTCCAGTGTCGGGATGTTAACGGTTGATGTGCTTTGACTTTATGTTGGAGTGCTAAGACCCGAAGCACCGATGAACGACGGCGATAACTATAATCGTCCTAAGGTAGGTAGTGCTGCCTTAGTAAAATCTAGTCCCGACGCCCGTAAGGGTGCGGGATCCCGATTCCTTTGTTTTAATTTTTAAAACAAAGCGTCGGGACTATATGCTGGAATAACTGTGGATAAAATCCTGAAGTATCCGGTGCTACTATGGTATAATTGTTCCATAGAAATTTTATGGATGAAAATCATAGTAAAAAAGTATTCGGTGCAGTAAATCAGCAGGAAAGGCTAAAAATCGAAAGTTGGATAGTTGGGTTCACTGATGGCGAGGGATGTTTTTCTGTAAGTTTTATCAAAAACGCCACCACAAAGAGCGGTTGGCAAATTTTTCCGGAGTTTGTAATCACTCAAGGAGAAAAAAGCCTGCCCGCGCTTAATATCTTTAAAAGATATTTTAAGTGCGGAAAAATATTTGTGAATCGCAGACACAATAATCATAAAGAAAATCTTTATCGTTTCTGCGTGCGTTCAATTGAGGACTTGCAAGAGAAAATAATCCCTTTCTTTAAAAGGAACAAATTAAAAACATTCAAGAAAAATGATTTTGATTTGTTTGTGGTCGCAGTTAATAAAATCGCCAAAGGTGAACACTTAAGTTCAAAAGGAGCAAAAGACATAGCCAAATTGATAGAAAGAATGAATCGTAAAAAGAAATCTCGATTTTTAGAATCCTCAGAGACTACACGCTAGACCTCGATGTTTATCGGGGAAGATATAGTCCGAACTCTATGGCGACATAGAGAGACGAGCAGAAATGTCTCGTCTACACAGTTTTGTGACTGTGAAATAACAAGTAGTTCAGAGCGAAATACCTTGTCTGGTAAGTTCAGACGCGCACGAAAGGCGTAATGACTGGAGGACTGTCTCAACGAGGAGCCCGGTGAACGGGCAATTCCGGTAAAGATGCCGGGTACCTGCAGCAAGACGGAAAGACCCCGGGAGCTTTACTGCAGCTTGGTATTGCCTTAGCGATTTTTCTGCGCAGCATAGGTGGGAGACTTTGAAGTCCCGTTTTCGGACGGGATGGAGTCGCCAGTGAGATACCACCCTTAAAGATTGCTAATGCTAACCCCGAACTAAACCATCGGGAGACAGTGCCTGGCGGGCAGTTTAAGTGGGGCGCTTTCCTTAACGAGCGGCGTTTTTTCCGTGCCGCTCAAGGGGGAAAGTAAAATCTGGCTATATGCTGGAACATCCGCAATGTATCCAAAACTACTCTTTGTTTTCAAAGAGTAAAAATGTTTTTGGTGAAGCGGACAATCAGCAGGGAACCCTGATTAATTTTATGAAAAAATTACTAATAAAATTGAGTAAACCCTCTTAATATTGTTTCAAAATCTTAAAATAACCTTCGTGTTGATGCTTCCGAAGAGCTTAGATGATGATTTTATTGACAATATTAAGGGAAGAGTTGACGCACCATACATCTGGTGCAGGGTTTACAACAAAAGATGGGACACCTCAGAGACTATACGCCAGAGTCGCCATAGCGGCGACAAGATATAGTCCGAACTGCATGGCGACATGCAGATTGTATCCGAAAGAGATACGATACCCTTATGAGATCCAAAGAAATTGAAAATCTTAAAAAAGGAATTAAACTGACCAAAATTCAGCGTTCAATAGTAATTGGCTTGATTCTTGGCGATGGTCATTTAGAAACGCAAAATGGAGGTAGAACTTATCGGCTAAAGATTGAACATTCTATAAAGCAGAAAGATTATGTTGATTGGCTGTATGGTAAATTGAAAAATATTACGGTCTCAAAACCTAAGTTGAAAGAAAAAAAGCTTAAAGGTAGGGAATATAAGAGTTATTGGTTTACGACATATTCTCTTGGACTTTTTCGTTTTTATGGTCAACAGTTTTATTCCAACGGCAAAAAGATTATTGCTTTTTCAAAATACTATAAACTTAACACGCTTTTGGTAATCTTGA
>CAYSOR010000069.1:2796-5224 GCA_964432705.1 uncultured Gammaproteobacteria bacterium
CAAAAAGATTATTCCAAAGATTATTGCTAAGTTGTTAGATCCTTTGGCAATGGCAGTATGGTTTATGGACGATGGTTCATTCAAATCAAATCGTCACAGGACCTTTATTATCCATGCTTTGGGATATAGCAAGGCGGATCTCTTGCAAGTTAAGCAATCTTTCAAAGAAAAGTTTGATATTGATGTTGGGTTACATAGACAAAAAGGAAACAAGTTCAGATTGTATATCTTTAGTGAATCGGCCAGCAAGTTTAGAAAACTTGTTGAGCTATACATCATACCAACTTTGAGATATAAACTAGGGGAACACATGCCTAAAGAGTAACGGAGGAGTTTATTAAGGTCGGCTAGCGCCGGATGGAAATCGGCGCGATAGTGTAAACGCACAAGCCGGCTTGATTGCAAGGCCGAAGAGCCGCGCAAGCGCGAAAGCGGAAGTTAGTGAACCGACAGTGGTTTATAGAACCGCTGGAGATTATCTGATAAAAGTTACCCCGGGGATAACAGGCTGGTAGTGTCCAAGAGTCCATATCGACGACACTGTTCGGCACCTCGATGTCGGCTCACCTTATCCTGGAGGTGGAGAAGCTTCCAAGGGTTGGGCTGTTCGCCCATTAAAAAGGTACGCGAGCTGGGTTCAAACCGTCGTGAGACAGGTTGGTCCTTATCTGCTGCAGGCGTAGAGATTTGAGAGGAGTTCTTCCTAGTACGAGAGGACCGGAAGGAACGAACCTCCCGTGTATCGGTTGTCGCGTCAGCGGCAGTGCCGAGTAGCGGCGTTCGGACGGGATAAGCGCTGAAAGCATATAAGCGCGAAGCCTCCCTCAAGATGAGATCTCATAGCCCCCTCGAAGACGACGAGGTTGATAGGCTCCAGGTGTAAGGCCCGCAAGGGTTTCAGCCGAGGAGTACTAATCGGGCGTGTTCACAAAAGCACAAAGACCATGATAACGCAGATAAGCGCTGACTTAACGCGGATAAATGCAGAAAATTTTCTGCGAGTTCCGCGTTCGTTCCGCGTCTTCTGCGTATAGGGATGTGTTTTTCCGCAAAAAAATTGCAGTGATTTTTTGCCGTTTCCTATTTTTTTGTTTTGAGTTATCTTTGAAAACTCCGTTTTAGAAATTTGGGTGCTTTGAGCGGCGTGGCCACACCTCTTCCCATTCCGAACAGAGAAGTGAAACGCGCCAGCGCCGATGGTACTTGGGACTTCGAGTTCCGGGGAGAGTAGGTCGGTGCCCAATTTTCTGGAACGGAGTTTTCGTTTGTAGATTAAGTTTATAAAATTAGGTTTCCAATTTTTAAATCATACCATTTGCTTGCTATCGCTGGTAAATAGTATGATTTTTTTGAGGTTGTTTTAGGCGCGTATTGGAATAGGATATGAATCATAACAAGCACTTGACAACCATACTCGGGTATGATACACTGGTATTGTTCGTTAACAATGGAAAAACTGTCTGCTTAGTCGGTTTGGCTAGGTGGACGAGGTGGTAAAAAACCGAAAGAGAGGAGATGAAAAGATGAAGCGGATTTTGGCAGTGTTCGCGCTGGTCGCCATTTTGGCGGCCATGACTGTTCCCGTTTTCGCGGCTGGTGCCGCGGATACATCGGCGGTAAATCTTTTTGACGACGCCGCGGCAACGCCGTGGTATGTCACTTCCTGGTGGGCCGTTCCGGCAGGTCTGATGGGAGCCATTCTCATTTCCCTCATCAAAGTTTGGAGGAAGAGGAAAGCGGAGCTGGAATCTGTCACTGGCGCTGGAGAAATCCCGGAGCCGGAAGAGGATTCTCCTCGACCTCGTCAGGAGACGGTGATTGGCCGGGACCAGGTAGGTTCTGGCGGTGGCAAGATGTCAGTGTTTGTTTTTGGAATGCTCGCCGTTCTCTTTGTTTCCGTCGTTGTCTCGATATTTGTCTCGATATCATGGACGAGTATCAAAATCTCGTCGGTCAGGGACGAAGTTATGACCGAGACAAAGTCAGTGGTGGTGTCGGAACTTCAGTCGGCCAAGACCGAGATGGCGAACGCGGCGCAGTATGCCCGTGACGAGGCCGACAAGAACACCTTGGCTTTCAAGGAACTTGTTGGCAAAGTTCCGTCCAAGTCCGATTTGGAAACTGTTCGGCAGACCGCAAATAGTGCCAAAGGCGCTGTGACCGGAGTTGTCGCGGATGCCAAGCGGGAAGCCGCGAGGGTCGCCGCCGAGAAAATCGCCGGCCTGACTGGATCGAACGGCGCGGTCGGGAAACTGGCAACCAGAACTGAAAATCTCGAGACCAAGTTCTCGAGTTTGAAAACATTCACGGAGGATGGACTGAACGCCTTAGCGTTCGGCCTGTCCGAGCAGGATTCCTTGAACCGTATCAGGTTCGGGGCGTTGGAGGAGAGGGTCACCGCGACCCAAGCGGAGGTGAGATTCATTGC
>CAYSOR010000070.1:0-5034 GCA_964432705.1 uncultured Gammaproteobacteria bacterium
TATCTTCGCGGAGAAATTACGCAGGGAGTATTTGTTAACTTCGAAAATGTCATTGCCTCAACGCGCGTAAAAATTCCTTTTGGTATTGCACAAACCGGAAAAGCATTCCGCAACGAGATAACGCCCGGTAACTTTACCTTCCGAAGTCGAGAATTTGAACAGATGGAGCTTGAGTACTTCATTAAACCCGATGAGAAAGAAGGGGAGAGAGTTTTCAACGCTTGGAAAGAAGAACGACTGAGCTGGTATGTGAACTTGGGTATCAATGAGGAAAACTTACGGTTTCGAGAGCATGAATCCCAGGAGCGCGCACATTATGCGCGTAAAGCCGTCGATATAGAATACAATGCGCCATTTGGGTGGAGCGAGTTTGAGGGTATTCATCATCGAGGAGATTGGGACCTTAGCCGTCACAAGCTTACATACACCGATCCTGAAACGAATGAAAAGTATACGCCATGGGTTATAGAAACTTCAGGAGGAGTAGATCGGGCAGCTCTTTTTTTCCTCATTGAGGCGTATCATGAAGAAGAAAAGCGTATCGTCCTTAAACTTCACCCAAAACTTGCACCTGTCAAGGTTGCGGTGTTTCCGTTAGTTGCCAATAAACCCGAGTTAGTTAAGAAGGCGCAAAGTATTTATAAAGAGCTTAAACAGCACTTTGTGACTGCTTGGGATGACCGTGGCAACATCGGGAAGCGCTACCTTGCTCAAGATGAGATTGGTACCCCGTGGTGTGTGACCATCGATTATGATACGCTGGAAAATGACTCGGTGACCGTGCGTGATCGGGACACGACTAAACAGGAGAGAATAAAACTTACAGAATTAACAGAATACTTTGAGAAGAAACTTGAGTGAACCCTTTACGCAAAAGAAATTATGAAGATGAAGTTCGTTTATGGAGGATTAGCGCTTCTTTTGTTAATAACCGGAGTAGCGGTCTACAAAGTGGTTTCTGGTTCAGCTCAAGCACCGGTTGTAGAGGAAGAGCCGGTTGAGGAGTTGCCGCAAGTAGATGCTTTCGTTATTGTCGATGTCACAAAAAGTAGGAGCAAGGACAACACGGTCGTATTGAGCGTGTCAAAATTAGGCAGTAAGTATTCGAGCGTTGCCTACGAGCTCACCTACGAGTCGCAAGGCCTCATTAAAGGCGTTAATTCCGGCAGTAAGCCTATTGATGTAGCTGGCAAAGATAGTTTTGAGCGGGAAGTATATCTGGGTACCTGTTCACGAAACGTCTGTAAACCCGATCCGGGAGTAAAATCCGTCTCTGTGGTCCTCGAGTTTACCGATTCTTCTGGCAAAAGAAGCCAATTCTCTAAAGAGTACGAGATTTAAGGTTAAAAAGGAAGTGCCACGACCGCGGATAAACCTCGTAATTCAGGTGCTGTTTCTGCAATAGTTCTGACCCTTTGAAATTCTTCACTCGCTCTTAACCTTGCTGACCACACGTCTGCATTAAATCGTAATGAATTTATTATCGTGGGTTTAGCTACAAAAATATCTCCTCTCATTTCGAAAGTGTGACCGGTTGGCGCCCTACCTAAAAACACTTCTCCTGGTTGCAGTTTTTTCTTTAGCGAGTCTGGTATCTCAAGTGTTTGCATATTTCGTAACAAGCAGAACAAGGCCATTCTCTCTCTCTCTCTCAATACGTTTTGTCAAGTACGGGCGTGTTAAATTTCATAAGGCCACCCCTTGCAATATTGCAAGGGGTGGCCTTGAGTAATTGGGGATTGTGGGATCAAGTTGTTCGTGAAAACTCGGGGCTTGACATTCCGTGAAAAATGGGTAACTATGGATATTAGTGGGAAGAAGTGGTAGACTTAGGGCATGAAGTTATTCCTTGGGGAATACGACCATAGTTTGGATGATCGGGGCCGTGTGACGCTCCCACGAAAAATACGGCAAGAGATAGACGAACGGGAAATCATACTTGCGAAGGGGTTTGATCCATGTATTTTTGGCTTTGACAAGGGAAGTTGGGAGAAAGAAGCGGCCAAGCACCTTGAAAGTCCGGTCACTGATGAAGGAGGAAGAAAGCTCAGGCGGTACTTGTTTTCTACAGCTGCGAAGGTGGAGATCGATAAACTTGGTCGTATTCTACTGCCTGCCCAGCTCAAGGAATATGCTTCGATCGCTCGAGACGTTGTTGTCATCGGTGCCGGAGACCATTTTGAGATTTGGGAAAAAGCTTCCTGGGAGAAATACGCAAAGAACTTAAATACAAGACAAGGTAATGCGGAGGATCCCGAATCGAGTTCGGGATGACAAGAATAATGAGCGCGTTTCATGTCCCGGTGATGCTTGAGGAAGTCCTTAAGGGCTTACACATTGAGCCAGGGGGTAAATACATCGATGCGACAGTGGGAGGAGGAGGACACGGGATCGAGATTGTAAAGCGGGGAGGAGTTTTACTTGGGATTGATGCGGATCGGGAAGCGGTTGAGTACGCGGTTGAAAATGCCAAATTGGGAAGAGAGTACAAGATTATTCAAGGGAACTTTAAGGACATTGACAAGATAGCAATGAGTGAGGGATTTAGCGAGGTTAGTGGAATTCTCTTTGATCTTGGGGTATCGAGCCATCAGCTCGATACACCAGAGCGGGGATTTAGCTATCGGTTTACCGACGCTCCTTTAGATCTACGACTTGATCAGACCAAAGGAGTCACGGCTGCCCAGCTGGTAAACCGGGTAAGCGAGGAGGAATTGTATGACATTTTTGCAAGATTTAGTGAGGAGGAGTTGGCTCGGCCAATTGCTCATGCTCTTTTTCGCGCCTGTGCCGTAAAATCCGTGGAGTCAACGGGAGATCTGGTCGCTGTAGTTGAGACCGTGGTGAAGGAGCAAAAAAAGCGAAACGCAGTTCTTTCCAGGGTGTTTCAAGCATTGCGTATAGCGGTGAACGAAGAACTTACTTCTTTACGAATGGGTTTGGAAGGAGCAGAGAAGCTTGTAAGAAAAAATGGCAGGTTAGTCGTCATAACATTTCATTCGTTGGAGGACAGGATCGTTAAACAGTTTATGAGACAAGGAGAATGGAATGTTGTAACGAAAAAACCTATTGTTGCCGGTCTCGAAGAACAAGCGCGTAATCGCCGAGCTCGAAGTGCAAAACTTCGTGTTGCTGAAAAAATATGAGATCGTTTCTATCTTTTTTTCTCAAGAGTCTCCCTCTCGTCGTTTTTATACTTGTTATAGTTCAGGTAGTCGTCACCAATCAACTTGCAGGACTCGGGGCTGATGTGACGGATATAGAGACCCGAATTGAAGCGACAGTCGCAGAAAATGAAATCTTGCGCCAACAGGTGGCATCAGCCTCGTCACTTCTGCTTATCGAGCAGAAAGCAAAAGAACAAGGGCTTACAGAACCTCAAGCAACATCGTACCTCTCCTTGGATCCATTGCCGCTAGCACTTAGCTCCCAGTAACGATACCATAAGGTGTATGTGGCGCACCGCTTTCATTTTCTGGCTCTTAGTTGCAGCGTTTCTAATTATTGATTACCGGTTGTTTTACTGGCAGGTACTACTATCGAGTGCTTTACAAAAGCAGGCAGCGTCACAGTACTTTTTAGAATTTCAACTTCCAGCCTCCCGCGGTTCAATTGTTGACCATAACGGCAATAGCCTTGCCATCAATCAACCTGCGTTTTTAGTCTATGCACAACCAAAACTCATACAAGACCTCACGGCGTTTGCTTTCAAAGTCGCCAGTGAACTTACCCTTGAAGAGTCGGATGTGGTGAACTACATAAGTCAACCCGACCGTTTTTGGGTTGCGCTCGGCCATAAAGTAGAGCAGCCGGTGGTCGAGAAGCTAAAGGAACTCAATCTCCCTGGTTTAGGGTTTGAGAAAGAAGCCAAACGTTATTATCCCGAAGCATCTATGGCAGCACACATGCTGGGATTTGTGGGATCGGACGAGCGGGGCAGTGACAAAGGTTATTTTGGTTTGGAAGGGTATTATGACAGACAACTGCGAGGCAGAGTTGGGGCTTTGCGGATAGAAAAAGACGCAAAAGGCAACCCTATTCTCATTGGCGATGTCTCCCGAGTAGAACCGGAACACGGCAGATCGCTTACTTTGTGGCTTGACCGCGCTGTTCAGAAAACCGTGGAAAAGAGACTTGCAGAAGGAATTGCCAAATACGGAGCCAAGGAAGGGTCAGTCGTCATTATGGATCCAAAAACAGGCGGAATTCTGGCTATGGCGACACTGCCGAATTATGACCCTGCCAGCTATAGCACATTTCCCAGTGAAATGTATAAAAATCCTCTGGTGTCGGCTACCTACGAACCGGGATCGACGTTTAAGGTCTTAGTTATGAGCGCTGCACTCGAGGAGAAACTTGTGATTCCCACGACTACCATGGAGGAAACCGGCCCGCTGCAGGTTGGAGAATACTCAGTTCGAACATGGAATAACGAATATCATGGAGCCATTACCATGACGAAGGTTCTGGAGCGCTCGAGTAACGTCGGTATGGTCTATGTGGGAAGGAAACTCGGTAAAGAAAAGCTCATCGGATTTATGAAGCAATTTGGCCTAGGAGCACCCACGGGTATAGACCTTGAAGAAGAAACCTCTACGGAACTTCGTCCTGAGCGGGCTTGGAGCGAGATTGATCTGGCAACGGCCTCATTTGGTCAGGGAATTGCCGTCACTCCCATTCAAATGATACGGGCGGTGGGCGCTCTTGCAAATAACGGAGCCCTCATGGAGCCTCACGTGGTAGCTTCAATCGTTGATGAACGGGGTAAATCAGTTGATATAAAACCCAAGAAAGTTCGTCAAGTCATCTCTCCATCAACAGCCCGCATTATTACCGAAATGATGGTTGCAGCGGTTGATAACGGAGAGGCCAAATGGGCAAAGCCAAAAGGATATCGCATAGCAGGCAAAACCGGTACTGCTCAAATTCCCGTTGCCGGCCACTATGATGAAGATAAAACAATCGCTTCCTTTGTCGGCTTTGCACCGGCTGATAACCCACGCTTTGTTATGCTCGTCACCCTTCGAGAGCCCT
>CAYSOR010000071.1:0-3860 GCA_964432705.1 uncultured Gammaproteobacteria bacterium
TCAAAGCGCTTATAGAGCCGTTCAACAGGACCCAAAAGGAGGACGATGGCAAGCATTACTAGTGTTGTGCCGGCAAAAGCTTTATTGGCGATGTAGAGCGTGTAGTACCCACGTCGAAAAAAGAGGTACAGCGAAAGAGAAGCAAAAACAACGCTTGAAGTTGTGAGCGCCACAAAATATTGCCGTAGCGATTCGCGGGTCATAGGGTTATGTTCCGCAGCTGCCGCCGCTTGTCGGTCGGTAGGGGAGAGCACCTACTTTACCCGATATTTCGCCAGCCCCTTGCGCGCTTGAATATTTTGCGCCAAGAATTTCTTTCGCATCCACGCTTTCCCACGGTATCCCTTGCCGCGCAAAGTAGGTAGCGACGGTAAGATAGCTATCCGGGAACCAGAAACTATTAAAGCCTAAAACCTTCCGGTAAATTGTCGCATCATCGATACCTTTCGACACAAGGAGTTCAATGATAGCAAGCGCTGCCATGCCGTGATTACAGTCCGGAAACCAGGTTGGGTTGCCACAGCACGGGCGGTAGACATTTTGTGCAATCTCTCCGACTTTTTTTTGCTGCTCCTCAGTCAGGGGAATAAAGTCAAACTTATTTAAGTAATTTATCGCTTCGCCGCGGGCCAGGTTCCACCCGCCTGTAGATGCAAACCCGCCAACCCACTCAGAATACTTTTGTTCACCCCTCGAAGCCTCCGGCGAAGTGGGGCCCATCGGACCCTCATTATATACAATGCTTTTTTGCGCAAGTCCGAGCGCCCAGAGGACATCGACGACAAACTGACTGTTGGTTGCGTCGATTTTGATTAACTCCTGCGATCCTTCTGTCAAAATTTTTTCCTGTTCTGGAGTCATCTTAACAACATTTCGGAATTCCAGGAGGTCAATAACCCCTGCCTCAACCAGTTTCTTACCAAGATCACCCCAGGAAACAGGTAACTCAACTCCTTCTTTTGGAAGCACGGATTCTTCGAGCTTGGAAAGATCAAGAAGTTTTCCGCCCTTTTTCTGCCAGGCATCCATGCCTCCCGACAGATGTTTTACATTGGTATAGCCTAGCTTACGAACGGTCTCAAGCGCCTCACTGCTCATTCTTCCGGTTTTGCAGTAGAGGATGATGGGTGCATTTTTGTCTTTGGGAAGAAGTGAGCTTTGTTCGACGATTTTGTCGTATGCAATGAACGCATCAGTTTTTTCAATCTCGCCTTCGTAGGGTGTGTGGACGTTAATAAATGTAAATGTTTTTTGTTTGATCATTCGCTTGAGTTGTGCGGCAGAAACTGTGTCACCCGAGGGTATAATCGCTTGTTGACGACCCAGGAAAAATCCAAAAACAATAAGCCCAAGAAGCACAAAAAAAGTGCGGATTTTCATGATTTTTTCCTTCCTTTTTGTATTAACCAATACATTACTATACCAAGAATGATTGCGAATCCGTACTCGCCATAGGGGATAGTGCGTAGGGTCCGTACGAATCCCCAGAAAATTCCGAGGCTCTCTTCGATCGGTTGTTCCATGCCCATGGTAATACGGCCGGTAAGGGCAAGTGTACTAAAGGTAATTCCAACGAGTATATAGAGAATGCCAGCAACAGCGTCAGAGAGAAGAATTGTTTTTCCTCCAAGGCGCAGCGTTTTTGTGCGAAGTTGCGGGAGGGTTGCCCAATTTACCCTTTCCAAAAGAAGCGCAAGGATTACAAGAGGCGTTACCATGCCAAAGACATAAGATAAGCCGGCAAGTCCCGCCCAGAAGAAGTTGGGAGAAAGGAAACTTAGGGTGAGGACTCCCGCAAGGACCGGGGTGCAACACGATGTGGTTAAACCCGAGAAAATACCAAGAAGATACACAGACCACGGATCGTGTCGTTTGTTTAAATCTATGGTGAGATTGAGCATCGGGAGCGTAATTTTCCTCCCTGTTAGTTCCATGACGCCGAGAGCGATCATAAAAAGTCCGCCCACAACATACGTTTGCGTATGGTAATTCTGGAATAAGAGTCCAATGGCACGAATACCCAAGGCTGTTGGCACTAGAATTGTAGCAATGCCGAGGCCAAAAATGAGCGTCATCCATACAACCCTCCCTTTTTCCCGAAAGACATTAGCAAGGTACGAGGGGAGTAGAAACGTGATGCAGCAGGGAGCAAACAAAGCGACCATGCCGCCGAAGAAGGCAGTGATGAGAGAGATACTATTTATGAGAGACATACTAAATTATCAACGAATTACGAATTGAACGCCGAATATACGAATCAAAACAAAAATTCGTATATTCGTACATATTCGCCATTCGATGATTTAAAGTACATTTGCTTTCACAGACACTTCTACTTCAGCATTATTCGGATCATTGGTTGAAAAGTTGACTTGCCGTGAGACAGGTCCGCTTACCGGCATGACTTTGGGTCGGTAAATGACCTCAAGCGATGCTGCCTGACTTACTGGTATCTCACCAATCCAGTTTTTGAGAGTCGAGTTCATGTGCATAGACATATTAAACTCGCCTGTTTTATTTCCTGCGATCGTCACATTTGCAAACGCACAATCACACGATGTCGCAATACCCCAGATGCGAAGAGTCGAGCTTGTCGAAGTATTTGTAACGGTAAACGTTGCCGAACGCTCGTCGGTAACTTTCATATCCCCCAGATCTGCCTCTTTTTTGTCTATAGACATGGATGCAGTCCCTAGTTGATCTCGTTTTGGACTTTTGTCTTTTCCTAAAACGAATATCGCACCGACAATAATGAGGGCACTTGCAAGAACTGCTCCTACGATGATTTTGGTATCAGTGTTCATGTTGTTATTATCAACGAATTACGAATTATTTTACGAATTTACGAATTGTTTTGCTTTAATTCGCATATTCGCACCGATTCGTTATTCGATGATTTTTACTCCTTTCAGTCGGAGAGAATTTCCGACGACAGAAATACTACTTGCTGCCATGGCAAATGCGGCAAGCGCTGGATTAAGAAGCCATCCTGTCGCAGGGTAGAGGATGCCCATGGCGACCGGGATTAAAATAACGTTATACCCAAACGCCCAAAAAAGATTTTGTTTAATAATGGAAAGGGTGGATTTTGAGAGTTTGATAGCAGAAACGACACTCCGAAGATCTTTGTTCAAAAGTGTAATTCCGGCTGACTCCATGGCGACATCAGTTCCTGTTCCCATGGCTATCCCGACGTCACTTGCAGCAAGAGCCGGTGCATCGTTAATACCATCGCCGACGAAAGCAACAGCGCCGTTAGTTTTCTTTTTAAACTCAGAAACTTTCGCTGCTTTGTCCTGGGGCAGCACTTGCGCAAGGACATTTTTGATCCCAACTTGTTTGGCTATTGCGGCAGCGGTTCGTTTGTTATCGCCAGTAATCATCCAGACATCAATCTTGGCTTGATGCAGTGCATCAACGGTTGCTTTTGCCTCAATTTTGAGCGTATCCGCGACGGCAATAAGGCCTAGGAGTTTTTGTGAGGAGGCGAGAAACATGACTGTTTTTCCTTCAGACTCAAGTTTTGTAACCTGGCGTTCGCTCGAAGTGAAATCGATAGACCTTTTTTCCATAAGCGCTCGATTTCCCAAAAAGAGTGGTTGGTTGTTGACATCACCAGAAACACCGTGACCGGGAATTGCTTGAAAGCCAGAAGCCTGCGCAAGCGAGAGATTTTGTTCTTTTGCCTTCTCAACAATTGCTTCTGCCAAGGAATGCTCCGATCCACGTTCCAAGGAAGCAGCTAATTGCAGTATGTCATTCCCGCGAAGGGGAATAACATCAGTCACGACCGGTTTGCCGACCGTGAGCGTGCCGGTTTTATCGAAGGCAACGATCTTTACTTTATGGGCAACTTCGAG
>CAYSOR010000071.1:3870-4813 GCA_964432705.1 uncultured Gammaproteobacteria bacterium
AGGCTGTGAAAAGAGTGAGATTTTTTTCTCTAGCTTTTGAAACGATCGCTTCTGCCAGTGAATGCTCGCTCCCCTGTTCAAGAGAGGCAGCGAGTGGGAGAATACTCGGTGGAGCGACATCAGTCACGACCGGTTTGCCGACCGTGAGCGTGCCGGTTTTGTCAAAAATGGCGACTCGGGTTTTGTGAGCGATTTCAAGACTTTCGGCGTCTTTAATGAGGATGCCATGCTCGGCGCCGCGGCCGGTTCCGACCATGATTGCAGTGGGTGTTGCAAGCCCTAAGGCACACGGGCACGCAATAATAAGGACAGCAATCATATTGACGAATCCGGCAATAGGGAGACCTACATCAAACCAAATAACAAACGTTGTAACAGCCAACATGAGAACGATAGGGACAAAGTAGGAGGAAACCACATCTGCAAGCCGTTGGATGGGAGCGCGGGAGCTTTGTGCTTCGGAGACCATTTTGACGATCTGGGCGAGCATCGTTTCATCGCCTACCTTCGTTGTCTGGAAAAGGAATGTACCGGTTTTATTGATCGTGGCGCCAATGACCAGATCGCCGATTTTTTTATCGACTGGAAGCGACTCACCGGTTACCATTGACTCGTCGATTGAACTTATGCCCTCGATGATTTTCCCATCGATAGGAATTTTTTCTCCCGGACGCACTCGGATTATATCACCCACTCGAACATCATCAATGGGAATATCAATCTCCGTATTATTTCTCAAAACCCTCGCTGTTTTGGCTTGCAAATGCAGAAGTTTTTTGATCGCGTCGCTTGTGTGCGCTTTGGCTTTGGCCTCTAAGTACCGGCCCAGTAAAATAAGCGTGATGATGACGGCTGCAGTATCAAAGTATTTCGTTGTTGAAAAGAGCGAGTATCCATAGGCAGCGGTTGTACCAATAGCAATAAGCGTGTCCATGCTGGCGGT
>CAYSOR010000072.1:0-4790 GCA_964432705.1 uncultured Gammaproteobacteria bacterium
GTACCCCGTGCCGGATTCGAACCGGCGATTCTCTGGCTGAAAACCAGATGTCCTGGGCCGCTAGACGAACGGGGCGGCACTATGATTCTAACAAAACTCTCTATCTGATACAATGTTGCCATGATTGTTACGCCCTATCGAACACGAAAGGTTCTCCCTGGTGAAAATCTTTTCAATATTCTTGACTCCTCACTGCCAAAACTTCATGAAGAAGATATTGTCATTATCACCTCAAAGATTGTCAGTATTTGTCAAGGAAGAGTTGTCAAAAATGACGGAACGGTTGATAAAAGAGATCTAATTTTTAAGGAGGCCCAGAAGTATATTGAAGAGCCTTCAATCTCTCGTTTTCATGTCACCCTTACGATTAAAGAGGGTATTCTTATCGCAAATAGCGGCATTGATGAAAGTAACGCTGCTGGCTATTTTGTCCTGTGGCCAAAAGATGTATTTAAGGTGGCTCAAGAAATGCGGCAACACCTGAGAAAGAAGCACAGCCTTAAGCGCATAGGCATTCTCATTACTGATAGCCGATTAATTCCATTACGGTGGGGGACTCTGGGCATCGGACTTGCCTGGTGCGGGTTTGAGCCACTTAAGGATTACATAGGAAAACCGGATATTTTTGGAAGAAAACTCCGAGTGACCAAACAAAATATTGTTGACGGGTTAGCGGCGGCGGCTGTGACGGTCATGGGCGAAGGGAATGAACAAACGCCACTCTCGGTTATTTCAAACGTTCCCTTTGTCCATTTTCAAAATAGACCGCCGGCACAAGAAGAAATTAGTTCGATGCGGATCAGTCTCGCCGACGACATGTACGCGCCGCTTGTTAACTCCTCGAAGTGGCGTAGTGGCGGAGAAACTTTGCGATTTTGACTAATTCAAGCACAACGAATACAAGCGAGGCAATACCTACGGCCTGGAAAAAGGGATTGTATGAAGCTCCCACGACCTTACGGTCGGGGTATCTTCTCCCCACGCTTCGTCGGGAGCGCAATCCCTCCGAAGCGAAAACTTCTTCGCTTTCATCCCCGATTAAATCGGGGTATTTCGCGAAGGGGGATAAAATAACCGGGTGGATGATAACGGGAAGGAAGAATGCCGCTAGAAATATAGTGTGAGTCGGCTGGGATTCGGACCCAGAACCAACAGCTTAAAAGGCTGCTGCTCTACCGTTGAGCTACCGACCCGAAACAATTACTTCGTATAGAAACCACGAAGTATCATGATTATAACAAAAAGTATGTTTTCCTTGCTAGAGAGTGACGTTTTGGATGTGGTTGAAGTATTTGAGGGTTTCGTCGAAGTCAAGCTCAATACCTATAACGTCGATGCGCAGAGATTCTGGAAGTTCTGGGTGGAGCATTTTATAGAAATGTGCCGTTTGAATAACCTCGCGTAGCTTCCAAGGAGTCACTGCCTCTTCCGGTTTCCCAAATTCCCTTCCGATGCGAGTCTTTACTTCAACAAAAACTAACGTCTTTCCGTCAAGAGCGATGATGTCGAGCTCTCCGTAACGTTTTTTAAAATTTCTCTCGAGAATGCGGTAGCCGTGTTTACGAAGATACTCGACTGCTAAGTCTTCACCGATTTTACCCAACCGCTGCTTGTGGGGTGACAGCTTCATTGATTCGAATTGCGTCTCTCCCTGTTTTTTTGCGCAAATAATAGAGCTTGGCTCGCCGCACACTGCCATACTTTTTCACTTCAATCTTTTTAATCCATGGAGAAATGATGGGGAAAATACGTTCAACGCCAATCGCTAGAGCGCCCATGTGCCGGACGGTAAACATGATGTTTGGACCGCTCCCTTTAATCGCAATTACCACTCCCTCGAACACCTGCGTGCGTTCGCGTGTCTCTTCTTTGACTTCCCGTTTGGTTTTCCCTGCTACTTTTTCATGCTCAATGAGTTTGTAGTACACGCGGATAGTATCGCCGACGTGAAAGTCGACAGATTTTTTCGTATCACCTTCACCAGAAGTCCATGTAGCTACGTTTGCCATAAAGATTTTAACTGCAGGAGCCTATTTTACCAACTCAGTATGCGTAAGACAAGCGCTCACATACTCGAGGAATATGGGATGCGGCTTGAGCGGACGCGACCGGTACTCCGGATGATACTGGGTACCGACAAAAAATGGATGAACAGACGTAGGTAGCTCCATAATTTCTGCAAGATTTTCAACGACCGACCTACCTGCAATCACTAACCCCTTCTGTTCAAGCTGCTTGGCAAAATCATCATTAAACTCATAGCGATGTCTGTGCCGCTCGCCTATAATCTTTTTATCTTTATCACTATATGCATTGTAACGGCTGTACGCTTGGTCAGTAAGCGCACCAGGTTTCACCCGGCATTCCCACAGTCCCAATCGCATGGTTCCCCCATATGCACGACGCTGCATTTTTTCTTTTTGCGAAGGGATAAGGTGAATAACCGGATACGTTGTATCAGGATTGCATTCAGTCGAGTTAGCCTCAGCCAGCCCCAATACATTGCGGGCAAATTCAACCACAGCTAACTGCATTCCATAGCAGAGTCCTAAATAAGGAATCTTCTGCTCTCTTGTGTATTGGATTGCAGTAATCATCCCTTCCACACCCCGTGGCCCCCAACCAATAGGAACGATAACACCAGCTACACCCCCAAGAAGCTTTTCGGGTGTTTCACCCTTTTCGATGCGTTCAGCGTTCACCCACCTGGTTTTTACAGAAACTCCGTGAAACCACCCTGCATGATCGAGCGCATCCATGAGTGCTGCATAGGAATCGCGGAGTTCATAGTCGCCGGTAGCAAAATATTTGCCAACGATCGCAACCTCAACTGTTTTCTTTTTGCTCGCTCCTATATGAGTTACAAATTTTTTCCATTCATCGAGTTTTGCCGGGCGGTCCTTCAGTCCAAGCTCAAGAAGAATTTTTTGCGCAAAACCTTGATCTTCTAAAACCAACGGCACCTCGTAGGCGCTATCCATATCTGGGTTATTAATGACGTGGTCGGGATCGACGTTACAAAACATCGCAAGCCGTTCGCGCCGCCTCTTATCAATCGCTTTTTCCCCTCGACAGACGATAAAGTCCGGCTGAATTCCCATGGATTGGAGAAACTTGACGGAAAGCTGGGTGGGTTTGGTTTTGGGCTCGCCTAGGTGACGTGGCGTCGGAAGGTAGCTTACGTGGACGTGTACAACCGGGGCTTTTTTGACGATTTTTAACACTCGTGAGGCTTCATAATAGAGAATATTCTGATACTCGCCGGCAGTACCCCCAAGCTCGACAACGACAATTTCAGCGTCGTCTTTTTTTGCCGCCTTATTAATGCGCTTAATTATCTCGTCAGTAACGTGCGGAATAGCTTCTACGTCTTCTCCTTTGTAGTCAAAATTACGTTCACGGCCAATGACTTCGGAGTAAATCTGACCCATCGTGATGAAGTTATGGCGGAGAACGTTTTTTCCTAAAAACTTCTCGTAGGTCCCCATGTCCATGTCCGCCTCAGTTCCGTCTTCGCACAAAAACGGATCGCCGTGCTCAATGGGGTTTATGAGTCCGGAGTCGAGGTTAAGGTAGTTTTCGCACTTCACTGGGGTTACTTTATAACCTCTCGCCTGAAGGAGAAGGCCAATTGAGGCGGCAGTGACGCCCTTTCCTAAACCTGAAAGAACACCACCCGAAACGAAAATATAGTGAGTTTGCACAATTTATGCTACCAAAATTGAGGAAATTCGTCAAGCGCTTTCTGTCCCAAAGTATCGATCTCCGAAGTCGCCAAGACCAGGCACGATGTACGCCTTATCATTGAGGCGCTCGTCAACAGCAGCGGTAATAATAGGCACTTCTGGATGGTGCTTCCTTACTCTCGCAATCCCCTCTGGGGCAGACACAACGCAGACAACTACCATATACTTCGCCCCTTTTGATTTGAGAAGTTTAAGCGTATCATCAAACGACCCTCCTGTTGCTAGCATCGGATCAATGACCAACACCTTGTGTGAAGCAAAAATCTTCGGAAGTTTCTGATAATACTCTCGAGCAATTGCGGTCTTTTCATCACGCTCAAGACCAACAAATCCTACACGCACTGATGGTAAAAAATCTTGGAGAGCAAACAGCATTGCCAGTCCTGCGCGAAGCACGGGCACTACAATAACGTCGTCTGCAAGGCGTTTGCCCGCAAAGGGAGCAAGTGGCGTTTCTACGCGCTCCTCCTCAAGGGAGAGTGCTTTTGTCGCCTCAAGGACAAGAATTTTTGAAACAATTCCTGCGTGCCTTCGGAATTCCTCCGTCGCGGTTTCTTTTTTACGGAGGATGGTGAGAGAATGGACAAGGAGTGGGTGGCTGACAACGGTAACAAGTGGATCTTTCATGTCGTTGCAAATACATGTTTTTCAAGCTTCTTAATTCGCTCTTCGTGGTCATCAGTTATTGGATCAACCCCTATATGGATCATCTCTGCAATAGCTTTAAGCATCTCGTTTTTAAACTTCTCAAATTTTCGGTCCATCGCTGTAAGTATATCCTCTTTTTGATAACGGAGTTCATCTCTCAAGTAATCCTTGGTAACGTATGCCTTAAGATCATCTTTTGTGGCAAACTTCTTATTCTGACGGTCTTCCATAGCCGCCAAATCTTGCTTGGTAGCAAAAACTTTTTTCAATTTTTTTACATCGTCATCTGTTATCATGCTTGCACTACCTTACACCGTGAAACTCGGGCTGTCAATCCCGATTCAATCGGGATCAACGGGATTTTTCTTCAAGGAATTTCTTTCCGTGGCCGATAGA
>CAYSOR010000073.1:0-3369 GCA_964432705.1 uncultured Gammaproteobacteria bacterium
CAGGACATCTGGTTTTCAGCCAGAGAATCGCCGGTTCGAATCCGGCACGGGGTACTCATGCTTCAAATCATCAGGACCAAAGCGGCCAGAGAACAAATTGATAAAGCTGCTGAAGATTTGCAGGGATACATAAAAATCGTCGTAGACGTCGACAGAAAAATTCTTGCCGCCGGAGGAGAGCGACATGTAGACGACGAACAAATGCTTCTTGACGACGGATCGAACCAATTCTTTCTCTGGGGCGGCGGATTTGATACAGAAACAAAAGAAATTGATTATAATTCCATGATCAATCTGCGCCCCGCAGATCAAAACCCAAGTCGTGAAATTCTCTCTGAAGATATTCGGACAAAATTTGATGCTATCGTGAAAGCAATCCTATGGTAGACACCAAGCAACAAATTCTCGATATTGCTATGAATATGACGCGCATCGGCAACTGGGCAGCAGATGGGTTTGATGCGAAACAAAAACGCATCGTGTTTTTTCTGAACCAAACAGATACCTACCTTTCCGCTCTTCATAGGGTTCGACTCCCCGCACGTTTTGTTCCAACAATACAGGCGTTTATTCCGTCGTTTCAATTACTGTATAAAGAGGGAAAAGCAAAGCCAGCAGATACAGAGGTCTGGGCGGAAAAAATGATGACCTGGGGCAACATCCTCACCCACCGCGCGTCACTGCTTCAATAATTCTCAATTAGGGCTTAGTAAAGTGGAGTCGGCAGCGGGCCTGGTATGATTCTAGACGGCCGACGAGCGAGGGATCAGCAATGTGAGGGTCTACCTTACTTTTTATAATCCTTTTATGAAATACTGCCTCATCACCGCAGATAGTGCAGATCGCAGAAAGCTTGGTAACCTTATCGGCAAGGGTCATAAGGGTTGGCATCGGAACAAAGGGTTGCCGGTCAAAGGTTAAGGCGAGACCAGCCACCAAAACCTTTTTACCTTTGCGCAGTAGTACTTCAACGACATTAACTAGCTCGTCACCAAACCACTGCGCCTCATCGATTGCGATAATTTCAGTCTTGGGTTCAAGTTTTCTTAAAATTTCGGCTGCTGTGCTTACTAAATGTGAATCGAAAGCAACACCAGCGTGAGAATACACTTTTTTACCCTTACCATAGCGGGTGTCCACTTTATGCTTAAATACCTGAACGCGTTTTTTGGCGATTGTCGCGCGCTTCACTTGCCTGATGAGTTCTTCAGTTTTACCGCTAAACATCGGTCCCGCGATAACTTCAAGATAGCCTGCAGGTCGTTTCATGGTCCTCATAGTAACACAACAAATTAATTCGTTCAAAATACTGATAGAGTTTACTCCTCCCTCTTGACAAAATTGTTTCAACTCCTCTAGTCTAGTAAGTAAACTATCACGAGTGACGGGTATAGCCGCCCAGCAACCCTTCCCGCCAAGATGGCGGGTGCAGGGTGCTAAAAGTTAACGATAGGCCCTTGGTTTGCAGGGGAAAACTATGAAAACACACTTTACCTCCGAATCAGTTGCCGCAGGACACCCCGATAAAATTTGCGATCAAATCTCCGATGCCATTGTTGATGCAGCTTTAGCAAATTATCCAAAATCTCGGGTAGCAGTTGAAACACTAGTAACAGTTAATCGTGTGGTTCTCGCCGGAGAAGTCACGACGCCAAAGAAGCTTGATTACGCGCAAATCGCGCGAGACGTTATTAAGTCTCTTGGATATACCAAAGATCTCTACAACTTTTCTTACAAATCGCCAATTTCCGTTTACATTCATGAGCAATCTCCGGATATTGCAGCTGGTGTCGGCGGCGGAGGTGCTGGGGATCAGGGAATGATGTTTGGCTATGCCACCAATGAAACACCGGAACTCATGCCAATGCCCATAATTTTAGCTCACCGACTCGTTGAACGCATGGATTACGTGCGGGCGAAAAAAATTATTCCAGTACTTCGACCTGATGGGAAAAGTGAGGTTAAGGTGCTATATGAAAACGGAAAACCGAAAGCTGTTGAACGTGTTGTTTTGGCGGTTCCTCACGATCCGAAAATGACCAATGATGAGCTTAAAAAGCAACTTTTGGAGCATGTTATAAAACCGGTCTTGCAGAGATACAGACTCAAAGCACCCCAACTTAAGGATGTAATCGTTAACGGCACCGGCAAATGGGAAATCGGCGGGCCGGCAAGTGACACGGGTGTGACCGGAAGAAAAATTATCGTTGATACCTACGGTGCGTTCGCTCGACATGGCGGAGGCTGCTTCAGTGGCAAAGATCCAACGAAAGTTGATCGCAGCGCGGCCTATGCGGCTCGGTATATCGCAAAAAACATTGTGGCGGCAGGACTGGCAAGAAAAGCGGAAGTGCGCGTCGCCTATGTCATCGGCCACCGGGACCCATTGGGGAAAGCCATTGATTGCTTCGGAACGGAAAAAAAGCCGATGCGCATGATTGAAGAGTTTGCCTGGAAACTCCTGGATCTTTCCGTTTTGGGTATCATAGAAGGCCTTAAACTCCGCCGGCCGATCTACCGGCAAACTGCACGCTACGGCCACTTCGGCCGTAATGGGTTCCCTTGGGAAATAGTAGTGAAGCGGTAACCTTGGTATAATACACCGGCATGAACCGCATGGATATCCTCATACAACAAGCCCTTGAAGAAGATATCGGGACCGGTGACATTACGACTGTCTCAACCATTCCGATACACACGATACTCACGGGTGAATTTATTGCAAAAGAGCACGGCATCGTGGCCGGCCTCGAAGTGGTCGGTCGTGTTTTCTCTCTCTACGATCAAAAGATTCATTACACACCAAACGTCATGGATGGTGTACCTATCTTAAAGGGTATGGTTTTAGCGACTGTAGAAGGCCCAGGACGGTCCATATTGTCCACCGAGCGGGTAGCGCTTAATTTTTTGCAACGAATGTCTGGTATCGCCACGCAAACAAAAACGTTAGTCGAGGCAGTGAAAGGAACCAGTGCGACGATTCTCGATACTCGCAAAACTGCACCAGGGCTACGGGTTTTTGATAAGTGGGCGGTGCGGATCGGTGGTGGGCAAAATCACAGATTCGGTTTATTTGATATGGTTCTTATTAAAGATAACCACATTGCCGCGTGCGGGAGTATTACGCAAGCCATTGAGGCTATCCGCAAAAAAACCAAGAAAGCGATTGAAGTGGAAGTTACTACGTTAGAGGAGCTTCGGGAAGCAGTTTCGCTTCATCCAGATCGAATTATGCTTGACAATATGAGCGTCCTAGAAATGCGTAAAGCGGTAAAAATGGCTGCAGGAAGTGTACCTCTCGAGGCTTCCGGTAACGTTAATTTGCGGAACGTAAAAAGCATAGCAAATACAGGTGTTGACTATATTTCC
>CAYSOR010000073.1:3469-4751 GCA_964432705.1 uncultured Gammaproteobacteria bacterium
ATGGAACAAGTCCTCTATGACACGATTCCGGATTTTCGCGGCGATTCGTTGGCATTGTCACGACAAGCAGCACAAACAGACAAAGATGTCATTGTTTTTTGCGGTGTAAAGTTTATGGCGGAAACCGCAAAAATTTTAAATCCGCGTAAAATAGTTTTAATTCCATCGCTAAAAGCTGGTTGTTCTTTAGCAGAAAGCATTACAGCGGGTGATGTTCGAGAACTGCGTCGACGTTTTCCGGGTATTCCAGTCGTAAGTTACGTGAATACGTACGCTGATGTTAAGGCCGAAAGCGACGTTTGCTGTACCTCAAGTAATGCGACGAAGGTTATTGCGTGGGTGAAAAAAAAGTGGAAAGTGAATCGTATTATTTTCCTTCCTGATGAGTTTTTAGCAAAAAACGTTGCCCGCGAACTGGGTCTCTCTATCATAATTGTCAAGAAACTTCGTTTTTCTCGTCAAAAAACATCTAACGGAGAGATGATAGGATGGGACGGACGCTGTGAGGTTCATGAGAAGTTCACGACTGATGATATAAACAGAGTTCGCGCGGAGTATCCCGATGTCGTTGTTCTGGCTCACCCCGAGTGCAGTCCCGAGGTGATTGCTGCATCTGACTTTTCCGGAAGTACTACAGCAATGATTGATGAGGTAAACAAATATAAAGGACGCGCGATACTACTACTCACCGAGTGTTCGATGGGTGACAATATTATTGCGGGTGACCCACAGGCGAATATCCTGCGTTTGTGTACAGTGCGCTGTCCGCACATGAATCAGATAACGCTTCAAATGACTCGTAACGCACTTAAATATATGCAGTACCAAGTTGAGATACCTGAATCTATTCGAGCAAAAGCAGAAGTCTCTGTCCAACGGATGATTGAAATCACCTAAGCATATGACACGTGAGCAAAAAGTAGCAACAGTATTGGTTCATAGTAAATTAACAGTAGCAGTCGCTGAATCGTGTACGGGCGGACTCCTCTCACACGTATTAACCAATACTCCTGGAAGTTCAGAATATTTTTGTGGTGGGGTTGTGAGCTATACCAATGAAGCAAAAGAACGATTGTTGGGTGTAAAGAGAAACACCCTCACGATGTACGGGGCAGTGAGTGAGGAAACGGCACGTGAGATGGCGCGCGGAGCGCGACGCATCTTTACGACTGATATAGCGTTAGCAATTACAGGAATAGCCGGGCCGACCGGAGGCTCCCCACAAAAACCCGTAGGGTTAACTTACATCGCATTATCGACAACCAATAGCGAGAAGTGCGAG
>CAYSOR010000074.1:0-4532 GCA_964432705.1 uncultured Gammaproteobacteria bacterium
CTCCCTGCCGCTCCCACAGGGGTTCCATCTGCAGGACTTCGTATGCGCTAAAAAGATCACGATCGCGTTTTTCAATATTGAGCGCATCAGCACTCATAAACATGTTGAGGCAGATTTTATCGGCAACCT
Organism: uncultured Gammaproteobacteria bacterium; assembly: GCA_964432705.1. Taxonomy (GTDB): domain Bacteria; phylum Patescibacteriota; class Microgenomatia; order UBA10105; family UBA927; genus 01-FULL-43-11b. The sequence continues at coordinate 130 of CAYSOR010000074.1, forward strand.
GTGTTTCTCCCGGCCGGCGTCTCACCCTCAAAAGTTCAACAACAATAATTGCCAGTAATCGACTTATCCAAAGGGTTCCGGACGCGGTGATGCAAAAAAAATCAATATCGTCACTCCTCCTGACATTGTTCCGGGAAAGTCCACCGGTCACTCCAACTAGGAGAATACTTGGTATTAGCCTGAGGAAACGTGCCGAACGCTGGGCTATTTCCCATTTTTTTTTGGACCAGCGCTCGCGCTCTCGGCGCCGTCTTACGAGTCCGCGACGGTTCCTTAAATGATAATACGACTCTCCGAGGGTCTTCTCGCGAATAATATCATTAGAAAGAACACCTATTTCTCCGATTCTCTTTCCATGGATGAACCACCGTGTAATCTCGCCTTCCGTAAGCGGCCAATCAAATACATCGGCGTACGCAACTGTTGCAAGAAATGATTGCGTTGGAGTACACCTCATGCCTTATGGTTGCGTTGAGGCAGACGAGAGTCCGTAGTTAGAAAGCACCTGCATAAACCCCGCCTGCGCTGTTTCGAGTGCTGCTGCAGGTGCGTTGCCGGTCCCGAGACTATTGATAGCATCTTCCAGATACTTAATAAGCTTGTCGTTGAGTCCGTTATCAAACGTGCGCGACGCCAGAGGAAAAGACTTTGCCGTAGTTGCCTGTTTGACGAATGCACCAACCAACGGATCTAACTCCAGACTGCTTCCCAGTTCAACGCGTGCATAGGGTTCACCGAAAAGACGAGTCTTGGATATTTCCGTGTAGAGTTTGGTAGCGGTTTCTTTACTTGTAAGGAATGAGACAAACTCCCAGGCTTGTTTGGGACTCCTGCTTTTTACCGACACCCCTTCTACCCAATAGGACGCCCACGTCACTGTATTGCCAGGCAGTTGCGGAATGGGGGCAATTTTAAATCGAAGGTTTGGATTTATTTGTTTAATATCAAACGCGCGCCAGGAGGGAGCAAGGATCATGGCAACACGGCCATTAGCAAATGCAGCAATAGAATTATCGAGCGATTCGTTCCATGTATAAACAGGGTCAGAGGTTTCAGCAAATTTTCGATAGAAAATGAGTGCTTCAGTAGCTTCTTTACTTTTAAGATTGGTGAGCTTGGCGCCATTTTGCAAAATCATGGTCGCTACTATGTCACTAAAATGCTCGACATTACCCGCCGTGCCCAGAGCAATTGCGCTGGTGACAATCCCTGATTCATTTTTGACGGTGATCTTCGGCGTAACCTCGAGGACATCATTCCACGTCGTCGGGACCGATACCCCTGCAGTCGTAAGTAAATCTTCGTTGTAATAAAGTCCTAACCCGTCGATCATAAGCGGTATGCCGTAGATGGAACTTCCGCTAACTAAATCACCGCTAGCTACCGGATAAAAAGAAGAAAGAAACGTTGACGCAGTCATAACCTCAGTTGGAACTAGGGAAAGATCCCGTGCAAGCATAGGAACCCAGGTATTATGAAATCGAAACACGTCCGGTCCTTCCCCTCGGGCTATAGCCGCCTGCAGTCGTTCGCGATACTGCCGGTGTGATTGTTTGACGTATTGAATTTTAATCTTCGGGTGGGTGCTCTCAAAGTCAGCTATCGTGCTCCTGACATTGGCATCATTTTCCCATAATCCCCAGTAGGCAATTGTGACTTCCTTACCTGTACCCACGAGCCCCAACACATATCGACCACCCAGTAGAAGAACTGCAATCAAAATGGAAAATACACCACCCATGAGTATGCGACGAGGCCAAGGATTTCCCACCTGAGGGACACCGGCCGTAGGGTTCTGATCCGTGCTCTGGAGACCCTCTTGCGCTGATGGAGGAACCACAACGGTTTCAACGAGCGGAGGATTCATAGCACTCTCTCCCTGTTCAACGGTGTTCTCTACACTAGCTCCCGGTGGTTGGGGCATCTGTGAGGAAGAATTGTCAATCGGAGACTGTGGATTGAATGGAGTATCCATGTTTGATATATCGAGCTTCGGTCGTTATTATCATAATACCATGCGGCTGTCTGCAAACAAATTGAGAATGTCACCCAATGCCCCACATACACTGCTTCTTTTTGGTGTGGTCGCGATTTTTAGTATCGGGCTTTTTATCTCCATACGTTTTGATAGGCATTTTCGAACGAGAATCTATCCGGGAGTTTCTGTCGGCGGTATCGCGTTTGGCAATAAAACCCAACAGGACATTATCACCTACTGGACAAATAAAAACGGGCCATTTCGCGACGCGACCTACACGCTTCAATTCGATGGCACGGTGGCAACGATCTCCGGTAGTAGCCTTGATGTTGGTTACGATGCAACGCTTTCTGCAACACAAGCGTATCTGGTCGGAAGATCCGGGTATATTTTTTCCGATTTTTTTCAAAAATTCATGAGTCGTACCGACCTCTCGCCGTATTTTCGATGGAACACGAGTGTTCTTGATGATGCTCTAGAAAGTTTAGCTGCGGATATCGATATTCCTGTGCAGGATGCGCTCTTTCGGTTTGCGGGCGGCCGCGTTACATCATTTCGACCGTCTCGCAGCGGCCGAAAGGTTAATAGGGTCGAAACTACAAAACGTTTTGAAGAATCGCTCCGAGGGGTAGCGACCACTTTAGCTCCAAATGTTATTGTGAATCTTGTCGTAGACAGTATCGATCCGTCAATTACGACCGATCGAGTCAACAGTTTCGGTATTACAGAGCTTCTTGGCCGCGGGTACTCGATATTCTCAGGATCAATACCAGGCCGCGTTCACAATATTGTCCTTGCAGCCTCTCGCATCAATGGAGTTTTGGTGAAACCCGGTGATACGTTTTCGTTTAATGATACGGTCGGTGATATTTCAGCCGCAACCGGGTATCAGTCGGCATATATTATAAAAGATGGTCGTACAATTTTGGGCGACGGCGGCGGCGTGTGCCAAGTATCAACAACGCTTTTTCGAGTCGCTTTAGCGGCTGGGCTTCCTGTTGTTGAGCGACACGCACATGCATATCGAGTCCACTTCTACGAAGACGGCGGATTTAGGCCGGGTCTTGATGCAACGGTATATGCACCAAATTATGATTTGAAATTTAAAAACGATACCCAAAGCTATATCCTTGTCCAGGCAAAACCCGACACCAGGAAACAAACGCTCACCTTTGAACTCTACGGCACGAGTGACGGAAGAGTCAGCCAAATCCTTAATCACAAAGTATGGGACATGAAGCCCCCGCCCCCGGATCTTTACCAGGATGACCCAACGCTTGCGCCCGGGGTAACCAAACAAGTTGATTGGAAAGCCTCTGGAGCCAAAGCATCGTTTGACTACATCGTGCGCCGCAATGGAGAAATTCTGACCGAGAAAACCTTTTTCTCTAACTTTCGACCCTGGCAAGCAGTATACTTACGCGGCCCACAATGATATATGAAAAAAGTACTCGTCGGTGGTTGTTTTGATTTTATACACTATGGTCATATTGTCTTTCTTCAAAAAGCAAAAAAATATGGCTATCACCTTATCGTAGCTCTTGAATCAGACGAAAATGTTCGTCGAGTGAAGGGCGACTCTCGCCCCATTCATTCACAAAAACAGCGTAAAGCAATGCTCGAGACTCTTAAAGTAGTCGATGAAATTATCTCTCTTCCACCAATGACAAACGACCAAGAGTATGCAAATCTCGTTGGCAATGTTCATCCGGATGTTATAGCCGTAACAGAAGGTGACTCGATTATCGATAAAAAGCGCCAACAGGCAGAAGCAATCGGAGCCAAGCTCGTCGTCATCCCCAAAGTCCATACTCCCTCCACTTCTCAACTAGCTAAGCTTCTTGGACTCGAGTAAAATACTCACATGAAACCTTGGCAAAGGTATTGGCTTTATCTCGCCCTATCCTGGTCTACTATCCACATATTCCGTGATATCTTTCAGGACCTTGAAATCAAAAACTTTCTCTCGACTATGTTAGTGAAGCAGAGAGGATATCGCTTGCCATTTCCGTGGCGCTCATGGGTAACGTATGTAATTGCCTTATCAGAAATCATCCTTGCAGCATATTGTTTAAGAACTAATCGCTTTGGGAAAACAGGCTTCATTACAATAGTCATTTCTGTACTCACAGTCATGCTTTGGTCCTACTATTATTTCTTCCTATGAGAATTCTTGCCATAGAGACTTCATGTGACGAGACCCCAGAAGTACGCTTACCTCTGTCTGGAGGCTTACAGCCTCGCACTCCCGAGGAGCGCGACTTCGGGGCAGGCGGCTGCTTATGAAGATATTAGCTATAGAATCTAGTTGTGATGAAACAGCCGCAGCTGTTGTTGAAGACGGCGTTAAGATTTTAAGTAATGTCGTTGCCTCAAGTAGCGCAATGCATGAAAAGTACGGAGGAATTGTGCCGGAAGTTGCTGC
>CAYSOR010000075.1:0-3768 GCA_964432705.1 uncultured Gammaproteobacteria bacterium
TCAATCGGGATCAACGGGATTTTTCTTCAAGGAATTTCTTTCCGTGGCCGATAGATGTGTTTATTGGCGGCCTTCTTTGCAAATGTAGGTATTTCCCAACGCTCAAAACGCTGATAATCATCTACGAGATTAGATAGCTGAAGTTCTGTTATAGAGTGGTTTTTAACCATATACTCAACAATCTCCGACATGGTTATCAAAACGTGAAGTTTCAGATGGTATTTATTTTGTATAGACGGTCCATCTTTTTTCCGCTGCAACTGACGATCAATAATGACGATGACATCAGTTACTTTAAATCCGTGTTCATGGATGATTTCAATTGCTTCAGACTTACTTTCTCCAGCAAAAAGCAAATCATCAACTAAAATGAGCTTTTTATCTTTTGGCGGAATTCCTTCGATGTACCTACTACTCATCTGCTTTTCCAGCTTTTTTCGAACATACAACATAGGTAGATCAGAAAAAAAGCTCGCAACCGCCGCCCACGCAATACCGGATGTTGCCATGCCGATAAGTGCACCTCCACGGCATTCAGTCTTTGCCATATGTGCAATCTTTTTACCAATATGTTCCAAAATTTTGGGTGAAGAAAGAAGCTTGCGAGGATCAAATAAGCATGATCGAGAGTCGCCTTTATTTTTAAGACTTTCACCGAAATATGGTACCTTGAGATCAATTATTGCTTGAGCCAATACAGTGTCCATAGCTAGGTTGGATTATGTTGGTACTATATTTGAAAACCACGGACCCATATTTGAATCATGAAATTTTCTGAATGGGTTTTTACTTTCCTCTGGTACCCGGTCTCGATATCCAAAAATGGAATGAACTTCTGTTAGTTCTGGTCCATTAAACATCGGATCGCACGTCGTTTTACCGGTAGGGTCGATATTATAGACTTCAGGCTTCCCTCCGCCATACGGAACCTCCTGGTTCACCACTAATTCTCGATATGCTGGATCTACCATGAAATTCGTATACCCTGATGAGTTTGCGAGTATCCGCGGCTTCCCCTCCTTTTCACAACGGTATGTGTCCTCCAAAATTTGTTTGAACGCTTCATTTACGGCGCTCATATTCTCCATACTTAGACCTAAAGATACCGGGCTTTCATGCGGACTATCGCCGCGAACTTGATGCGGTCTCCAAATCCATGGACTAAACGTCCAAAAAACTTCTGTCTGGCTTCCTATATTGCGTGCATACTGCTGAAGGCCTTCCACTTGCTTATATATTTTTAGAACTTCATCAATATTTCGCGGCGAGACAGTCGTATTAATAACTACTCTTCGTACGTTTGCATCAATAAGCCTTTTTGCCCCAACCGCACCGTATTGAGATTTAAATCGTCGAGAAAATTCTGTGTCTATCTCAAATTTTTTAATTCTTCCAGCCTTGGGAGGAAGATTGGTTTCGCCATTCACAAGATTCCCTTGATAGTTGTAGTCCATAGAAACATGCGTAGCGACTTTTTGAATCCAACCGTCTTCTAGATGCTTTCTCAACAAAAAACTTTGATTACCTGTTTTTTGGTCAATTTCCGCAATCATATCGGTAAACCAACTAACCCTCACATCGTCACTGAGAGCTTGTGTGAAACCAATTAAGTCAGACAGTTCTGGAAGCCCATCAATGGTTCCACCAATAAACATAAAGTGTTTCACCCCTAAATCATGGAGAAATTTAATTCTTTGCTGCATGACTCCTAACGTCGCTCTTTCTTCAATTTTGGGAGCCAACCTCTTTTTTATTGCTTCTGCGAGGCCTAAGGAAGAATCTGGACAACCAGGGCAAGCTTCGGGACAACGAAGCGATGGGCTTACCTCGGCAACCGTGACCAAACCAGGAGAGGTTAAGCCATTCTTCAAGGCCCATTGTATAGCTTCAGTATCCGAAAAACGATATCGATCTTGCAGAAGTTTTACCGCTTGACGCTCTCCTGGAAACTTCAGTGACTCGGATTTTGTGAGTGTCTCAACAATCATGCGTTTTAAATCTCCTTTGAGATTCTCTAATTATTTTATCTTCTGGAAAACTTTGGAGCTGTCCATTTTCTACTACAATTGTGCCACCAACAAGCACGGTTTTTGCCCTTACTGCCTGTGTTGACACAAGCGATCCAATACTGTCCCACTGAGAACCGACAGATTCTATTGAATTTCGGCTAAATATAGCAATATCTGCTTCTTTTCCTTCTTCTATCGATCCAATGGCTTTTTCCCAGTTGAGAAGCCTTGCGGCATTGATTGTTCCCATTTGTAACACATCATATGCTTTAAGGTATGTGCTCTGTTTCCGTATTCCCTGCAGCGTACGTACCCATCGAAGCTCTTCAAGCATGTTCGACGAATCATTACCAGCACTCCCATCTACACCCACCCCCACATTCACCCCTGCGCGCAGCATCTCCCAAATAGGAGCAATACCTAAGTCTCCTCTTGGCGCGCGGGCATTGGATATCGGGCAATGAACAACATTCGTTTTTGTCCGTGCGAGTATTTCAATCTCTTCTTGGTTAATATCAATACAGTGTACGAAACTTACTTGAGGTCCAACCCAGCCACAGTCCATTAGGTACTGCATCGGTCGCTTCTTAAATGTCTTAAGAGAGTAAAAACTTTCATACCTGGATTCTGAAAGATGGGTTTGTACATTTATTCCAAACTGCTTCGCTAGCTTATGGGCATTTTTATAATCTGCAGAGGTATTTGAAAAAAGCGCGCATGGAGCAAGCCCGATTCTTAACTTAGAGTTTACTGAAGAATCATTGTATTTTCGGATTATGCGTTCTGATTCTTGCGCAATTATGTCGGAATCCTGTACCACGTCATTGGGAAAAAGTGCTCCATCTTTTCTACTCAAACTCATACTCCCACGATACGGATGAAAACGTATGCCGATGTCTCGAGCAGCTTGCAAAGTAGCTTCAAAAAAGTTATGTGTATTGCGGGGGAAAATATATAGCATGTCCGTACTCGTCGTACAACCATACAGGAGTAATTCGGCCATATTCGCAAGCGCAGAATAATAAATCATCTCATCGTCCATTTTTTTCACAGTCTTGCAAACAATGCGTATCCATTTCTCAATTGTTTGATTCTGAAGCTGTGGCATACATCGAAGCGTGCATTGAAACATGTGATGATGACAATTGATAAATCCAGGAATTACAACACAGCCGCGGGCATCGATAACCCGATCGGCAGTCATTCTTTTTGTCTCTACTTCCCTAATTTGTGAACCCTCTATGTATAACGAAACATTGACAAGTATTCGTTTCTTCTCATCCATGGTAGCTACGAACGAAGCATTTTTAATGAGGACTGAAGAGTTGGTGCGGTTCATTGTTTGTGGACCCGTGCGTCGGAGAGTTTTTGAATTAAGGTTTGGGCCACACTCACGGAAGTAACCAAAGGTGCGTTACGCTTAATCGCATACTCACGAATCATTTGCCCATCGGTTTTTTCTTTTTCCTTTGGCTTTGTCCCTGTTGGGATATTAATAATCATGTCGAAGCGATTTGCTTCAAGAAGATCCAAAAGATTAGGTTTGAGGCTCGGCTCGGAAATTTTGTGAACCAAGATCGCTTCAAAACCATTCTTTTTGAGGAATTTGTGCGTTTTGTAGGTGGCATAAAGCTTGTATTTAAGATTCGCAAGTTTTCTAATGCTCGACAAAAGCTTTACTTTATTGGTTCGCTTACCGATCGAAAGCAGTGCTGTTTTTTCCGCTCGCTGAGCGAGTCTCATCTGCAAAGTATAAAGT
>CAYSOR010000075.1:3778-4513 GCA_964432705.1 uncultured Gammaproteobacteria bacterium
CAATAAATCCTGCCGATGCGTTTTGATTAAATGCGGTCGAGGCCATAAATGTTGCGAGTTTCTCTTCAAATATCGTATTGGGTGTTTCTACAGCTACTGCTTCACAAAACCCTTTATACAGACGAACCTTCACCGTGCCTGTCACCTTTTGATTCATTTTGTCGATAAATGCATTGAGGTCTTCAAAAAGCGGTTCATACCACTTTGCACCATAGCAAAGGTACGCCCACTTCGTATCGACTGTTACTTTAAATTCATTTTCTTCGCGCGTCGAAACGTATTTTTCCAAATCTCGATGAGCTGCGATGATAATTTCAGCTGCAGGTGCTTCATAGAGACCACGCACTTTGAGCCCGACGACGCGGTCTTCGATAAGATGTACAATTCCGACCCCGTGTTTACCACCGGTTTTATTTAATTCAAGAATAATATCTGTAAGTTTCATGTGCTTTCCGTTGAGCGCAACTGGTAGTCCTTTAACAAACTCGAGCTCAACAATCTCCTCTTTATCCGGCGCGTCTTTGGGGTGCTTCGTAATTTGAAGAATTTTTTCCATCGGAGGAATGAGCGCCGGATTTTCTATCTCACCGCCCTCCCCGGTCACACCCCACATATTGTCATCATATGAATACGGCTTATCAGTCGTTTGCTTCACTGGAATTCCGTGCTTTTTGGCGTATACGAGCTCTTCATCGCGGCCCATGGACCACTCTCTGACAGGCGCAATAATTTTTA
>CAYSOR010000076.1:0-4464 GCA_964432705.1 uncultured Gammaproteobacteria bacterium
CTCCGTCTATGGTGTAGCGGTCGTTATCCACGCTTGCAAACTCATAATATGTTCTGATTTCCTGGATTTGCGAAAACGTGGAGAGAAGCGGTGCCCTGTCCCAAAGCCGGACATTTTTGATAGTCAGATTATTGGCGGCAATGTCGGAGCTCGTAATGGGCTTATCCGCGGCAATTTCCCGTTCTTCGATTTTATCCAGTCCATACGCCTTACGGGTAGCTTCTATATTATATGTAATAAACGGCGTTTCTTTGACCAATTCATTGGGAGCAACGACTAATTTTTGAAACACACCCGGGATAATGCCGGAAATCAGTCCTACCACAATAGCGAGAGAGATTGCGCCAAAGAGGGGAGAAATTTTACCGCTAAACCCAAAATACAGTGCTAAAATTGCTGCCAGACCATACGCAAATACGAACATGCGAAGGAGCGGCACCATCACTTTGGCATCGGTAAACGCTGCGCCGAATACCGGCCCGCTTTGAGTGGTAAGAAGGTTGAAGAGCGAAAAATATGTGCCGATTGCCACAGTTATCAGGAAAAGGGAGAGGAGAATTCCGATATGGAGTCTCGCCTTTGGGTCTGTATGAGCATGTTTGATCAATTTGATAGGCGGTCCGCCGAGTTTCTCCGATAAGCGATTGAGATTAAATTTCCCAAAGAGCGTAGAAATGTCGAGACTGCCGCGAAGAAGGTAGATAGTGCCGCTTACGATAAGCGATAATAAAACAAGAAATCGCAGAAGGCCTAAGCCAAGAGAGTAGACGGGAAGGGAAAACACGTAAAACGCTATATCACGGCCAAACAATGGATCGGTTTGACCAAATGGTGTGGCGGATAAGAATTTCAAAACATCCTGCCAGCTGGCAGCCGCGACCAAGCCGATAAAAAAAGATACGGCTACACAAATACCGATGCCAAGCTTTTTAATAATACGATCATTTAGGCTCAGAGGTTGACCAATAAGAACTTCGGGAATAGCGAGCATCCAGGGAATTTTCGAACGCATGGCAACCAGAAAGTTCGTCAGAAGAAACGCGGCCGCAAACAAACCAACGGTGAGACCAAGAATGACCTTTGTACTGAGTGATTTGATGAAGATTTCGGTAAAACCAACTTCAGAAAACCACCACCAATCAGTAACGAACGCAACAATACTGGAGAAAAAAATGAAGAATGCAGCCACTACGCCTATGAATGTCCAGGAAAATATTTTCGTCATGGCGATATTAGACTATATCTTTTATACCACAATGTAATGTAAATAGCGACCTTTCGTCAAAACCAGTATACTGGAGAGATTAAGGTCTTTTTTTTGTTTACCAATATGAAACAAAACGTCGGATTGTCAGATACACAAGCGCAAAAACTGTTGACCCAATTTGGGTATAACGAAATTGCTGGTAAACCAAGGCAAACACCCTTACAGATTCTCCTTACCCAATTTACGAGCGTGTTAGTGGTTCTGTTGATTTTTGCCTCTGTCGCCTCGTTGTTTTTGGGAGATCTGTTGGATGGAATTTTTATTCTCCTTATTGTCATTCTTAATGGAATCTTAGGCTTCATCCAGGAATACAAGGCCGAAAAAACTATCGCGGCGTTAAAGCAAATGACCGTCGCCACGGTACGGGTCATACGAGGCGGGACAGAACAAAAAATAGACAGCAAGCTTTTGGTTCCCGGTGATGTAATCATTCTTGAGGAAGGCGATAAAATCCCGGCCGACGCCATGCTTTTGGAAAGTTTACACTTGGAAGCAAACGAAGCCTCTCTCACTGGTGAGTCAATGGCAGTCGAAAAGGATACTCACGAAGAAGAGAAAAAACATATATTTTTAGGTACCATTGTCGCCAAGGGCAGAGCTAAAGCATGTGTCACTGCGACCGGAATGCAGACCCGCTTTGGCCAGATTGCGGCCTCCCTTTCACAGATTAAGGAAGAGGAAACACCGCTCCAAAAGAAACTAGACGTGCTGGGCAAACAGTTGGGAATCTTGGCACTGGGGGCAAGCGGCACCGTATTTATAATCGGTTTTATCGCCAAACATCCTTTGATTGAGATGATGTTAACAAGCATAAGCTTGGCCGTAGCCGCGGTACCGGAGGGGTTGCCGGCGGTCATTACCATCACCCTAGCCGTTGGAATGCAGCGTATGGCGAGGGAAAAAGCGATCCTTAGGAAGCTGTCGTCAATTGAGGCGCTGGGGAGCGCCACAGTGATTGCCACAGACAAGACCGGCACACTGACCCGCAATGAAATGCGGGTAACCAAACTTTGGTTTGAGGGTATTAATTATTCCAGTCATGACAAGAATTTACAGTTGTCTGACAGTAGTTTCAGCAGGCTGCTCACTACCGGCGTGATTTGTAACAATGCGAGTTTAGTCTATAAACACGATCATGGTAAACACGATATTTTAGGAGATACTACCGAGGGGGCACTGCTACTTTTAGCCTCAGATAAGGGCTTGATCTCCGAGCAAGTAAAACAAAACGGTACGCTTCTTGAAGAATTTGCTTTTGACCCCGTACTGAAAATGATGACCGTCGTATGGGAGAGCAACAAGCAAAAGACGATCTACACAAAAGGTGCTCCGGAATCTGTTTTGAAAAGTTGTATTTTGGATCAAAAGACGAGGCAGAATATTGAAACGGAATTTCGTGAGTATGCCAAAGAAGGTCTGCGTGTTATTGCGCTCGCATATAAAAACGTTGATCACACGCCAAAAACCCGCCATGAAGCGGAAAAGGACCTCGTCTTTATAGGGTTTGTGGGAATTGCCGATCCGCCCAGAGAAGAAGTGAAAGACGCCATTGCAATAGCCGAACGTGCAGGGATCAGAACCATCATGATTACCGGCGATAATGAATTGACCGCCAATGCCATTGGTTCTAAAATCGGACTGATTAAAAAAGATGAGGAGATTATTACCGGAACACAGTTTGCTCAACTTTCTGACGAAGAGGCTCTGGGTAGACTAGATAAAATTCGCATTTTTGCCCGCACTACTCCTGACCAAAAGCTGCGCATCGTACAGCTTCTGCAAAAAATGGGCCACATCGTTGCCGTGACCGGGGACGGGGTGAATGATGCTCTGGCTCTCAAACAGTCAAATGTTGGGGTGGCCATGGGCATTACCGGCACCGATGTAGCCAAGGAAGCTGCTGACATGATCATAACTGATGATAACTATGCAACACTGGTGAGAGCAGTTGAAGAAGGCAGGACGATTTTTGACAATATCAAATCAGCGGTAAAATATTTGGTCGGGTGCAATGTGGGAGAAGTTATCGCTGTAGTCGTGGGTATGCTTTTGGGTTGGCCGCTTATTTTGACCCCTCTGCAGCTTTTGTACATCAATCTCGTTACTGATGGCTTGCCGGCGATTGCTTTGGCGGTGACTCCAAAACATGACGGCATTATGAAGCGAAAACCAAGAACCGGTAAAAATATTTTTGACAGATTGGATGGAGTTTGGTTTGTGGAGGTCAGCGTTTTGACGGCCGCAACAACGCTGATTGCCTTCTGGATCGGACAAAAACTCGGTAATCTGGAATTGGCCAGGGCTTTGGCCTTCACCACCATCATCCTTGTGCAACAGTTCATTCTTCTTGACGTTTGGGTACGAAACAATTCATTTTGGCAAAAAAAGATAGTTTCCGACAAAATTTTTCTTCTGGCATTTTTCGGTCCGCTCATGCTACAACCGCTTCTTATATATATTCCCCTGCTTTCAGGCATCTTTAAGATCACCCATGTTTCGCTTGTCCAGTTGGCACTGGTTATAGCTCTTTCGGCAGTACTCCTGATATCATCAGAAATCCGCAAGGCCGTATTTTTACGAAGAAATTCTTAAGACATGGAACAAATCATAAGTCTGATCAAAACCCTCTTAAACTACGGCTTAATAACTAAAGAGGCTGAAATCACAAGAAATATCCCGATTGCGTTAAACAGAAATGAGACAAGTATAAATTCATACGATGCTGCGGGGCTTGGATTCGAACCAAGATAACATCCTCCAGAGGGATGCGTACTACCGTTATACGACCCCGCAAAAATAGTCTGCAGCCTCCTATTATACCCGATTTTGGAGTATAATTTCTTCATTATGGTTTACATTGCCGCAGACAAGCATGGTTTTAAAGTTATAAGGTTTGTTGAAGAATACCTCAAATCACACAATATTCCTTTCGAGAACCTTGGAGTAAGAAAAGAAGGAGATGATATGAAACTTGAAGATATGATTCCTCCGCTTGTGGAGAAAGTAAGAGAAAACGAGAATGAAGCTCCACGGGCTTACGCCCGTGGTATCTTCTCCTTCTTCGGCGGAGCGAAATCCGCCGAAGCAAGTTCGCATTCATCCCCGATTAAATCGGGGTATTCTGCGAAGGCGGATAATTTGGGAATTTTCTCGTGTGGTACGGGAGTCGGTGTGGAAGTAGGTGCAAATAAATTTAG
>CAYSOR010000077.1:0-4319 GCA_964432705.1 uncultured Gammaproteobacteria bacterium
TTAGAAAAAGGAGTACCTTTGGAAGTAAGAGTATTCTTGGGTTGGTTTCACCCTTTGCTAAAAATTTTCGCTTTTTTTCTGTGACGGCAGCTTGCAGTGAACCACGAACGATGCCCGTTACTTCCGGCGATCCAACCCATGCGGCATCTGAAAACGTTTTATAAACTGCATCACGCTGATTGTGCAGTTTGCTGATATAGCACACACGTTGGCCATTATATCGAACAATCTCGCTTGGCGAGGTGGGCATATTTTGAGTTCGTTTTATGTATTGAAGTAGCTGCCCTTGAATATCTCTCCGAATTTGTCGAAAACGAGAATACGCCATTGGACGATGAAATGAAATAGCATATGCTCCTTTAGAATTCCACTTTCCCTAGCGATATTCTCGATACCTTTTATAAACCGTGTATGTGTATGCTCGTAAGTTTTTTCTTGTATTTGACCTTCCCCGATACTAACATCACGCATCACTTCTGTACTTGTAATTTCAACAGCGAAAGTCGTTTGATCAAGCATTAGAAAGAAATCAGGGGGGTCTTGTCCTTTGGGTACTGACTCCCATTTTTTCTCTTTTATCTGGAGATGACTTGCTATGAATTGATCAAAACTGTCGGCGCAGAACTGCTCTCTTTGATTTGCCATAGATAATTTCCAGCCGTAATAAAGCGTAAGCTTCAGCCGCTTAACGCTTCGGCTGACCCGCACGGGGCAACCAGCACTCCAAAAAATGCTCCACGTTTATCCAGTGTCGGGTCAAGCCGGTTGCTAGCTGCCAATTATTTCTTCCTTCTCGATAGCTTTCCCATTTTTGTAGAAAAGAGTTCCTTTAATATCATCTTTTCTATAGACTACTTGGAGACCAAAAGAATACTTGTACTTGTCGTTCTCCATGAATGCTCGTATCTTTTTCCGGTCGTCATCTATCTCTGAAAGCTGTGCTCCATTCTTTTTGCACTCGACAATAAGAAAGTTCTTTTTTTGCTCACCGGATTTCCGATTATGAATAATTATGTCGGGTCTTACGACAAGTTCCTCACCATTGCATACTATTATTTTCTTCTTATTGATTCCCTCTCTGTTGAACTCTATATCGACAAAATATTTTTGATCAGCGCCGCTAATGATTGGGAGAATTTCAGTTTCAAGATAAATCGCTAACTTATGGTTTATGCACACTTCATGTAGCTTTCTCGAATCGTATCCAAAATCTTCCTCAATTTCACAATCGAAAAGGGAACCATCCTCCCTTTTTAGTCTGGAAAACGCTCTTAACCCGAGTTTGACACGCATAGGCACTTTTTAGGCCCTCATTAAATCCTAAGTGGCTGATATTCAATCAGTTATACTTTTCAGACTAGGCAAAAAACGAAAATACATAGATACACAAGTAATGATATAATCTCTTGACAATATGGATTTAATGATGTTTATATATAGATGTAATGTACTTACGGAAAACAACCCGACAGAACACCGACGGTTCGGCCGTCACCTACCTTCAGATCGCCGAAAACTCCTGGGACTCCGAAAAACGCCGGTCCAAGGTTCGGGTGCTGTGCACGATCGGCCGGGTCGACGGCAACGCCGTGGAACGCCTCCAGCAGCTTGTCAGAAGTATAAGGAAGAACGCCCTGGAAACACCGGTGGAAGAAGGATGGAAGTTCCTGAACTCTTGGGAACATGGGCCATTTTACGTCATCGAAAAACTCTGGGAGAGCTTGGGGATAAGAAAAATCATCGAAGACGCGGCGAGAGAAGAAGACCGGACGGTGCCGTTGGAACGCGCGATCTTTGCCATGGTCGCTAACCGGTGTCTGGCGCCCCAGTCCAAGCTGGGATGTTATGATCGCTGGCTGAAGGACATTTACTTTCCTGAAGGAAAGACCATTAGCCTCCATCATCTGTACCGGGCCATGGATTTTCTCGAAGATCATAAAAAGGAGATCGAAGAAGCGTTGTACTGGCGACTGGCGGACCTTTTGAACATAGATGTGGATCTTGTCTTCTACGATACGACGAGCGTCCACTTTGAGACGGACGATGAAGATGAAGAGCTTCGAATGCGAGGTTATTCGAAGAACGGCCGCTCGGACGCTCCCCAGATCGTGGTCGGGATGGCCGTAACGAGAGATGGGTATCCTGTGAAGTCGTGGGTCTTTCCGGGGAACACCACGGACGTGACGACGATTGAGCAAATCAAGACGGACCTTCGGGGCTGGCGCCTTAATCGCTGTATTTTCGTGGCGGATGCGGGGATGGTGAGCGAGGATAATCTGGCCATGCTTCGCCGCGGCGGCGGTCATTACATCGTGGCCATGCCTTGGAGGAAGGGCACGGAAGTGGTTGAAAAAGTGCTCAGCCATCCCGGCCGGTTCCAGGACGTCAAAGAGAACCTGAGGGTCAAGGAAGTCCGGATTCAAGATCGTCGCTATGTCGTCTGTCATAATCCCCAGGAAGCGGAACGGCAGAGGAAGCATCGGGAGGAGCTCCTGAAAGAACTCGAAGAAGAGATCCGGAGTCTCGAAGCCCATCCCAAGCGCGCCTGTCGTCTTGTCTCGAGCCGCCGCTTCGGCCCGTATGTTCGCCGGCTGAAGAACGGCGAACTCCGGTTGAATAAGGCAGCCATCCAAGAGAAGGAAGAACGCGACGGCATGTGGGTCATCCACAGCAACGATGATGATCTTTCTCCCGAGGACTTGGCCCTGGCCTATAAACAACTCATCCGGGTGGAAGAAGCGTGGCGGACGATGAAATCGACGATCGAGATCCGGCCGGTCTTCCACCGGAACCCGGATCGTATCCGCTCTCATGTGTTCCTCTGCGTCCTTTCTCTTCTTCTGGAGCGGGTCGCGGAGCATGAGTGCGGGGACACTTGGCCGCGCCTCCGGGAGGAATTGCGGTCGATAAAGATTGGTCAATTGTTGGCGCCTCACGGAACGGTGTATCAGACATCTCCGGGCAGCCTTCATGCTCGCAACTTATTGAAGACACTCAAAATAGATCCGTTGCCCTCGGTCCTGGCCGTGGAATAATCCTCCCAAAAACCTAGATACAAGACCCTTTCCCAGAAAAATGCCGCATCCTTTTTGATTACTGTGAGTTACGAGCCTTTTGCGTGACTAGCCGTGTCAAACTCGGGCTTAACACTGCTTGCTTAATTTGATGATTCATAATTGTCCTCAATTCTTAAGCTAACGTTCCCGTTCAGCGGCGGCGCGCAGCGCCGTCCGCTCCATGCTGGTGTTAGGGCTGTTTCGGGTGTTCGATTGCATGTTTTCAGGGTTGCCACCGGAACCACATCTGCAACCTTGAAGTTGATACTGCCTTTACCTGTCTTTATGGCTGGGTATTTTGCCTTGAACTCCGCGATGTGGTGTGGACCGTTGGTGTATAGCGACACACCGTTCTTCCAATAGCCAAGGGCTACCCATCCGGACTTCGCTCTGTACGTCGGTATTTGGTACCACATCACGACTTCCGCATTTGGATATAGGCCCATGATTAGCGCGTGTAGCTGATCGAAGAGTAGTTTTCGGTCTTCCGGTACTGCGTCTACGTAACGTTGAATTTCTTTGTTCATTGCGCTCCCCTTTTCAGTAGCTCTAATGTGCCGGTTGAACCGCCGAGGCGCGCGCAGCCTTCCCGAGGTCGGATTCCAAGCCATTGTCAGGTGATGCCTATCTTGCGTAATAGTTTTCTGAGCACGGATTTAGGTGACCTATTTAATAATTCTACAATGTCCTTCATTTCTAATTTCATCAACTGGATCTCATTTCCTACATTAATAAAGCCAATGAGCTTGTAGAAGTATATATGGCCCTTATAGAGGTAAAATCTCGGCATTTGCTTTTTATACCGCGCGTAGTACTTGTATATAAGCTCCTGATTGTCATTCCAATTCCTAACCTTCTCTGCGCCTTCTAAGTTATTCATCTGCTTCCAACTACCGGGAGCAATTTTCTTTATGAATTTTTTTATACCTATGATGAATACCTGGTCTCTGAAATAGCCATAAGTATCTTGATCGACAATGAAGTCCTCCTGTTCCAGTTCATTTAGTTCCAACTCAGCCCGATCTGGTGCCAATTGAACTACGATTTTCATGATGATTATCCTTTTTAACGCCTAACGACTGAAAAACACCAGCGCGACGCTAGAAGTGTCTGGTGCATTAATTTGATATCCATTCATTTTAAGATAAATTGTCTTTGTTACATAGATTTTTAATTTGCTTAAACGCTTCGACACTAAAATTTAATAAAGCTTTAGCAATTTCAACAGTTCTATCAGTACTTTCATCATCAACTACAATAATT
>CAYSOR010000078.1:0-4279 GCA_964432705.1 uncultured Gammaproteobacteria bacterium
ATTGGCGTAGGATACGGCTCTGCGCAATTTATGATAGTTCTCGCCGCGATTCAATACCAACTGAACATTCCGGCGTAGCGTCGGTAGATCGATGTAATCAAGCAGATACAGACTTGTGATGATATTGTCGTATTCCCAGAGAGCGCGTTTGGTTTTATTCTTACGAGGATAGGCGCTGAGTTTTCCAATTATAATGCTCTGTGTCGTCGTTTTAAGGCCGAGTGACAGAATAATGCGCTTAATATTTTCCTCCTCATCCAAGATAAGGTCGGTGTTGATTTTTCGAACGGGCTTTATCAACCATCCTTCATCGTATTGGGTCGGGTGCTTGAATCCATACAAGGACTTACTGACTTTTTCGAAGATGTCTGCATAACGCGGTGCAAACTGATACCCGAACAAGTGAAGGATGAGGGAATTAACTTGGTTGGCGCCATGCGTGTCGGTGGAATGTAGATCAGACTGGATGTCGGTGGTGTTGTTAAAGAGAATGTCGAACACGTAGTGACTTTCATGCTCGTTAGCACCAATAATTTGGGCGTTCACCGGAATATGGTTGGCCACCAACGTATAGGCGACGACCCCTTTCTTCAATCCGAAGTATTTGGGCGAATGGCGGGCATTGATAGTGCCGATTCGGGTTTCGAATTTCTGCCCGTCGCTGCTGGAGTGTACGGTTCCGCCAACATCGTAGTGTCGGAAGATGGGCAGCTTGGCTATGGCGTTACTGACGCGGTCGTTCGCTTCTTTTAAAGTTTCCAGGCGAATGAAATTATCCGATGTGGCGGCGAGCAGGGAATAATCGATGTCGGAGGTTGCGCCCATTCGACCCAGTCCCATGTTGGTACCCCATGCAATCAGACAGGCGGCGATGATGCGGTCGTCCCTGCCTTGTCTGGCGTAACGACCCAGGACATGCTCAAATGCGCCAATGAAACGGCAATCATGGTTGACGAAATGTAAAATACTGCCAATGTCGATTTGCTTCAATACATCGAAAAAAGGGTGGTTCACCGGCTCAGTACCGCGAGGATACTGGAGTGTCCAACGGACGCTCGATCCGCGTTTTTTGATTTGGAGATGTTTATTCTCTCCCGAGGCGATACGGCGATTAACTTCCGCAATTCGCTTTTCGAGTAACTGTTCAAGTTCCGCCAAGTGCTCCCGAAAGGGCCGCTTTAAGGTGGTCAATCCGGTATCAGCTATCAGTTTTTCCTTCTGTTGCCACCATAATTGATCATCTATCAGATCGTCCTCGAAACTGCGGAAGCGAACACTCTCACGACAATAGATATCGCCCGCTTCCAAACCGTTGCGCAAAAGGCGATAGACCAAAAACTCATAGCGGTCCACCATTGGATTCTTTAATTTATTAGCGTCTTGTCCATAAAGGTAGCGCTTTACGCCGTGCGGGATGAACCGACTTGGCAATGCGGTGGGAGGGTATTGTCCCAGCGGTTTGCCCTTGCGAAAGGTTGCCTTCAGAAAGTCAATGGCCTCAATCAGCGAATCGTTTGGCAGAGTGGCTGCAAAATCGACCATCAGTAGGACCGGCCGTAAATGCCGTTTAAACTGCCGCGCCAGTTCGCCGATGTGTTCCCATTGAAAGGCGGTTTCATCAAACTTCGCATTTATGGTGATATGGTCGGCTACAAGCGCGAGCTTGGGTCGTTCCAGAATAGAAAACGCTGTAGTCTGAACATCCTTGAACGGTGTACCAGCCGCAATGCCATCGTCGATAAAGAGTTTAAGTACATGGCCGGCCTTTCTCAAGTTTTGGTTGCTCTCAATCTGACATTCATACACTCTCTCCTTGGCCGTGCCTTTAGCTCCCTCGATGTAGCGTCTGACATTATAAATCAAGCAATTGATCAGATTGTCATTCATCCGTTGATAGCGATGGTAAAAAAAGCATAATAGATAGACGTAAACCATCCATTTGTTAAAACGCTTGAGCCTGTGTACAGAGTAATAGCCCACCATATGGGCGTAATATTTTACACTTTCATTGGAAATCCCCATTTTCAGCAATAATCTTTCGGCCACATGGTACAAGGGTTGTATGCGTTCGCCACGAAGAATCTCCCGTTTAATTTCACCGGCACTGAAATCTTTTGGTTCATGTTTAAGCTGCGTGATTTCATATAACCCGGGGGAATCTGCAAACAGTTCCTCCAATGCTTCGATGTCCCGCTGCTTCAGATTGTCGCACATTATGGCTATCAAACGGTTTTGTTCGTAAGTAAGTGCCTTGCCCACCGTCTCTTGCATGAAGCTGTATCCGGGAGTCATGATGCGTTGCTCGGATAAATGATGCATCATTTCACGAAAAATATAGACCGGTTTGCTGCAAACCACTACAGCCTTCAGTGCCTTTGCTTCCAACTGCCGGCGTTCTTCCGTGTTGCAACTCCGATAACTGAACAGTTCGAGAATCAAACGCTGTTGTTTTATGCGTGTGAACTTGTCGACCGAGATCAGATCGGCGATCCTTTCGCTGTTGAAATGTCGCTCCAACACGTATTGAAGGTCTTCCGCAACTTCGTGGAGGTCGAATGTGAAAAACAGGTGTTTGGCTTTGAAATAACCGAGTTGCAGAACAAAATAAGCCTTGGACTTGACGGAACGTAATTCCTGTAGCAACTCCATCTCGGGTTGGGAGAGGGAAAAATGATTTTGGCGTTTTTCGTGTGTGAAGCGTGGTCTGCCGTAGACAGCCTCAATCTCATCATCGCCCAGTATTCTCAGACGTTTTTGGGCGGTGTTAATCTGGCGAACATTCATGTTTTTCCCCTCCTGCGGATGCAACGCTCAACTACCCAACTTTGGTCTCAAAAAGTATACTTCTTGAAACAGCGAACTTGACGTGTTTCTTTTAATGTCTCATTATATGATTTTCAAATAGTCTTAGAAATAGTGAAACCTTTGGGAAAAAAATATGGCGCTCATTGGCTACGCACGGGTCAGTTCCGTTGGACAGAGTCTCGATGTCCAAATCGACAAACTAAAATATTGTGATAAGATTTATCAAGAAAAAAAAAGCGGCGCATCGGGCAAAAATCCCAAGCTGGAGGCATGTCTCGAGTATGTCAGGGAAGGCGATATGCTTGTCGTTACGCGCCTGGATCGGCTGGCGCGTTCCACCCTTCATCTGTGCCAGATCGCAGTGGAGCTCGAACGAAAGCACGTCAACCTGCAGGTGCTGGATCAACAGATCAACACCAACGATGCCACCGGGCGGCTGCTTTTCAACATGTTGGGAGCAATCGCCCAATTCGAAACGGAGATACGCGCCGAGCGGCAGATGGACGGCATTCAGAAAGCCAAAGAACGGGGCGTGCGTTTTGGACGAAAAAAACAATTAACGGCGCAGCAGATAGCTGAGCTCCGGCAGAGGAGGGAACAAGGCGCTCTCATCAAAACGTTGATGAAAGACTACCATCTTTCAAAAGCGAGTGTATATCGTTACCTCGGCGAATCCTACTCTTCTCAGACACCAAGGGATACTTGATCCACTATTCCACCTTTTCGAGGGGTTGTGCAAAAATACCCTAAAACATTTTCCTAAAATTTCTAAAAATTAAGAAATGCTCTGGTAACCAAAATATCAGAGTTTTTAAACGCTTCGCTAAAACTCTGATATCACACCTAACGCCACCGAAGAGTTGGAAAACCGATTTTTGACCGATTTTTGATAATTAAAAAAAACTTGAGTTTAAGATAAATTTATGATAATTTTGGAGACAAAATAAAAATGAAAATTGAGTTAACTATATTGTTTTATTAGATTAAATTTGTTACATAATTGTCCCCAAAATAATAGAAATATTAATTTATCTTATTGTTTTTATTGCTTTTTGTGTGGGAAGAAAGAAAACATAAGAATGGATGATAGAATTCACATAAGAATCGATGAAACCGAGAAAATTGTCATTAAACAAATGGCAGAAAAAGCGGGTAAAAAATTTTCCGAATTTATTCGTCAATTGGTTATGTTAGGAAAGAATTGCTTCTCGCAATTAGAAGCTTTAAAAAGCATTGATGATGCGAATAAAATTTTGAATGATTCTGTTTTAAAAGTAGCTGAATCAAGAGTTACATTAAATAAAGATATGGCCTATATTTACGATTTAAATTTGAAGAGCCAAGAGCAATTAGAGCAATCCCAAAAAGAGTTAATAGAGTATAAACAGCTTTTAGAAGATACTAAAAAAAAAGCTGCTAAAGAAGTAGATGAGTACAAAAGGCTTTTTGAGGATAATCATAAAAAAACTGTTAA
>CAYSOR010000079.1:0-4107 GCA_964432705.1 uncultured Gammaproteobacteria bacterium
GGAGCGGGTGAAGGGAATCGAACCCTCGTCACCAGTTTGGAAAACTGGCGCTCTACCATTGAGCTACACCCGCATTTGTAGTTTATTATATCGTGGTTATTGCAAATACTCTACTCTGTCACCTGTTTTAATTCCGTATTGAGCGGAGATTCCCGCATTGAGTTCAAGAACTTTATCAATCGGTTGCGAGGGAGCGAGTTCGATTGGGAGCTCTTCTCCCTTCGGTGGTTGAATGTTTTCGTCAATATCAACGATTGTACTTCCTGTAATCCAAATAAAATCAAGGGGGATTTGCATATCTTTCATCCAAAAATGATATACCCCCGGTGATCCAAAGAGAAACAGCATTCCTCGGTTCTCGCCAAGATTTTTCCGACCACTTAAGCCGCGTTCCCGGTCTTTTGGGGTTACCGCAACATCGACTGAAAAAACTTTATCTCTAATTCTTACTTTTGCGCTGAGAGGATTTTTCCAGTAATACCACGTTGTAAAAATACCAAGTACAATGGCGATTGCTAAAATCTTTTTCATCGGTCGGGGTGGAGAGACTCGAACTCTCAACCTCGCGCTCCCAAAGCGCGCGCGCTAGCCAATTGCGCCACACCCCGAATGTGCCAGCACTGAGTCAGCGAAGTGCCGCGGGTGAGGGTCGTCATGCGAAGCATGATCCTGCTCCGCAGGAAACTCACACACCCTGGTGCCGCGGGTGAGGGTCGAACTCACACGAAGTGTTAAGCTTCACCCGTCGTATGTGCCGCGAGAGAGACTCGAACTCTCACGTCATGTTATTGACAAGGGCTCTTAAGGCCCTCGCGTATACCGGTTTCGCCATCGCGGCATACATGTCGGGCTGTGTCTGCCAATTCCACCACCGCGGCGTATATGTATTTTACTTTATCGAAGAAAATTTTACGAGTTTTTTGACAAAAGTTTTTTAAAAGAAATTACAATAGTATTATTCTACCAATCTAGCGAGGAATTTTACTTGACAACGGGAGTTGGTATGATACTGTGGTGTATAGCATTAACTATTATGCTTCTTGCGCAAAAACATGAGCGCTCCTTTTATCCAAACACTTACTGAATTTCCTCAATTAGAAAAAATTAAAGCACCGAGGGATAGACTTCCTGCGATAAAAGTCAACGGTGTCGCCCGCATTGGCACACGTGTGTTTGACAGCGGAATCGAAGTAAAAATAAACAATAAAAGTATTCGCCTGCGTTACCCTCCCTCTATTTGGCAGCGTTTCCCGAAGTCTCACCAAAAAATCCTCGCGCAAAATATTGCGTATGCACTGACGTTCCAAATCCCCTACCTCTATACGTCGATAGAAAAAGTTTTCTACACTATGCCGATTCCGCTCGCAGAACCATTCCTTTTTAAGGGGTTATCACTGGCTTTGCCATCGACCGCTATCATGCAGACGCAAAAAGAGGGGCGGATAACCTCAAATTTGCTCCGAAGACTTTTTGATATCGACTATGTTTTTTCCAGTACGAAAAGTGATATCCCCTCGTATAACCGTACGAGTTTTAGTGATCAGGCAATCATGCCATTTACCTTTGGAAAGGACAGTCTTCTGACGTATGCACTTGCACGGGAACTTGGACTTCGGGTGTGGCCGATCTACATTTCGGAGCCCTACTCTCCATATGAGGAACTCGCGAAGAAACTTCTCGCCGAACCGTTTAAGAGGGAGTTTCATACGCAAATTAATTTTTTGCGTAATAGCCTCGGTGTTCTTCGAGAGCCGTACGGTTGGTTTGGGTGGGAACTCCAGCTCACTCAATATTCCCTAATGCTTCTGCCGTACGTTTACGCAAAAAAAGCCGGCTACATTCTTTTTTCCAACGAACAAAGTTGCGACGATACCGTGGTCGATAGCGACGGGTTTCGCTGTAATCCCGTGTTTGAGCAGTCGCATAGCTGGCTTTTACAAAATTCCCTCATGGCAAGTCTCGTCGGCGGCAATTCTCTTTCAATCGGGTCGATTTTAGAACCAATTCATGAAATTGCCATTATGCGCATTTTGCACAAACGGTATCCGGAAATTGCAAAGTATCAAAGCTCGTGCGATTTGCCGGAAAAACCTAAAAGCGCAGGACGCTGGTGCGAGCACTGCAGTAAGTGCGGCCGCATGTACATTTTTCTCCTCGCACACGGCGTAAACCCCAAGACCGTTGGTTTTAAACACGATATGCTTAAGCAAAAGTATCTCGGGTACTTTTCTATTTTTTCTGAAGGCCGTATACAGGATTTTGGGTATGATCAGAGTGAAGCCGGAAAAGCCGAACAAATACTTGCATTCAGACTCGCGTACCGCCGGGGATACCGGGGGCCGGTGATGCGTGCGTTTACCCGTCATTATGGAATCTATGCAAAGAAACACGAGAGAAAACTGCGCGAGAAGTTTTTCGGCATTCATTCCACACGTACGATTCCGGGAGAACTTCGGTCGAAGGTGGTTAGGATTTTTCGATCGGAGCTAGCGTCTCTCGTGTAACCTCGTGACGAAACCGTTCCATTTCCTCTGTATAGAGAGAAAGAAGCGGCTTTTTGAGTTCTTGCGGTATAGTTTCGGTTGAATGAACGTGACAGTATTGATGAATAAGTTTTGGTACTTCCTTTTTGACCTGGGGAAGAAGGAGTTTTTCAAAAAGCGTGATGAGGTCTCCCTTCACCCCCCGGCGCCACGCAAGGTAAAACGCAAGGAGCCGCTCTCCCCAACTTTGAAACACGATATTGATCGGCCGATGGAGCTCTTTACTTTCAAAAAGATAATAGAGGGAACGCTTTTTTATGACGAGCATGTTATCGACAAATCCTACTCGCGATGGAGGCACGCCGACGGCAAGTAGAAAGATGTACACGCGCGCACACTCGTAACACTCACCACACCAGCGCTGCGTGCGGGATTTTTTACTATCGTTAAAACAGGAAAGCTGATATTTTCCTATTTCGCGAAACCTGTGATGGAGCATGTAGAGAATGGCAAGTTCATGGAGCGGCTCAATGATGCTACAGAGAAGTGTGTTGGAGGAAAATTGCCGTAGGAGGTTATTCAGATTAAGCGTCCAGGGAATACTTTGTTCATGTGTGGTATTAATGATGTATCCATTTTTGTCCTTTTCCACTTCATTGATGCTTTGTTCATTGGACCAAAAAAAGTAGCGAGGCTTCCAAAAACAAAGATATGGGATAAGGAGCAATGTGTACTGTGTGAGGAGCATATCCCATCCCCATAGAAGTCCTTTTGATTGCCGTAAGTTTCCAAGTGTTACCGGAAATCGGGTAATCGTCTCGTTAAACTCTTTTTGAAATCGTTGTTGAAGAACTTTTTTATTCACATTTTCATACGTACTTGACGGCTCGACGAAAAATATAGGTTTTGGCTGGAGTCCTATGTCGCGGCTGACTGCATATGTGATGAGACTGTCTTTGCCAAAGCTAAACGGAATAATGGAACGCACTCCGACTGGCTCGTATGGCGTTCGTTTCGAAACAGGATACGGGTGTCCATGAAACTTAGCCCGATAGCCGCTGTTATAGAGGGTTTTGAGAAGTCCTTCACTCGTAAATTTTGCTTCCGGAATTTCCAAAACTGCCTCCGGCAGCGCATAGAATAACCCGTGATGAAACATGGAAAGGGCCTGTGGCGGCGGGAATGCGTAGTCAAGTATCTGTTCTTTTTCAAGGCCGAAATGAGTGGTAAAAAATACTGCAGCAGTGTCGGCCAAGAGTGTTCGAAGCGCCTGAGGAACTGCGTTCCAGACAGATTGAGGATAGATTGTGTCAAAATGCTTCGATTTAACGGACACCCTAAAACCGTTTGAGAGAAGCTTCGTTTGAATTTTCACAACGCCTATATTATCACATGATATAATTCATGTATAAGCCGATGTGGTGAAATTGGTAGACACGCTACGTTCAGAACGTAGTGCCAGCAATGGCTTGGGAGTTCGACTCTCCCCATCGGCACATTTCGAGACTCTCGTCAGAATGGCTCGCCGCGATGGCGGGCGCGGCGAGCAAATTATACGGTGGAATCGGTAAAAATTCGAGCCGACTATCATTTAAGAAGTAGTTCGAGCCGACTTTTTTGGCAA
>CAYSOR010000080.1:0-3979 GCA_964432705.1 uncultured Gammaproteobacteria bacterium
ACCGGCAACAGGATTCTGTTTCAACTTGTCATAGGCGTGTATTACTCTTCGTTGGATATAGACTGGAAGTTTGAGAAAGCGCTTATCCGCGTTTTTATCGACAACGAGAGCTTTAGCGGGCATACGATTTAAATCGTTTCTTTATTTTTTCAAGAGTAATGTACTCTCCTTTGGCTATGTCTTTTTTTGCTTTTCGGATATCCGCCATTGAGTGGGTGAGCGTATAGATTGTTTCTTCAAGTTCATCAAGATAGTCAGGCGAGACGATGGTGGCTTTTACGATGCCGTTTTTCGTCACGTCGATACGGCCGTACTCCTCGTCAATTTTATCAACGAGTGTAAGGAAATTTTTGCGCGCTTGTGTAACAGGAAGAACGTTGATCATACACTAGTAGTGTACAGAAAAGTGTACAGGTTGTCAACGAGGTGATATCCCTCTATACTATCTCTACTCATGTTTAAATGGAAACACAAGCGGAAATATAGAAAGCGCAAGTTCGGCAAGCTGAAGCTTAAAAAGCAGACAGTCTATACCGTGGCGGCTCTTTGGCTCTGGATATTTGCCGCTTTCACAACGCTTTCATTTTTTGGAGAAGGAATTCTCCTGAATCGTGTGCGCGAAGAGCTCATGCTTCAGATAGGCTGGACATATTATCTCTTACCTCCTCTTTTGGTATCCTTAAGTTTTCTCTTTTTTAAAGTGAAATCAGATTTGGGGAAGTCAAACGTCCCACTGGGATTAAGCTTAGCTACTCTTTCTTTTGTCGGCCTTACACAAGCAGGACTCGTTGGAGAAACATTGTGGACGACGATCGCGAGTGCGATTTCAGCCGAAGGTGCTGCATTATTGTTCCTTGGAGTCTTCGTCGTTGGTCTCATCATTCTTTTTAATACCTCGCTTGATCGCTTTGTCAATTTTCTCTTGGTCGGCATGCAGACGCTTGGTGATATGGTCAAAGACGCCATTGCAAAGCTCGCCTCAAAGCGTTCAAAGCCATTTCCTTCCGGCCAATTGCCCTTGAATATTAAAGGTGAAGAGACAAGTGGAAAATTAGCGAAGGCTCCGATTACGCTTCCTCCGGTGCCGGGGGGAGGATTAGCGCCGCGCTCAAATGACAAGTCAGTTCTCAAAATCAATCTGCCTGTCGGATCGGCGGATGTAGGAATCTGGGAATATCCGCCAACGACTCTTCTTTCTGATGGTCCCGGAGCAAAAGCAGATCGCGGTGATATGCGCAGGAACGCGTCAATTATAGAAAAGACACTCGACAGTTTCGGCATTGTCGCGAAAGTTTCCGAAGTCAATACCGGCCCGGCCGTCACCCAATATGCGCTCGAGATCGCCTTGGGCACGAAAGTCAGTAAAATCACATCGCTCTCAAGTGATCTGGCTCTAGCCTTAGCAGCTCCCACCGGTCAAGTCCGAATCGAAGCCCCGATCCCGGGAAGAAACTTAGTGGGCATTGAAATCCCCAACCGGGGGCTCGAGTTTGTTACCCTAAAGCGCATGCTTCACTCTGAGGCAATGCGCAAAGCAAAAAGTAAGCTTGCCGTGGCACTCGGCCTTGATGTTTCCGGCAATGCCGTGATTACCGATATCGGGGGAATGCCGCACGTACTCGTTGCAGGTACAACAGGATCAGGAAAGTCTGTTCTCATTAATTCCTGGATCTGTTCGCTTCTGTTTCGTACCACACCCCAAGAAGTACGTATCATTATGGTTGATCCGAAGCGGGTGGAACTCACCGGCTACAACGGCATACCGCATCTTCTGACTCCGGTGATCGTCGAACCGGATAAAATTCTCTCGGCGCTGCGGTGGGCGATGAATGAGATGGAAACCCGCTACAAACAGTTTGCCGAAGTGGGTGTGCGCAATATCGATGCGTTTAATGAACTTTCCGGCTTTCAATCCATGTCGTTTATCGTGATTTTTATAGACGAGCTTGCGGACCTCATGGCGTATGCACCGGTAGAGGTAGAAGATGCGATTTGCAGACTCGCGCAGATGGCGCGGGCCACAGGAATTCATCTGGTTGTGTCTACCCAACGGCCGAGTGTTGATGTTATCACCGGTCTTATAAAAGCAAATATTCCTTCCCGCATCGCTTTTAACGTTTCCTCCATGGTGGACTCGCGGGTCATTATCGACATGCCGGGAGCCGAGAAACTTCTTGGACGGGGCGATATGCTCTATGTGCCGCCTGATCAATCCAAGCCGAGCCGCATACAAGGGACATTTGTTTCCGATGCAGAAGTAAACAAAGTGGTGGACTTTCTTAAAAACAAAAATATCCCCATTCACTATACGGAAGAAGTGACCAATCAGCCGCTCGCGGGTTGGAAGAAAGGCGGCCCAATTGCGAGTGGAGACGGTCGGGATCACTTGTTTGAAGACGCTCTCCGCTTAGTGTGCCAATTTGATAAAGCCTCGGCCTCGCTTCTCCAACGCAGACTTTCCGTTGGCTACGCGAGGGCTGCCCGCATTATCGATCAACTCGAGGTAGCGGGAGTCATTGGTCCGGGTGAAGGATCCAAGCCTCGGGATGTTTTCATAAAAGACCCAAATGAATTTCTTGCAAATCAAGCTGGTTCTGAAAATTAAACTTCCACGCCTCTATGAAAACTGTTGGCAATCTTCTCAAGGAAGCTCGAGTATCCAAAGGGTATTCCTTGGCAGAGGTTGAAGAGGCGATAAAAATCAGAGCAAAGTTTCTTACTGCCATGGAGGCAGATGATTTTCGTCGTCTTCCGTCGCCATCGATTGTGCGTGGTTTTGTGCATAATTATGCGGAATTTTTAGGTTTAAACAGTCAAACAATTCTTGCTTTTTTACGACGGCAAATGGCAGAAGTACCCAAAGCGAGTTTCCTTCCCAAGGGCATGGCAGAGTCCATGAATCGTTCTCTATTCCAACTCACGCCGGGAAAATTTCTTTTACTTCTTGTCGGAGGCTTGGTTACAATATTTTTAGTGTACCTCGGTTTACAATATCGACAAATGAGACTTCCCCCGTATCTCTCTCTCGAATCACCAAAAGATAACATCGTTACCAGCGAAAAAAGAGTCGAAGTGATTGGCAAAACCGATCCTGATGCAACGGTGATGGTGGATAGCGTAAGTGTCTTGGTGCGAAGCGACGGACGATTTTTTAATACGATCTCCCTTGAATCAGGAGTTAATAAAATCACTGTCGTTGCCACGAGCCGCTTCGGTAAAACCACAACACTCACAAGAGAAATTGGCTACCAACTTTAATCACCATTGACAGTTACAGATTTTTTCGAGATACTAGGCCATACAAAACTGCCCATGGATCCAATTCAACTTGTCATCATCACTGTCACTCTCGTTCTGACTATCCTCATCGTGGTGCTTGGTATCCAAGTGTTTTTTATCCTGAAAGAAATTCGCCGTTCCATAGAAAAAATGAATGCCATGCTTAGTGACATGCAAAAAGTGACCGGCACAGTCGGCGAGGGAGTTTCGAACCTCGGGGGAATTATGAGTGGCATTAAAGCAGGTCTTTCGATTTTTTCGTCACTACGCAAAAGAGGAGAAGACGATGAGTGAGAACAAAAAAGACGTAAAATTTTGGGTCGGATTTTTTATAGGCGGCCTCATTGGAGCTATCGTTTTATTTTTTCTCGGGACGAAGGAAGGCAAAAAAACAGGAAAACACTTGAGCGATAAGGGCCGGGATCTTCTTGATGAACTTTTGGAAAAAGTAGAAGACCTTGAGAAAAAAGGCAAAGACCTTATAAGCGAAGGTGAGGAAGTGAAGGAGCGCGTCCTTGATACAATAGAAGAAAAGAAAGATGAATTGACGGAAAACGCGACCGAAAAAATCGACTCGGTCCTCGCCCACGTCGAAGCACTCCAGGAACGCGGCCGCCAGACCACCGCAGACCTTCGTAAACGCCTCATGTTCAAAAACACTCCAAAGAAATAACTCCGTTTGACTTTTGTAGAGAGAGAG
>CAYSOR010000081.1:0-3921 GCA_964432705.1 uncultured Gammaproteobacteria bacterium
CCCCCACATCCTGCTCCACAGGCAGGCGCTCTACCGCTGAGCTACGGCCACCATTATTGTTTAATCAACCATTCGATATACTTTCTGCTCTTGTACGATTTTAACTTTTTCTCGCGTGTCCTGGCCTCTTGAATTGTATCAAATTCTTCTTTATAGGCTAACGTATAGGTCATTAAAATTCTAGTTGTCCTCGTTTTTCCCGCCACATGTTCCTTTAATCTTCTACCCAAATTATTTGTCGAACCTATGTAATAGCGTCTAGTCGTCCCATTTTTAAGAATGTATAAGCAGTTTTTCATTTCTGGTTGCAGTTCTATCTTGTCGGAGCTCTACTCCGATCCAATCGGAGCTGAGCTACGGCCACCATCATGCGTAGTATATCGTACCTTGAGGTTGAGATTCAATGAAGCTCGCTTCGGCGTTCCTTGAGGTATTGACTCCAGTTTTCTATAAAGTCCACGATAACGACAAATGGTGTCTCCACAAGGAACGTAAAAAAGATTGCGACGATATTATATTCCTTCCATTTTGCAGCAAGGAATTCGCCGATTTTGGCAACCGGCACGGAGAACATATCGAGGATAAACTCCCAAAATGTGGTCCTGTCATCGACGGAAAGTTCGCGTGCTTTGTTGCGGATGAGGACCGCGGCAAAAATAGTGAGTGCTATGGTAAACGTATCAAAGACGACAGAGGTTATGGGCAGGCGTGCAATGTAGAAGATGTAGCCTATTCCTCCAAGGACGAAACCCATCGTCGTAAAATAGATACAACCTACAATAAGGGTAAACAGCGGATTTCGACGCTTCCTTAACCGCACGTCATAGAGGATTTTCTTTTCGTCTTCATAGAAAAACCGATACATGGAGTTCATTACACGCTTGACATTTTCGGCTGGCGGCGGCCGTATGATCGAAACCATGACAAACATGAGTGCTGTGGGCACCAAAAAGTCGATAAATGCTGTAAACCAATTAAATCCCTCATAGAAAATCTCAGCCAGTGGCACCTCAACAATATAAAACGTTACAAAGTTTGAAAGGAATACCGAGAGAGTCGAGAAAATTGCCAAACGTACGAGCCTGGTTTTGAGCGTTTTGTAGCGCTTGTCATACGCATCAGTAGCTCGTTTAGTCAGATCTTCCTTTTCTTGGAGACTTGCGCGTAATTTCTCCGGGCTATCGACAAATTGGTCAAAAATATCTCCCAGGAGGATGAATACCGTATCGATGCGTTCACAAATACTGTAGAACTGCCTGGAGAGCGGGTGGCTAAGCACGGTGTCGGACTTTTCCCACACAGACGGAATGTCTGTGGCAAGTTTCGTTAACAATTCGCTTCCGGGGTTTTGCCAAGTAGGATAGGTAAATTTGAGGAGTTGGTAGATGATAAATTCATCATCGAGGTCGTAAAGCGTGCGGCACACGGCAATAAACACATGCGTTTTTTTCTCATCGACCGTCATAGAGCCCTCTGGAAGCACAGTGATTCTATCGGTCATGAGTTCTGTCATGGTCTGGAGAAGCACCCGCTCTTTTACGGGATGAGTGAGAATCTCCTCTATCTCGCAGGCTGCAAGATCGATAATGAACGTAGTAAAATTAATTTTTCGCTTGACGATGAGCGGATCAACTGTGGTAAATTTCGCGTGGTGGAGTATGTACAGGTACTTTTTGAGCGATGTTTCGACAAGATCCACGCGCTCTTGGGGGATTTCATCATTGGGCAGGTGGCCGCCGCGAATAAGATCAGTAGCCACGCTGAACGCGATTCTATACGTATCAATGCCGGGTTTAAGCGAAACGCCAGTGAGTTTTGGGAAAAGGAGACGCTTGAGAATTCGTTCAATTGCGGCTCTACGCAAGACATTATCTTCTTTCCAGTCAATGACTTTACGCACCATTTCGTAAAACTTAGCTACCCTCGAGGCAATTTCGTCTACATGCATGGGAGTGACTCTTTTTTTGGTTTCATTCACTCCTGAGACAAAGGAATCGACCATGGAATCCATCTGTTTTGTGAGGGCAAGGAGTATTTTTGGCTCTTCCGGTGTATCTGTCATAGGATGAGTATAACGTACTTGTGAGAAAAAAACATTTATCCCGATTTAATCGGGGTTACGGCGCGAAAAAGCGCGGGAGAACGTCATGCGGTTTACTTTTGGCAAGAGTTACGAGATCACTCACGTTGAGCGTTCCGTCGCGATTAAAATCTAAAGGAAAAAATCTTTTGAACGAAATAGTGGTAACCTCGCTTGCCAAAGGTAGTATGGCTTGTCGAGGCAAGTAATACGGAACGACTGTAACGACACGGTAGCGATTGCCCGGAATAATACCGGTGAGTCCGTCAACTTCCACGTGTCCGTCAACAACAGTGAGTCCGGTAAATTTGTGGAGTAACGTATCTGTCTCATACACAAGAACGGTCACATCACGTACGCTGCTTGTACCGCGCCACCCGAGCTTGAGATTTATGGAAAGAGCAGGCGGAGGAACAATGGTGATGGACTTATCTTCAATGAGAAATTGTTCGTCACCGCGATGAAGCGTAAGTTTCATTTGATGCCGGCCCACAAGGTTTGATGTCTTCAATTTCGCTCCTATTGTCACAGTTTCACCCGGCTCAAAAGTTGTGATGGAGTCAAAAATAGTTTCAAAACCAAGAGGTGCGGTTAGTGATAGTGTATACCTTTCTTTTTCGCCAACAATTGCTTGCCCTGTATTTTTTAGTGTCATTTCGAGATTGTAGTTTGATGAAGCAACAAGAGTATTGGGGAGGAGTGAGTGAATTATCGAAAAAGCATGGTGTTGTTTGGGAGCTCCTATCGCTTTCGGTATATTTTGATAGTCAAAATAGTGCGGGTAGAATTCACTTGACCCGAGTTTCTTCCATGAAAAATTATCAAAAGGTTTACCCTGATAACTAAAAACAAAGGGGGTGATGGCAGTAATTACCGGATCTTGCCAAACTGTTGAGCTTGCAATGAGTAAATTTTTTGAAACGGTTCCGGTTGGTATGGTGTTAACCCACCCGGTTTCTGTTATGAATACCGGAAGATTTTTTGTGAGCCCCAGAATTTTTAAATATTCCAGTTCCCACAGGTACGATCGAATTGTTCCTTTACCGGAGGCATATGGCGAACCGGAGAATGCCGGGTTGGGATACGAATGAGATGTCCAGCCATCGATAAGATTGTGTATTTCCGATTTCGCTTCTATTACCCTCCTGATAAATTGTCCGGCATCCAAAGTATCAGACGTGTTTGTTGCTGAGGCGTCAAAACCTGCGGGAAGGATAAAGAAGTCTTCTGATACCGATTTGAGTGCCTGCGCATATGCGACGAAGATCTCCGCATAGCCTTCGGGATCAATCGTATTCCCCCATTCCTTCGCATGGTTGGGTTCGTTAAAAACGATAATATAGCGGTTTATTGTCGGCCAATTGAGGCTATTGAGAAATCCGGCCCATCGATCTGCATCGTCAAGAGATGGTTTCGTCCACGCATTACCCTCCAGATGTGTTGCGAGACGGATAATGGGTATGAGGTGAAGCCGTCGCATTTGATTAAATATTCCCTGCCACTTGCCGAAGTTTCTGTCATTATCCTGTATGACCATCGTGACATACCCCCAGTCTCCACCGTTTGAGTTGACGAGGGCAGCGGTGTCGGCAATATCGTTAGTATCAGCGACATGGATGCCGTATTTGTTGTTGGGAACTGTACGAGGATCATATTTGCCATACACCTGAGATGGAACGATAAGAAAGAGGGAAATAACCATGAGAAATGAAAACATATGGTGCGTTTACGCAGAAATCCCGATTTGATCGGGATTGTTCTGCGCCCCTGGAGGGAATCGAACCCCCACTCTTGTGTTTAGAACACACCTGCTTTATCCGTTAAGCTACAGGGGCTGGAGC
>CAYSOR010000082.1:0-3912 GCA_964432705.1 uncultured Gammaproteobacteria bacterium
GTAAGTGGGTTATTGACTCTTTCACCACGTTTCATCTAAGCTGAATATATATGCCCGATGACATTCTCGATGCCGCGCAGAAAGCCATAAACGATGCCGCAGGTCAGTCGACTCCGGCAGTACCGCCTCCTCCGGCACCAGCGGCAAATGAACCAACTCAAGCGGATAAAATTGTTGACTCGCTCCTCTCAAGCCCATCGGTCTCTGCCCCTGCAGGCGAGCAACCGTCAACCATCAACAATCAACCGACAACGAACACTGCTCCTCCCCAGGAACCAGTTAAACCAAAAAAAAAATCCCTCGGCCCCCTTCTCGCCGCCCTCCTCCTTCTTGTAACTGCAATCCCCCTGGGAGTCCGTTTTGCGTCGCAGCAACAATCACTTAACGAAATCCGAAGCCGGGCCACCGCGCCAACCTGCGTTTCTCCCAACACATGTGTTCCAAGTTTGGCCGAATGTAGAGATGCAGGAGGAACACAGGTAAGCAAAACATGTAATGGTAATTGGAAATGTTGCAATATTCCAACAACGACTACCACCGCGCCAACCTGCGTTTCTCCCAACACATGTGTTCCAAGTTTGGCCGAATGTAGAGATGCAGGAGGAACACAGGTAAGCAAAACATGTAATGGTAATTGGAAATGTTGCAATATTCCAACAACGCCAGCGCCATCAACATCTAGCGACTGGGGTGGAGGTGACGGAAATATACCACAACAACCAAGCTGCGTTTTACCGCCTATCAATACAGTTTGCAGCAATACCGGCAAACCGTTTAAAGGCCAATGCGCAATTTATCATTGCCCGCAGGGCTGCGGCGGCGGCGATCCAAACAAATGCGATGAAAATGATCCGGGCGTCTGGATTTCTCATGCCCCTTGTACCACCAAGTTAACCGCTGGTGAGTGTGGACAGATTGATATCGTAGACGAAAATTTGACTTACTGCGATACTCCCAATTACTGCACTGTGCCTCAAATCCGCTGTAATAATTGCGGCGGGGGAGGAGGCGGGGGAACGCCTGAAACACCGCAGTGTAATCTCATTAAACTTTACAAAGACGGTGCAGTCGTGACGGATTATTCCACACTGAAAGCGGGCGATGCTGTGCAGATTGCAGTAGCCGGGGGTCTGGCAACCAAAGCGCGAATCAGAATGAACGGAGCTGCGTTTGAGGAAACGTCAACCAAAAACGCAAGCGGTGAGTATACCAAAGATTTAACCATTCCTGAAGGAGTAACCAGCTTTACGTTTGAAGCGGAAATATTCGGTACCGACGGCAACTGGCACTAACATTATGAAATTTGTCAAAAAATACTGGTATCTTGTTTTTATAACCTTCATGACGGTGGGACTTGGAGTCGTGACGTTTCTCACTTCCCAACAACTCAAAAAGGAAGAGCCGGTTGCTCCTTCTGTACCGCAACAACAGCCTCAGGCTGCCGAACAAGCATGCAGGCTTGCCTTTAATCTCACGGTTTCCACTCCTACTCCCACGCCTACTCCGACACCCACGAATACTCCAACGCCAAGCCCTACACCTACGGCAACTCCTACACAACCGCCGTATCAGCCGCCGGTCGATCAGCCGACACCGACGCCTATTGTGTACGCACAACCGACTCCTACGCCGACGACACCCGCTACACCGCAAGTCCCTGTTTCCGGCGGTCCCTCACTCCTCGGAGCTGCTGCCCTGGGCGGCGGACTCCTCATCTTCCTCGTGGGACTGCTGGCTCTCTAAGTCACTTAGGTAACGTAGGTCACTTAAGCTGATTTTTAACAAAACTGTGGATCTCCTCGAAGCTTTCCTTTGGAATAAGGACGTAACGGCCGTACCAGATAGTGGGCGGGCTATAGAGCTCACCCTCAAGAGAAATACGCGTGGTATTCTCAGTGTCAACGGCCGCGAAGAGCTTACCGATGGTGGCGAGCTCACCGATATTCATATCCGAGTCAATCGCTTTTTCAAAAGAAAGAAAAAGCTGTCGTAAGCGCCTCGGTGACAACCAAACAGACGGCGATGTCAGCTTTTGTTTCAGCGCCAAAAGCACTTCCTGCTGGCGCCTCGCGCGGGCAAAATCAGTTCCCTCATCCCCCACAGCCAGCCGGCTGCGGACGTATTTGAGTGCTCGGGCTCCGTCCATCTGTTGGACTCCGCTGTCGAAGTGAAGCGATTCATACCGGCAAGAAAATTTTGGATCGCCAGCGCAAATCTCGTCTTCTTTGCCTTCTATAGGAAACTCTGGATCAGTAAATGCGACTGGAACATTCACACTAACGCCATCGACGAGGTTAATGACTTCCTCAAACACGGAAAAATCGATGACCAAACTATAGTGCATGGGAAGCCCTACCATGTCTTCAACAATTGCCTTTGCAAGAGTGAGTCCGCCTCT
Source organism: uncultured Gammaproteobacteria bacterium (assembly GCA_964432705.1). GTDB lineage: Bacteria > Patescibacteriota > Microgenomatia > UBA10105 > UBA927 > 01-FULL-43-11b. Next base: position 2,399 of record CAYSOR010000082.1, read on the forward strand.
CTTTTTTCGACCAGAGGCCGATCCGCCTTGGGCGGACTTCTCTTCTCCATAATGGTAACTGCTATTGATTTTGTCTTTCAGGGTATCGGACCAGATGTCGCGGGGAACGGAAATGAGGCTAAGTGAGCGGGCCTCGTGACTGAAGGAGAGAATCATGATTGTGTCGGTGAGATCGGCTCCTGTGTGCGTACCGCCGCTGATACCCAAAAGAAGAACGTTGGTACGGCCATCAATCTCTTTGAGACTAGCGCCGCCATTGACGATAAGTCCGATGACCGTCGACGGCGATAGTCCTGTTTCGGTTATAAAGCGATTACTCAAAAGAATAAGTCTGACCAGAACTACGACCGCGACTACGGCAGTTATAACCGCAACGAATACCTTCATTTTTGGCATGTACACGCGCTTAACTTTGGGCTCCATGGACTTATTTGGAAAAAGAGGTCATCGTCTGCATTATGCGGAAAAATTTTTCCGGATCGAGACTTGCTCCGCCCGGGAGTACCCCGGAAATAGCCGGTTGACGAATGAAATCCGTGACGTTATCCGCTGTCGCGCTGCCGCCGTAGATCACGGGGATGTGCGGGTACTTTACGACAATTTTTTCACACACGCGACCGGCACTCTCCGGGTTTTGTGCGATCCCACCGCTCACAGCGCTAATGGCCCACGGCGGCTCATAGGCTATCACGTCTATCCCTTGCGGAACCTCAATCGACTCATCCTGCACACAGTAGACAATACTGAGACTATGTGCTTTTGCCTCTTTCACTTTCCCGAAAAGAAGCGCATCGGTTTCACCCAAGTTTCTTCTTCTTTCCGAGTGGCCGATAATCGTCCACGTCGCAAATTCGGCAATCTGTTTAGCTGATATCTCTCCTGTATACGCGCCCTCACCCAGGTGCGACACGTCCTGGCTCCCAAGTTCGATCGGAAGATTCCCTCGCTTAATTCTTTCTGCGGCAAGAGGCATGAGTGTATAGGCCGGACAAAGAACGGTAGTGAGGTGATCGCGCGTAATTGGCGTTTCTCTCTGAAGTTTTTCAAACGCGTCAAACCATTGGCTTGCTTCACGTGTTTGCTTAAAACTTTTCCAGTTACCCGCGATGAAGAGCTTTTTCATGTGGTAAGATTATACCCTATGACTCCTGATTTCCTCAATGATCTTAATCTTGATCAACAAAGCGCTGTTAAGCATACCGACGGACCGGTACTCATCCTTGCCGGAGCCGGAAGCGGCAAAACCAGAGTTCTCACCTACCGCGTGGCCTACCTCATCGCAGAAAAAAAAGTTTCTCCCCAAAACATCCTCATGGTGACATTTACGAATAAAGCAGCAGGAGAGATGAAGGAGAGAATCGTCAAGATATTAAGATACAAAGATACTAAGATACAAAGTGAGAAAAACCATACTCCTAATATCTCTGTATCTTTATATCCTGCCTCTTCCTCCCTCCCTTTCGCCGGCACGTTCCACTCGCTCAGCGCAAAAATTCTACGGATCGACGGCATGC
>CAYSOR010000083.1:0-3700 GCA_964432705.1 uncultured Gammaproteobacteria bacterium
GCGATTGAACCAAGTCTTGATGGAATTATCCGAAGTTGCGTTCGAACGATAAGCGAAAGAACAACGAGAAGTCCCATCGCTATCCATGTCGTGAGGAGTGCGTTTGAAATGGGAAATGTCCCCACGGTCCAAAGAGTTTCAGCGACAAGCGATATGTGCGGCATGATTATTTCAGACGAATGAGTTCTTTTATTATCTGAACAAACCTAAACACAGAAAGTACTATTCCCACTAGAAGAAATATGAGGGTCGCTTTCGGATAGGAACCGACTAGGCTATCTATATACTTTCCGAGAAGCGCCCCTCCAACGATCGGTATGGCGATATCAAAACCAATCTGCCCAATCCGGCCGAGATACCACCAACTGTCGCCTGAAACTTTCTGTGACGTTAGTTTTTTGCGTCGTTGCCGAACCAGTGTCTGATGACCATTAATACCCAGTTCCCAGCGCTCGCTAACCAACTGTTTCATTTTCATAATACTAAAACTATCGTTCATCAGTCAATGAGTCAAATCTGTGAGAACCCGGACAGCTTCACAAAGCACCATGAGTCTCTCATCTTTTTCCTGCACACGGCCGGAGATGGAAACGATGGTATCAGGAAACCACACAGCCGCTGTTTCCCTATATGTTTTGGGGAAAACCACGACCTCAATAGTAGCGGTGAGATCTTCCACTCGCACAAATGCCATTTCACCATTCCCGGCTTTGGTGTTGACTTTTTTGACTGCGATGATAATACCCAACAATGTAACCTTTTCACCTGCTTTTTCAGCCGTAATGTCCACGATGGGAACAAAGGAGTGTTCGTCCACTTGTATGCGTACGGATTCCAGTGGATGAGCGGTGAGATAAAATCCCAATAGTTCCTTTTCGTAGGCTAACAATTGACGTTTCCCGAGCTCCGCAACGTCGGGGAACGAATCACGCTCTACCGAAGAAGATTCCGTACTATCAAAAAGTCCTACCTGCCCCGCGGCGACGTCTTTCTTTTTTTTATGAGCCTGATCGAGAAGGAGGCCGAGAGCTGTAAGCATGGACGAACGTTTCCCAAATCTGTCAAACGCCCCGGCTTTCATGAGACTTTCAAACGTCTTTTTGTTCACTTTCGAAAGATCGACACGTGCAATTGCATCGGTAAGAGACCGAAACGGACCGGAGGAGCGGGCAGAAAGAATACTGTCGATAGCGGCTGTTCCCACGTTTTTTATTGCAGACAAACCAAAACGAATGGATGTTCCCTCAATCTCAAACTCAATCTCCGACGTGTTAATATCCGGCGGCAGAAGGGTGAGACCCATGCGTTTACATTCTGCTACGATAGCGGCTATCTTTTCGTTACGTGCCGGCCCGGTGTTCACACGTGACTCGGCAGTAAGAACTGCCGTCATGTACTCAACTGGAAAATTTGCTTTGAGGTAAGCGGTTTCATAGGCGATCATCGCGTAACAAGCAGCGTGCGCTTTGTTAAACCCGTAGCCAGCAAACGGTTCGATGAGGTTAAATATATTCTCGGCTTTCGTCTTTTTAAGACCGTTTTTCACGCACCCTTCAATAAACTTTTCCTTCTGCTTTTTCATTTCCGTCGGAATTTTTTTCCCGACGGCTTTCCGGAGTTTGTCAGCATCCCCCCATGAGTATCCGGCAAGGGTAATTGCCGTGAGAAGTACATCGTCCTGGTAGCAAAGAATGCCGTAGGATTGTGCAAGAACCTCTTTGAGTCTGGGGTCAGGGTACGTAATGAGAGCGGGATTATGTTTACGGCGTATAAACTCGGGAATAACCTGCATAGGGCCGGGGCGGAATAGTGCAACCATTGCCATGAGATCGAAAATAGACGTCGGTTTAAGATCTTTAATATACCGCCGCATGCCGCTTGACTCCAACTGAAAAACACCGGTGGTATCACCCTTAGAGAGCATGGCGTAGGCTTTTGCATCGTCAAGGGGAATCTGGGACAAATTGACCTCGATACCTCTCTTTACTTTAATAAACCGGAGTGCTTGAGACATGATCGTAAGATTTCGTAGTCCCAAAAAATCCATTTTGAGAAGCCCAACGCCGTCTTCACCGACCGTATACATGTCGTACTGGGTAATAACCTTGTCGCCTTTTGACTCGCGCTGGAGCGGCGTGTACTCAACCAAGGGTTTATCGGCAATAACGACACCGGCGGCGTGGACCGAGGCGTGGCGGGCTACTCCTTCGAGTTTTTGAGCAACGTCAAGAAGGCGCTTGGTTTCCGGCTCCGTGCGGTAAGCAAGGGAAAGTTCGGGAGACTGCTCGAGCGCGCGTTCAATCGTCATGGGAAACCCCTGAAATCCGGGAGGGATCATACGGGCAATTCTATCCGGCTTGGCATACGGCATACCTAAGGCTCTACCGCCGTCGCGCACCGCACCACGGGCTTCCATGGTTCCAAAGGTAATAATCTGCGCAACTTTATCGGTGCCGTAGCGATCGGTAACGTAACTAATCACCTCATCCCTTCTGTCATCGGCAAAATCAAGATCTATATCAGGAGGAGTAGGCCGCTCGGGATTAAGAAACCGTTCAAACGGTAAATGAAAATAAAACGGATCAATACCGGTGATGCCTAATATGTAGGACACCACTGATCCGGCAGCAGACCCTCGTCCCGGACCTACGGCTATACCGCGACTTTTAGCCCAGTTGACAAAATCAGAAACGATGAGAAAGTACGTAGAGTAACCTTTTTTGGTGATAATATCGAGTTCATAGCTAATACGCTTACTAACTTCGTCGCTTAGTTGCGAGTAGCGGGTTTTAACGCGCCCTTCGACGAGTTTTTGAAGGAAGGATTCGGGCGTCGTATCCGGCGGCAATGGATATTGTGGCAAAATCCACTGCCCTACGGGAAGCGTGATATCACACATACGGCTAATTTTGACGGTATTTTCAATTGCCTCCGGGTACTGGATAAATAACCCGGTCATTTCTTCGGGGCTACGCAGGTAAAAGTCCGGGGAACCGATCATGGAGAGCGGCCGCTTGGTTTCAAGTATCGTATGTTGTGTTTGGACACAGAGAAGTATTTCCTGCGCCTCGGCGTCATCCGGATCGACGTAATGGACATCGTTGGTTGCAACCAGAGGGAGCCCGAGCTTACGAGAAAGTGCAACTAATTTCTCATTCAGTTCCCGTTGTTCTGGAATTTTGAGGTGCTGTTGAAGCTCCAGGTAATAATGGTCCGGGCCGAAAAGCTCACTATGCATTTTTGCCACTTTTTCTGCCTCCTCTTGCTGACCGTTTCGAAGAAGCTGAGGAACCTGACCCTGCAAACAAGCACTTAAGCAAATAAGACCCTCGTGATGTTTTGAGAGAATTTCCCAGTCGATCCGGGGTTTGTAGTAGTAGCCCTCCAGATGCGCGTGGGTCACGAGCTTCATGAGGTTTTTGTAGCCGGTTTCGTTTTTGGCAAGTAGAACAAGGTGGTAGGGATCTGTATCAATTTTCCCTTCTTTGTCAAACCGCGATCGTTTGGCAACATACGTTTCGACGCCGAGAATGGGATTTATGCCGCTAGCCTTTGCTTTAAGATAAAACTTGAATGCACCATACATCGCTCCGTGATCGGTAAGCGCCAAAGACCTCATGCCGTAGGATTTGGCTCGGTTTATAAGATCATCAAGCTTCCCCAAGCCGTCGAGGAGCGAATATTCACTGTGGACATGAAG
>CAYSOR010000084.1:0-3668 GCA_964432705.1 uncultured Gammaproteobacteria bacterium
TAATAAATTCCTCGATGTCCGGGTGTGAGTCCCAGAGCATGAGCATAAGGGCGCCCCTGCGGCTGCCGCCCTGCTGAATAATGTCTTTGGTCGCAACAGAGAAAAGCTCTGCCCAGTTGCATGGGCCCGAAGAAAACCCATTGACCTTTTTGACTCTCGCGCCGCGCGGACGAAGACTACTTAGGTTTATCCCGACCCCGCCGCCGCGCGACATAATTTCTACCATTTGTGTGAGGGTTTTAAGGATGCCGCCGCGGGAGTCATGGGGGCTTGGTATGACGAAGCAATTATAAAACGTCACTTTGTAGCCCGTGCCGGCTCCAGAAAGAATCCGTCCGCCCGGCACAAAAGCAAAGTCCTGCATGGCGGTAAAGAACTTGTCTTCCCATGCGGCTCGCAACTTTTTGGGCTCCATGGCGGCAACGGCATGCGCGACTCGTCGCCACATTTCTTCCGGCTCTTTCTCAATAGCATTGCCTGCCTCATTTTTGAGCGCATAGCGGTCCAGAAAGACGGTGTTACGGATGCCGGTTAGCTGCATAACTATTAATATATAATATCCTTCGACAAGCTCAGGATGAAAAAATTGCTCAAAGTAATTTTTTCACTTCTTTTTCAAAATCCTCAATGTCGACAAATTGACGAAAGACACTTGCAAAACGAATGTAAGCCACTTTGTCTAGTTTTTTCAGTCGTTTGGCCACCAGTTGGCCGATAGATTTACTCGGTATCTCAGTTGTTTCTCCTGTTATCAATTCCCGTTCAACCTCGTCGACAATGCGATCAATATCTTCTGCTTTTATTGTTGTCTTACCGCTTGCTCTCCAAATACCACGACGTAACTTTTCTCGGTCAAATTGCTCCCGTCGTTGATCCTTTTTAATGACGGTCAAGGGCACTGATTCAACGCGCTCGTAGGTTGTAAACCGCTTCTCACACTTTGGACACGTACGTCGTCTTCTCGTTACGCTCAAGTCTTCGCTGTCTCGCGTCTCAATGACTTCAGTATCGTTGTTACTGCAATACGGACACTTCATCGTGAAATCAAAAAGCACTATATCTGGTGCCAAAGCAGATCGTAAGACACTAGTTCTGGGGAGTCAACTGGCAACTTCTATATCAAAAAGGGTCAATAGTTTTTCTTAGCCTCGGTGAGTTTTCACTGAGGAAAAAGTACGGGGAATTGGGAGATGATAAGTGAAAAGTGATACGTAATAAGTAAGAGGTAAAACAAAAAGTATTCAAAAACCGTTCTTATGATTTTAATTTCGCGACATCCTCAATCGTCTTCTTCAGGAGTTCCATGGATGACTTGAGTCCGTCCAATTCTTTTCCTGTAAAACGAACGGTAAGTTCCGTAAGAATTTCTTCGTGCTTCATAGCTGCCTTTGTCACTCGGTCAAGGAGATAGCCCGGAACCTCTTTACCGTTCGCCGCGACTGAGAGTAAGCTCGCGCTTGCTTTCGCCAAATATTTTTCTCCTTTTGAAATCGTAGCTTCTGCGAGTGTCACGTTCCCCTTCTCGACAAGAGCGACACCCATACCTAAGCGCTTGTCTGCCTGTAAGACATAAAATTCAGATTTCCGCAATGGATCAACGATCAGAAAATCTAAAATCCTATCGCGGACAAGTTTCAGCGTATAGAGCGGATGGTCAGGGAGTATTCCCGGATACGGTAAGATATATTCAATCTTTTGCGCGAAAGCCGGCGTTATCAAAAGAAGAGAAGCAATGACAAAAAAACTAATGCGCTGAATAACTTTCATACACCCTCCTGTTTAAAAGTACTCCCAGTATAGATCGATTACAATATCTACGCAAGTTTTGCGATGTCCTCTTGCGTGACGGCGGCAAGTGAGAATATTTCTTGCTCAAGATCTTTTACTTTCGGGTATGCGTGTTCGAGGAGAGCACGCGCTTCTGACGGCAATTTTTCCGCACGCCAGAGAGCAAACCTCCCATCAACACCAACTATATCATACTTAACCATCTTGTCAGACAGGTAAAGAATTTTCTCTTCGAGGGTTTTTGGAACAATTGACGGATCTAAAATTGCATGGAGCGGATGGGTTTTAACTATAGCCGCTACCTCATCCATTCCTTCTTCTTTGAGAATCCTTACTGCTGTATCGGGATGCCGCTCTCCCGAAAAATTTGGAATGTTTTTGTCAATATCGTGAAGAAGAGCGGCTGCGAGAAGTAATTTTTTGTTAACTTGAAATTTGGTTGCAAAAAACATCGCTACTCTTGCAACAAACGCGACATGTGTCCGTTTCTGCCGCGGAAGGTTATATTTATTCCATAACGCTTTAACCTGTTCGTCTGTCGGAATCATAGAAGGAAAAGGAGCCCAATAGATGCAATGAACGCCATAGTGCTGCCAAAATAAAACGCAGTTGCGGGAGAAAATGTTTGCCAGAGGTAGCCAGCGAGAATCGAGGCAGGCAGAAGGGTGATGCCAATTACCATATTATAGACGCCATACGCTGTCCCCCGACGAGACGAAGTAACGACATCGGCAACCAATGCTTTTGCTGCGCCCTGCGTCAATCCATAATAGAGCCCGTATAAAAGAACTGCGGCGACCAGATATACTTGGCCGGTCGTACGAGCGAAGATGAAATAGACACACGCGTAAACAAACCAACCTGCCACAAGAAGCCGTTTTCTGCCAATAGTATCTGAGAGCTTAGCAAGTGGATAGCCGGTGAGCGACGCAGTCAGGTTAAGCGCCGCGAGAAGAATGAATATTTGCGATAGTGTTAGTCCGATTTGCTGCGCCTTCAAAATCAAAAACGCGTCGGAAGAGTTGCCCAGGGTAAAAAGAAAAGAAAGTGCAAGAAATAAATAATATTTTGTGCCGAATGCGTCATGGAGCACGAGTTTTTCTTCTCTCTTTCCATCGGGAATGTCACGAAGAAAGAAAAGAAGAAGAATAAAAGAGAAGACAAGAGGAATGACGGCAAGAAGCACAATCCGTTGAAAGGTAACTCGGGTTAGAATAATCGCCGAGCCAACGAGAATACTTGCGATAATCATACCGACGACCGACCCCGCATCATCCATGGCGCGATTAAGACCAAACGATCTCCCCTCGTGATTGCTTGGAGTGGAAGCGGCAATGAGGGCATCACGGGGGGCATTCCCTATCCCCTTGCCACTACGGTCTAGAAAGCGCAATAGCAGAACCTGCGGCCACGTGGTTGCCCAAAAAAGAACAAGCACGGTAGAGCGCAGTACTTGACCAAGAAGAACGAGAGGTTTACGCCTATGCATGCGATCCGAAATATAACCAGAGAGAGGTTGGAGGAGTTGGGGAGTAGATTCTGCAATACCTTCAACGAGTCCTATAATTGAGGTTTTGACGCCTAAAATATTAGCTAAATACAGAGGTATAGCCCGCTTAATCGTTTCGCCGCCAATGTCGTTAAGAAAAGAAACAATAGAGAGAATAAATACGTTCGGGGGGAAGTTAAAAATTTTCTTTTGCATGGGTATCGTCGATTCCCGGAATCAAAGCTCCTCCGATTCCGGGAATCGGCTCGATGGAAATCTATTTGTTATAATACCATTGTCTCATGATTCCTTCACTCTTCATCACCTTCCGCGAAGTCATTGAGGCCTCCCTCAACCTACGTCTGGCTCATACACTGGTGGGTGTTTGTGA
>CAYSOR010000085.1:0-3523 GCA_964432705.1 uncultured Gammaproteobacteria bacterium
CGGCAGAGGCGTAATTTTCCGAAGGAATCATCTCAAGGACGTCGTGCTGACGTTTCTCTTCCAAAGTTACGAGTCTGTCAATTTGCGGATCGGTTTTTCTGATATAGTTTGACATATTGATTCCCGGTATCAGGCTCAAAACTGTGATGTATTTTGATAGGTTGATTCCCGGTATCGAAAGTGATATTTTGGCTTTATATGCCTGCCCGTGCAGTACAATTTGTCGCAGACGGCTACTACCATATTTATAACCGAGGTTCGGAAAAACGCATTATCTTCCTTTCTCCCCGTGATTATAACAGCTTCTTAACACGGCTCAAAGACAATACAAAGAAATTCGCAATCGATATACTCGCCTATTGCCTTATGCCGAATCATTATCACTTGCTTCTCAAGCAAACTTCTGATACTTCAATCACCAACTGCATGAATGCTATTCAATTAGGATTTGCAAAATTCTTCAACACGAAATATGAAAGGATCGGGCCTTTATTTCAGGGGCGATTCAAAGCAAAAATCGTAGAAAATGACCAATACTTGCTTTATGTCTCAGCATATATTCACAGAAATCCGATTGCCGACCAGCTTGATTCCGGGAATTCACAAGATTCCCGGAATCTTCTTGAGCGACTCCGATACTATGAGTACTCTTCCTACCAGGATTACCTTCGGCCAAATGAAGCTCCACGGGCTAACGCCCGTGGTACCTGCCTGCGCAGGCAGGTCTTCTCCGCGTACTTCGGCGGAGCGAAATCCGCCGAAGCAGAAAACACTTCGCATTCATCCTTGGGCTTACGCCCAAGGTTTTCTGCGAAGGCGGATAAAAAAGCTCTCTCGAAACCAAACGCAATTCTCGATTATTTTTCAAAAAATAATCCAAAACTGAGCTATCAGGCTTTCGTAGAAACCTTTAATCCAGACTTTGAAGACCTCGCGCCCATTCTTTTCTTCTAATATACCTCATTAATGATGTATTTAGATACATTGATTCCCGGAATCGAGCGTGGGGCAAGGCGTTGACGAATGAAAGGTAAGCTGGCATACTCACCAATAGAATGGATAAACTATTAACTATCCTCGTCTGCGGCGGATCTTGCTCCGGTAAGTCAACGTTTGCTGCACTATTCACTCATTCAGTACTCTTGTCCATGGATCATTTCTATTTTGGTAAGTCGGCTCTCAAACCCGATGAAAACGGCCAGTATAATTTTGACGAGCCAGCATCAGTCGACTTAGTGGCCTTTGCTAAAGCAGTTAAGTCCTTACAACAGAAAAAACCCACAACCATCCCCGTCTACAACATGGTCACAAGCGAACGCACCGGTACGCAAACGATAGAAGTACTCAAAGATGCAAAATTTCTCGTAGTAGAAGGTATTTTTTCGTTCCACGAACCGGTTGGCAGCCTTGGAGATCTAAAAATCTATCTCGATACCCCGACGGAGATCCGAGTCGCTCGCCGGATGATCCGGGATGAAGCAAAAGGCCGCTCAGACATAGAAACACTCTCTTGGTCAATAACCGTAGAAAAATATCATCAACTCCACGTCGCACCGATGAATAAACTCGCCGATCTTGTCATCCCCTTCTCCTACAATCCAGTACAATTTACAGCCTAGTATAGATCAGCTCTATGAGGATAGCTTCCACTTCTCTACGTCAAGGGGATAGTAGCTGTCGTACGGGGGATCGAATTTCATTGGGCCTTGAGTTATTGGCAAATGATTTTTTTGCACCTCGACTGCTCGTTTGAGAAGCTGCATGATCCAGGCTTTTTCCTCCGACGACACACTCCTTTCTCGCAGAAGCTGAATCTTTGCGAGCAGCGCTTGTCCGACGATCGCTTTTTCATTGTGAATTTTATAGAGAACATCATCGAACGCAGCGCCATCGTATCCATACTTTTTCAATAACGCTCTCACGCTTCTATGTCTATCGTCTTCTTCACTCATTTGAACGACAACCTTACTCTCTATCTCCTGTACTCCAATTTTGCCAAGTAACGCTACTATTTCATGCCTTTCCAACGATTCATACGATTCCAAAAATGGGACAGTATCATCATGTAATAGTGCATCAATGGCACGTAAGTAATAGCTCGACCGCAGCTGCATGCCTACGCGAAACGCGTGCCGCACATGAGAAGGAAATTCACCGAGCGCCTGCGTCCGCGTGAGTTCAAAAAGAATTCTATTCAAGTCGCATGACGACTCGTGGGCTCCGCCGTCTTGCACACGCGCGTCCAACTCTTCTAAAAGAGTTAAGCCGGGTTTAGACATTCGCTCATAAAATGCCCGATCGGGGCGAGTGAGGATCATGCGTGCTCCCGCGAGATCCGCGGGAAACGTACCGTCGAGTTTATCTGCTGCAGAAAATCGAAACCCTCGAGTGCGCAACGCGTCAAGTTCGTTCTGGGTAAATCCACGATACGGCAATATTTTTCTCTCTCTAATGCGTTCTATAAATGGCCGAATGATAGCAAACGGAGGGAACAGTGTATAGATACTTTCTTCCCCATATTTCTGCGCCATGTCTTCTGTTTTTCTGAGAAATTCTGCCGGATCCACAACGCCCTGTTGCACAAGATGTGCAATTGTTGACATTTTTTCGGGTTTCGAGTGATGTTCGCATATAAACGCAGTTGCCCATGCCCACGCTGTCCAATCATCCAGAGTAATGGGATACGTAAGACCGAGTTCTTCATTTATAATGGGCACCAAGGTGTCGACGTTTTCCATCATGTACCCGAATGTAAAAAGGGCACCAGCTGCATCGTGGCCTTCTTTTTTTCCAGTAAGTACCTCCACCAAATCATGTCCCCGCTTGGCAAGCTTTTCTGGCACCTTGAAATATAAGTGTACAGGAGAATGTCGAATCGCAGTATCATGCTTATCCGCCCACTTTTCCCATTTTTCTATTCTTCTGAAATGCGGTCTCCCGTGGTGGGGGCTGCGTTCGACCATGTCTCGCAGCTTGTCACAAATCGGCTCATGCAGCATCACGTCGTTGACTAAATTTTCAATTTTTTCTGTTGCCTGTAGATAGTGCTCGATAGTCGCATCGCGCTGAAGATATTCAGATACACCTTTTCTCCTCATATCCCTCGCAAAACCTCTGCCGCTGATCTCATACCCGCGGTTTGTCATTTTCCCAGGCCCAGGGACCGCCCAGTTGCCTAAAAGAGCTTCTGTTCTTGTGGCTGATTGTTCACTAGAAGCCATTGATTGCTAAAAATAGTTTTTGCCTGCGTTTTCAACTACGACCGTGTGCGGGTGACTCTCGGAAAGACTCGCTTGGGTTATGACAATTGCCTTGGATTTTTCAAAAAATTCCTCAAGATTCTTGGAACCAAGGTAGTAAAACGCCGAACGAAGACTTCCTCCTATTTGATGGAGAAAGCTCGCCACATCTCCCTGGTACGGCACAAATCCTTCCACTCCTTCAGCAATGAGCTGACTTTCTTGTGTAGTACGAACTTGACCATATCGCTCGGCTCCGCCCTTTTTCATGGCGTTAATCGATC
>CAYSOR010000086.1:0-3518 GCA_964432705.1 uncultured Gammaproteobacteria bacterium
GCATAGGAACCAACAATGAAATTGTACGTAAACCATAAAGGACGAGGGATGATCATGAATGCGCGAATACGCGACGTGCGTTCATTCCACACAGCAAATGAGTCAACAACCATCGCCAAAATAAGAAGCAAACTGTGCCATCCTTGCCAAGTAAGTAATCCCACCACTAAGAATATCGCCATAAACGCATACATCCACACGATATTTTTAAACAATGGAATGACATCTCGTTTATAAAACAGAAACGTTCGGATCCCGGCAAGCGCGTTCATAGCAGCACCCGTCCACGCGTGTAAAAGGCTAAAGTGTGCGGTAAAGAAAATCTGGGCAATAACAAGGTACAGTAAAATAGTGCTTCTTTTGTCCTTTTGAAACGAGAGGACTACAAAGAGAAATCCCACGTAACCAACTGCTTGCATAAGTACCGGGCTCATAATAATAGACACCTAGAGATATTTTATGTGCTTCATGCCAATGTCAGTAATGACCACTGTCTCTGGAAGTGTGAGAAGAAACGCAATTGTTTTGGCTAGATACATAGGGTCGAAGGCGTCATCAAATTTCTTTTCAACTCCGGCACTGCGAAAGAGACTGGTCTTCATTTTTGCTGGATAAATTCCGGTGACGCGGATGCCGTATGGCGCAAGTTCTGGCTGGAGAGATGCGGTAAACCCGGTAATAGCATACTTGGAAGCGCCGTACACACTCCGAAGTGCTTTTCCTCGCAGTCCCGCCTGTGAAACGATATTGACGATGAGCCCACTTCTTTGCTTTTTCATAATCGGCACGACTGCGCGTGTCATGAGCATTGTGCCGAGAGTATTGACTGCAATAATTCGCTCTATATCCTCGGGAGTATTGGTCTCAAGCGGTCCTTCTATATAAATACCGGCATTGTTAATGAGACAATCGATGCGGCCATATTTTTTTACTGTGTGAGCTACTGCTTTTTCAACAGCACCACTGTCTGATACATCGCCGACGACAAAGTCGCACCTAAGTTCTTTGGCAACTTCTTTAAGCTTTTCTCTGGAGGGAGCAAGGATAACCACGCTATGTGAAGATGTAAGAATTCTCGCAATCTCTCTCCCCAACCCTTCGCTTCCTCCGCTTATAAGAATTATCTGTTTCATATAAAAATTATATAAGTACTTAGGGACGGTCCTTTGATAGATTGCTACGACCTCTCAAAATTCCTCATAAAACTACATTATTTCTGGCCTTTTAGGACGCGATCTTTAAGGACCGTCCCCAAATTCTATCTCGTTTCGAAATTGTGGCCGCCCCAACCCATCGCTTCCACCAGTAATAGGTACTACCTGCTTCATGGCAAATAGGACACTAACGAATTGTATTTAGCTCTGTTTGTCCGCGTCTATTGTCAAAATGGATCGAAAAAAGTTTCCAAACATCAAGTCTTCCCAAAAGGGGATCAACCTGACTCTCAATGAAATAGCTCCGTACCCGAAAGCGCTGGCTTCCGAGTTTCATCGTTAGTGTGAAGGGGTAAGCGCTCACTCCTTTTCCTTCTATGCCGCCAATACGAACACACTTTTTCAAATCTTTTTGAAAGTCGAAGAGCTCTGCGTACGGGACTATGGGAAGCGTCGTGACGTCTGCACCAGAGTCGATAAGAAACTTAATAGTCAGAAACCCACGTACAGTAAAAAGTTCAAGAGTAATTCGGGGGTCAACGAGTTCTCCCTCAGCGATCTTTTTAACCTCGTAGGGAAAAGTATACATTTATCGCTCCCTTTCGCTGTATTGGCCCAATAAAGACGCAGTCCTTTGGTTCAACGTGGAGCTTTTCTAGTTTTTGAAAAATTTCATCAAACTTACTCCCCACAACCACCACCTTCGTTTCTTCCTTGTTGAGACCGACAAGTTTCTTGGGGTATTTGTTCTGCAGTGAAAAATACGATATTTTTCTCATAGGGTGTATTCTATTATACCATCCGTTGTCCTCTCTCACCAACACAAAATTCGGAAGCAATCGCCTTCCCCAGTTAAATCAGGCTATAAGTGAATCGCAAATCGGGGTCAGACCTTGATTTTCTCACTATGACCGCCTAAATCAACACTTTATATAACACACAAGTACACAACCCTAGCCAATCTTCCTTTTATGTTGCGTGCTGAAGTTTTTCCATGAGCCACATGCGGACAAGCAAAGTCAATTAATGCAAGAATTTCGCTTATCCTCTGTGATATGGTGCGTTGATCATGCCACACTTTTTATATTTGTATGGCTTCCCTGTTTGCGGATTAATCGCTCCGCAGTGACATGGGTCGTTACGGCCAATCTTTTTGTTCGTTGTTTGTTGTAGGTTGTCTGTTGTACGTTGCGACGGAGCATTCGCCTGAATTCGTCGGATAATGGAAGGCCCGAGTACCGAAGACGGCTTTGATACTTGTTGAGTCGGGGTCAGGCCTTGAATATCACTAAGGCCAGACCCCGCCGCTGCCTGAGGCGCAAGCTGAACTTGGACTTTAAAGATTCTGTGAACTATTTCCGAATCTATTGAAGCAATAAGCCGCTCAAACATGGTGAAAGCTTCGTTTTTGTATTCGACAAGCGGATCTCGCTGTCCATACCCCCGAAGACCAATGCCTTCGCGAAGAT
The DNA here is from genome assembly GCA_964432705.1 of uncultured Gammaproteobacteria bacterium. Lineage (GTDB taxonomy): Bacteria > Patescibacteriota > Microgenomatia > UBA10105 > UBA927 > 01-FULL-43-11b. Next base: position 2,624 of record CAYSOR010000086.1, read on the forward strand.
CGTCAATGGCGTCAAGATGATCCATCCATAAATTATCAATTATCTGAAGGCTCACCCACTGCTCAATCTGTCGCAGAATCTCCGGACTCACTTGCTTTTCTCTGGCCTCATACATATCACTTGAAACCTTACTAAGGAAGTCTGTGATATCAGCGGACGTGTGGAGCTGTTCTAGTTGTTTTTTTAGCTGCTCCCCAGAAGCTGGGTCAAAGGGAATGATAGAAATAAATTCACTGATGATTTTTTCCCGGTCAATGGTACCTTTATCATCGGCATACATTGCCACAATCGTTGATAGTTCTGACGCGATCTTAGCTAGGATAGCCTCCTTCTGACTCTCGCCCTCAAGGATTTTCCTTCGTCTTTTGTAAATAATTTCACGTTGTTTATTGAGGACATCGTCATACTCCACAAGGTGCTTACGGGAGTCAAAATGAAATCCTTCAACTTTCACCTGTGCTTGCTCTATAGCCCGGGATACCATCGCGTGCTCAAGGGGCACATCTTCCGGCATCTTAAATACGGTCATGAGCTTCGCAACTTGATCTCCTCCGAAAAGTTTCATGATGTCGTCCTCTAGTGATACGTAGAAGCGGCTACTACCCGGGTCTCCTTGTCTCCCTGATCGCCCACGCAGTTGATTATCAATGCGCCTAGATTCGTGTCTCTCCGTGCCAATGACATGGAGACCTCCAAGATTCACGATTTCATCATGTCTCTTCTGCCACTCCTTGATATCTTTCTCATATAGTTTTATATCTTGGTACTCCCATTTTTCTTTTTTACTTCCGCCGAGAATAATGTCTACGCCACGCCCAGCCATGTTGGTCGCGACCGTCACTGCTCCCTTTTTGCCGGCGTCAGAGATAATCATGGCCTCGCGAAGATGATTTTT
>CAYSOR010000087.1:0-3495 GCA_964432705.1 uncultured Gammaproteobacteria bacterium
TGCCGATGGGTTCATTTTACCCGTTCCTTTCCCGTCCGCCTCGTCCACTCCGTGACGAATTGGAAGAGCGCCAAACTCCGTACGTATTTCAAGGTGACAGCCGTAGGTTTACGACATTACTTCCCCGGGACATGAGTTATATAGAAGCGCACTATGCGCCGGTGTCCGGTTGGGGAGAAGCGCTATGGAGAAGATATGAATGATTTGTCGTGTGTTCTGTGCGGTGGGAAGAGGTTTGAAACGTTTTTTGAAAGAAGTGATCGTCGACTGGTAGTCCGCTGTATGTCGTGCGGTTTGACGCAAGTAACTCCAAGGCCATCGAAAAAAGAAGTGAGCGAGTTTTACCACGAAGATTTTGATCATTTTGCACCATATATTGATCATATTGAAGTGCACAGAAAATATTTTCGAGAGAAAGTGGAAGAAATCCATCAACGAATAACGAATCGGTACGAATATGCGAATCAAAACAAAAATTCGTATATTCGTAAAAAAATTCGTAATTCGATGATTACTCTTCTCGATATTGGCTGTGCCCTCGGCGTTCTCCTTGAGGAAGCACAAAAGCAGGGGATAGAAGCCTATGGCATAGATGTATCTCACGATGCAGTCGCTTATTGTAAAAAAAGAGGATTGGGTGTTTTTCAAGGGACATTAACGACGGCTCGTTTACCGAAGGAAAAACAATTTGATATGATTACTGCGTTTGAAGTTATCGAACATGAACAAAATCCTTTAGGAATGATGAAGCGAGTACAAACACTGCTCAAAAACGGCGGTATTGCCGTCCTGACGACCCCCAATCATAATACTTTTTGGCGAAAAATTATGGGAAAGTGGTGGGTGGGGTACCGACACGCGGAGCACCTGACGTTTTGGAACCTTAGGTCACTTAAGGAACTTATGAAGAGATCGGGATTTACAGAGGTTACTGTTGAACGCGATACTCCACGCCCATTCCCGCTTTCGTTTTTGTTTACGAGAGCGGCAGATTATTTCCCTTGGGCTGCATGGATTCTGAAACCGATTGGAAATATTCTGAAGAGCCTTAACATTGTCAATCCAATAAATCCTTGGGATGACATTATTGCTATTGGTGTAAAATAACCAAAGCACTATGACCAGGTCGTATCTTTCCGTCATTATCCCGGTTTATAACGGGTGGGAGAAGCTTACCGAGCTTTTGGGCTCCCTTAATCGCTCGAAATTTCAGGATTTTGAAGTGATTGTTGGCGATGATGCATCGCATCAGGAAAAGAGCAGGGAGCTTTTGGAACTCTTGAAAAAGCACGAACGAATGGCCTCTGCAAGGGGTGGCCTTGCAAATGGCTTTGGGACGGTCCAAATTGTACGGCTTCCCGTAAATAAAGGTCCTGCGGCGGCGAGGAACGCGGCCGCAAAAGAAGCTCAGGGACGAGTACTGGTTTTTCTTGACGCAGACGTGACCTGTTATCCCGATACGCTTAAAAATATCGCGGAGAAGTTTCAGGCTGATCCGGACCTCACTGCTTTGACAGGCGTCTGGGATAAACACCAGAGAAACCACGACTTCTTTCCGCAATTTAAGGCGCTTCGCGACTGGAGTTATTGGATTAACGAACGAGATAGCGACGGTTACTACTACCTCTTTAGCACCCGCATTGCAGCGATCAAGCGGGAGGTTTTTGTTCGCCTGGGAGGCTTCAACGAAGCCTTCCGGCAGATGGAAGATGTGGAGATTACCTATAGAATTGCCCGCCGGTACGCCATAATTTTTGCGCCGGATGTGCGCGTCCATCATGAGTTTGAAGGTTTTTGGCCGGTTGCAAAAAAGTATTTCTGGCGCAGTTTCTATTGGAGTAAGCTTTACCAAGCCCGAAAGAAATTTGATCCGGTAGCCACCACCGTCTGGGAAACTATGGCAGGACTAAGCGGGGTAGGGGTAATCGGGCTAATTGCGACAGGGGCGATACTTTATTTTGCAGCACCCATCTCCTGGGTGCGGGTAGTCAGCTTGACAAGCGCGACAATTTTAATGCTCTTGCACATCTTTCTGCTTCGCAAATTCCTCAGTTTCGTTTACCAAGAAAAAGGGTTTGGTTTTGCCTTTAAATCATTTCTTACAGGCCTAGTCCTCTACTGCTTCATTTTCGCCGGCGCGGTTTACTATCAGCTGCGGAAGAACGTATAATAGTTTTGTAAGTTATCTAATGGAAATGTAGTCCATAATATTGATAAACACTTTTGGGTATGCTATCGTGCATTCAATGTCCTGCCAGTACATAATACATGAAGCAAATACTCCACGCCCCAGTATTGTTAATCTTCGCCATTATTTTCTTATTTTTTTCATTCCCATATCACGTACACTCATCTGTCCGACAGCTTATATGTTGAAAGTTAAACAATTGATTTTTGCTCTCGTTATTACAGTGGGATTATTAGCATTTTGTCAGCGTGCCGTGTTTGCATTTGCTCCGACGAAAGTAAACGGGTTACAAGTGTGGCTCGACGCTGCTCAAATTGTCGGTAAAATAGATGGCGACTGGGTAACCTCATGGCCTGATCTCTCAGGCAATGGCAATGATTTCGCAGCTTTTGGGACGATAACATATAAATCAGGAGCCAATGGAATAAATAGTCAACCGGTCCTACGTAACAACGGCAACACGTACATGAACAACAATGCTCCAACGGGTATTCCTCTTGGCTCGTCACCCCGTTCAGTTTTTATAATCGCACGACCTTTAGAAAATCCACTAATTACAATGCACGTTCTTTTTGGTTATGGTACAACCGCGGGTGGGCAGGCTTTTGATTTTTACCAATGGCCGACGTTACTAGGGCTTCATTGGTGGGGAAATGACGCGGTAACGATAAATTGGAACTGGGCATCAAGTACGCCTGAGCTTATAGAATTGATATATGACGGAGTAAACATTAGTTCTTACTCAATGGGAACATTGAAGTCTAGTACAACTGTAATTCTAAACACCGTTAACCCCACAGTTTATTTGTGGCGTGGCGCCGCGAGCGACATTTTATATGGTGACATTGGCGAAGTCTTAATATACAATTCTGCGCTTAATTCAACTGATAGGCAAGCCGTTGAGAACTATTTAACCGGTAAATGGTTTGTGCCGCCGACCCCTACTCCAATTCCCAATAACCCTCCTCTCATGGGAGTATTTCCCAATGCAACGCTCAATGAGGGTGATACCTACAACGCATTTGGTTCTTTTACCGATCCAGACTCTTCTGGTTGGACGACCACAGTGGATTATGGTGACGGAACAGGAGTACAACCGCTGTCGCTTTCAGGAACAAATTTCTCCCTGTCCCACGTATACAAAGAAGACGGAACATATACGGTGACCGTTTCCGTGACAGATAACCAAGGAGCAACTGGAACGGGTAACGCAATTGTGGCAGTTAATAACGCTCTCCCCACCGTTCATCCCATTACCGCTCCGACTGATCCGGTGGCTGTAAACACTACTATTTTTGCCACTGGCA
>CAYSOR010000088.1:0-3418 GCA_964432705.1 uncultured Gammaproteobacteria bacterium
GTGCGGCGCGCCAGACAGAGTATCCACAACGGATAGATAATCGGGAACCGGACGTCGAAACTTGGCCACTACATACACCCGACTGGGTGGCAGGCGCGCTGGGTTTAAATCAGGTTCGAGGGGTTTCAAAGCCTGCTCCCAACGAACAAGAAGCCTTTTCCGACGCCTACCTGAATGCCATTCACCAAATCTCTATGAGACTGGGGTCTGTGGTCGAAAGTCAAGAGATACGGAGGTACGCGGTCAAAAGCAGTGTATACGACCCGCAGATTTCCTCACAACTGAAGGTGGAGTACAAACATCTGGTAAAAGATGCCTACACCGTTGAAAACTATATGGAACGCAGGCGAGGGCAGTACACCGTTTATTTGCTTGTCACATACAATGACGAACAACTTCGAGCTGACATGCAAAGAGCTGTAAAACGTTACCGAAAACTTCCACCAAAAGGCAAAAGTGGTCAAGAGCATGCCCTCTGGCAGGCGATGGACTCACTAATCAGCACAGCAGAACGCAAAAATTGGTCTCAAAAACCTCCGCCTACCGTATATCTCGAACCGATTGACAAGGAAATAAACGATGTGCTACGACAAGATATTGAAAACACAGGCGAGCTATCTTTTGTAGATGAACCCAACGCTACTGAAATCACCCTCAGCGGTGAGTATGAAAAACTTTCTGGAGACAGCAGATGCTTGACATTGCGGCTCAGAGGCGACCCATTTTATTCATGGACTTGCGTCGCTACTGGTTTCCCATATCGGAGCAAACGCGGCGCTTTTTTCGCCTCAATGTTTCCGGGAGGCGGGCAGGTCTACATGAAAAAAGGGCGATGGTTGACGGTTGCACACATCGGCTTAGGATTAGCCTTTGGCGCATCATCCATCTGGCACAAGGATAAATACGACGATTATAAAAATCTTAGGGGCGTCACTCGTGCAGAACTTGACGCCGCATACGATGACACTGTGCTTCCCCATCGTTTGCGCATTGGTTTCGGTAGCGCCTTCGGTGGACTCTGGCTGCTCAATACAATACTCGCCGTATACGATGCGGGTCAATATCAGGAAATGCGTCAACGCTCTGAACTGGAGACGAATCCGATTTTGAGTTTAGAAGCCATGCCCGCAGGTGTTCGGTTGAGCCGGCGTTTCTGATTTAAGGGAATGAAGTAGGTCGGGTATGTTCACTTCGCTCACCGACCTGTCCCGCCCCGATTCTCGGGACAGGCCTCGACGGGGCGACTTCGTCTTACGGGTCGAATACCTACCCGACAACTGGTCTACAAATCCCGCAAAATCAGGGAATCGCTATTCTAAATCTTGCCATCGCCTTCTTGAAAGTTTTTCTAAAGATTCTTTGTTCCAGCCCATAACTTTTTCAAGGAACACTTGCGGCTTTATAATATTAATCCGCTTTCTAATCTCTTTAGTAGTTTCATCCAAAGACACAAAGTCTTTGTCTCTGGTAATAAGATAATCAACCTTAGCTTTGATAGCACAAAGGGCAACAGGAATGTCGCTTGGGTCTCTTAAAAGATTAATTTTTATTGCATTTTCAACCTCTTTTTGAGTTGGGGAAGGGACGATTTCCTTAGTCATCATTGCAATGTCTTTCAAAAATAGATAATCTTTCTGGGATATGTTCTATTATGGCTTCCCGTGCTTGTTCAATAATATACTGCGAGATAACTATTATAATTTCTCCTCTTAGAGAGTGTTCTAATATCTCAAAATCAAAGCGAGGATAATAGACACTTGAAAAAAGAATGTTGGCGTCAACTAACACTCGGAGTTTCCGGCGTATAGTCTTTAATGCGGTTGGCATAATATCTTTCAAAAACTCTCTTTTTGGCAGAATCAGTCATTGCTTCAAGTTCCTCTTCATTAACCTCCTTAACAGGGTTTGTTTTATTTATATTTACAAGATTTTTCTTTATCTCAAGAGATTGAGCTTCAACTTTTTTCTTCTCCACAATTTCTTTAAGCTTGATTACTATTGCATTTTCTGCTGCAAGTTCAACCTCAACAAGGGCCCCAGCTTTTATACCTAAAATCTTGCGAATGCTTGTTGGCAGTGTAATTTGCCCATCCCTTCTTACTTTGACAATGAACAAAGGTTTCCCCTCCTTTAGTTTGTTGAGCTTTACAAGAAGTGTGAGTGGATTGAAGATTGAATATTGACTCCACGCTTGAAAGCGGGAGCTTCCTTGTCAATAAGGTGTCCCGATTCATCGGGACTCATCTACAGATTCGGCAATTCATCTCCACGTCCCGCGATTCCGACGGGATTCCTGTCGGAACATGAATGCGGGAGCTTTCTTGCCTGTTTTCTGTAAAACTTAATTTGTATTTTACATATAAACAGCTATATCTGGTGAATCAATTGATTCACTCCCCCTTTATTAAAGGGGGCTGGGGGGATTATTCGATTTTCTTTCAGAGCCTTTAAGAAAGCAGAATACGAAGTATCCCACGCAAACCAATCTACTTCATCCGGCGCGTCTCTATGGTCAGGATATTTATCAAAAAATGCTTTGCTCGACATCTGATACTTCCGCTCAAACTGAAGTATATCATAAAGAAGCATGCGAGCAGTGGAAAACGGCGTTAAGTTTTTAAAAACCTTCTTCGCTTCCTGTGGGGAAGGAAGGGGGGTTGGGTAGTCTCATCATCATGGACATAATTTGAACCTCATTAATTTCATACAAAGGATAAAAAAAGGTTACAATTGCAACTCCTTTGGATTTTTGATAAGCCGCATTTGTACTTCGTCCGATTGAGAGATGAAAAAATCAATTAACGCTCGAACCGTTAAAGAAGCCGGGATTCCAATTTCTTTGAGGGCTTTCAACCGCTCTTCATCAATGCGGACAACAAGATTCTTGTTTTTATTCGGCATCTACGAACACCTCGTAAAAAATTATATCATATTTTCTTATGTGACGCAATGTAAATTTTTGTATTGACATCTAAAGGCAATTTCGTGATAATAATGTCAGACCAAATTGTAGGAGGATAAGACGTATGCTGAAAATGTTATTTCAAAAAAGCTTTTCCAGTTTTGGGTATTTACTGCCCTAACGGCTTCAGCCAAAGATGATTTAGTAGGCCCTTTAGTGACAGAGGAGAGTACCTACAACCAGTCCGCAATGTGGCTAAATTTGCGCTTTGATGAAACTCTTGACCTTACACCAGATGGTGATAATACACTTGAAGATCTTGTAAAATCATCGCTAATAACGCTGAGCCCGGTTGGTGGAGGATTCGGTAGCTTCACACTGACAAATGATGAGCTATGGCCGGATCAAAACGATGGGTGGTGGTTGAAATATGGACTCACTAGCGCTCACAATGACGAGGTATCGAAATGGAGTGCTGACGGCGCTACAACAATCCGCATCTCCGTTCGAAGTGGC
>CAYSOR010000089.1:0-3355 GCA_964432705.1 uncultured Gammaproteobacteria bacterium
CGGCGGCTTTTTTGCGTATATAAACAGGGCTTTGCAGCGCTCGCCGCGGGGGCGGGCGCGGCGAGCGCCATCCCCGACGATCCGCAAAATCCATTTATGTGGACCCGAGAGGGATCGAACCTCTGACTTCTTCGATGTGAACGAAGCGCTCTACCACTGAGCCACGGGTCCAGCTTAACTACGCTTATTATATAACGAATTATCCCGCGGCGGTGGCAATCGAGCGTTCTGACGAAAGGCCAAAACTGGTGCCGTGCTTTTTGAACATGCCCCAGTAGCCCATTTTTTTCCTGCGGCCCATAGAGAGATTGAGCCATGTGCGGCTGTCGTCGATTTGCTCACGAAGAAGTTTGAGGAATGACTTGAGCCGCGCAAAGAAATTTATGTGGTAGATGCCTGGTTCAACCGGCACTTCGTTAATAGCCTTTTGTACATCCTGATGAAGATTTTTGAGAGACTCGGCAATGCCCTTGAGTTCCATGCGTACTGCATCAATCTGTTGTTTTAGGTTTATTTCCTGGAGATTGACTGTTGGCGGCCGCAGAATATCCGGCCGTCTGCCTATTTGCGGCAAAGGTTGGTGTTCCGGTGTAAAATCAATTGGCTGGTCCGGTTTGAGTTCGCCGGTTTTAGGCATTGATCCAAAAAGTGACGAGAGGACATCCGCGCCAATTTTTGACGCAGTGTCTGCTGAAGTTTTGACAACGTTTCCTCCAACTCCCCGGAGGGATTCGAGGATATTGTCGTTTGTGTATTGAACCACCTTTTTCTGGTTTTGCTGCTTCTGTGTCATAGAATTGACCGATTATACAATAGAAGCTTATAGTGAAGCAAGAGTGTCAAGAGTTTTCTGGCGACGGAGGATTGAAGCAAGGTAGTACCGTTGACTTGATAAGGCTTTCTTCTCTTCGTCAGTTTTGGCCGTGTTAATAACAGTGTCGATGTCATCGTCTGAAACGAGTACTCCTTCTTTGTCAGCAATTTCCTCTAGAGCAAATTCGAGCGTGAGCGTACGTGTGGCCTGACTCTCGTATTCATGACGGATTGAATCAGCAGTTCTATTAGTTGAAGCAAGATATTGCTCTACGGAAAGTCCAAGTTTTTTTGTTTGGTCGATAAGATCAGAAAGAAGTCTGTTGACCTCGTGCTCGATAAGTAATGTCGGTAAGGAGATAGTTACTGTTCCTAAAATGGCATGGAGAAGTTCATCAAGTGTTGGTTTTTTAGTTTGCGGTTTTTCATCAGGTTTATCTCCTGGTTTCCAAATTTTTGCGGTTTTACTCGCTTTAAGATCGCTAATCGCCTTTTTATAGTCCCCTAAGGTTACTGGAGGTTTTTCGCAGGTGAGTATCCGAAGAATCCAGTCCTTGCCCTCGTTTGCTTCCTTGAGTTCTACTTTGGGAGAAATAATGGGCTTGAGTTTGTGTTCTGTTATCGCCTGGTTATACGCTACCGGAATGAGTGTTTTGAGTGTTTCCTCGTAGAGCTTTGTTTTATTGAGATTTTTTTCAACGAGATCGCGCGGCGCTTTTCCTTTGCGGAATCCGGGAAGTTCAGTCGTTTCCACTGCTTTATCAACAGTCGCAACGTAGGCCTTTGATACGTCGGTCCAGGGAATAGTGATGGTGAGCTCAAGCGTGCTGTCTGGATGTTTAGCGAGAGTAGAAATCATGTTGGGAGTTTAACACACTTCCTTCCTAAAATCCAAGCTTGAGGTCGAGAACCGGAGGCTTAAGGCTGGGGTCGCTAATCGGATAGCCTGCCATAACAGCCGAAAGACTCGCGACAGATGTTTCAAGGTTCATAAACGCGCTTTCTGTCGCAATTTTTGAAAGTATGCGGATAGGTGTGGGCGTAGGGATTGTCGGCTGTGGTGTGAGGGTAGTTGCGACTTGGTTTTTTTGGCTCATTTGTATGGTGATTGCAGCTACGACGACAAGGATTATGAGTCCGATCGAGATACCTGCGATACGTGCTTTGGCAAGTCGGCGGGGTTTGGGCTCCTCGACGAGGGGAGGGGGCGCAATAGGAGTTATAACCGGTTGTTCGTCCATAGTGTTAATTTTCGTATTTGAGCGCACTCACGAGCTCTCCCAGAAAAGATGCGCCTTCGACGAGATATTGTCTGGCTTGGTTGGAAAGCGAAGCAGTTTCCACTGATTGCCGGTCGATCTCGTAACTATCCGATCCTTGTAAGCTATTGTTTTTCCTTACAATGAGATCGGCTTTTTGCTGATAGAGACTTCGTTTGTTCTGTATCTGAAGTATCCACCGGTCAATGAGGCTTCGTTTGGTAGCCGGCACACTCTCCCCATAGGTAGTAATGAGGTTTTGAGCTTGACCAGTGACTTGATCGTAGGAGTTGGCAAGGGCATTGAGATTGCCGAGTATGAGTATCGTAATCCCATGTTGCGTACTAACCCGGAGCGTATTGCTGTAAGACTCGAGCTCGTTGGAAACGGTTTGTGAGCTTTCGATAGAATCGATGGAAGAGGCAAGAACACTATTGCGCTCAAGAAAACCAATTTCACCAGTGAGAAGCGAGATATACTGCGTACGGGTAGACGAAATAAGACCGGGGTTTTCTATCAATTTTTCCGTAAGAAGCAGGAGATAGGCGCGGAGGAATTGATTGCGTTGTAAAAGCATGAGTTTCGTTTCTTCGATCGCTGCTGTTTCGCTTGTTAAGGACTTAAATTTCAGATACTCATTTTTAGCAACCGTAAACTCGTTGTATGTTTTTCGATACTGGTCGAATTGAAAAAGGTAATCTTGGTAGGCCTGGGAAGAGGAAGCGTAAATTGGTAAGGCCTGTAATGCCGGTAAGGTAAGTAACGCGAGAAAGATTGAAAAAATAAAACGTTTCATCAATTCGATCGTAGCATCGGCGGGAGGAAGAGGTCAAGATGAGGGAATAGAACTTAAGTGGAGATGGTCTTCTATCCTATCAACTCTCCGGCGTAGTACCACATAGTCTCTATCAAAAGATCTAACAATAAGGCTAATGTCGCTTTTTATTTTTTTGATATCGCTTATAATCGGTTTAAGTTCTCCGTGGACAATTTTTCTAGTTTCAGATTGAACGATTTTCCGTGTTTCGCTCTGAACTATTTTTTGAATTTGAGAAAGATCACCTTTGGTTAACATACCATAACAATATACTCCTCTTGAACCGTTCAACAAGAGATCAAAATGTGCCGATGGAGGGATTTGAACCCCCAAGCCTTGCGGCATACGCTCCTAAAGCGTACGTGTCTACCAGGTTCCACCACATCGGCGCTATCCAATTATAGCGTGCTCAAATGGTGATATCTAGTTGGTCGACACTTCCAGGGGCAAATCCCTCAATTTTTTC
>CAYSOR010000090.1:0-3304 GCA_964432705.1 uncultured Gammaproteobacteria bacterium
CTGCTGAAATCCGCCTCGCCACACAGCAAAATCTTATCCCTCACCTCTCACACCGACAATACATTTATTTAATCTGGCCACGCGAGCATGATTTTGATGATAACAGATGTGGGAAACGGAGCTGCTGGTGGCTCGATTTTGATAAGAACGTCGAATACCTCTTGGTCGACACCCACCCCAATCAGTGGCTCACGCAGATTTTAGAAACCAACGAACACTTTACCGAAGCGATTCAAAACATGGAAAAAGCTGCCAAAATTTCTCTCGAACAATCAGTGGGCGACGCGAGATTGTATCGAGTACACTAGGAAATCTTATCTTGCATGCCGCCGTTGACCACTTCGCCGGCTGGCTCAAAGAGAATGCGCAACCGCTTGACACGTCTGAGAAGGCTAAGGAAAAACCGCACTTCACCCACCCCCATCACCCACGAAAGAAATACGTATGTGGCAAGCCCAATAGTACCACTCACTCCGGTAAGAAGAAGAAGCCCGAATACTCTTGTCGTATCAAAGACGAGTTGATCGAGAAGTTTGAGAGGTATGTAGAGCGCGATCCCCGTAACTCCGGCAGCGAGTGCCATTTTTATCGCTGGACCAAACAGGTCCCATCGATGAAACCCCTTGACTCTTTTATCAAGAAACCACAGGAGAAACCCGGCGTTTACAAAACTTGCTATCGACGTAGATAACCCCAAAGACCAAATGGGCAAATGCATCCACCGTATAAAGATAATAGACAGCAACGTGTTTGTGGCTATCGCGACAATGCCGATCGCTACCGGCGTTTTACTATCATAGAGCGCGTAAAACCCGCGCGCGAGTACGTGAGAAATCGACTGAGCGAATAGTGAGATACTAAACGTAGATAAAGTCATACCCGTCAGCACCGTTGCCTCCCAATCAAACCGCGCCGCGCCAAAGACCAAACGAACCATGGGAATTCTCAATACGATAAATAGCGCTGAAGCCGGAAGAACAAAAAAAAGTATTTGGTGAAGCGCCCGAGAAAGAGTTTTTTTGAATTCATCCATGTTGTCGCTTGCTAATTGTTTTGATAGTAATGGAAGGGCGGCTTGGGCGACTGTGGCACCAAAAAGACCAACAGGAAGCTGTTGAAGGTGCTGGGCAAAGCTGAATATCGTCACCATTCGCGCACCCAACAAGCTCGCAAGCATCAGGTCAACGGTTGTATCTATTTGAGAAACAGCTAGCCCCAGGGTTCGCGGCCCCATAAGTCGTGCTACTTCGCGAGCGCCGGGAAGTTTCGGATCGAAACTAAGCCTATGTCTATACCCCACCCGCATAAGGATCGGCAATTGAATAATCATGAAAAGAAACGCGCCGATCGCTACCCCTATCACAGGAGCCCACAGTCCAAAAATCGGCGTAATAAATACGATGCCAATAATTATGCCGATGTTATACACGACTGGAGCGGCAGCAGGAATAAAGAAAAGGTTATATGACTGTAAAATGCCTGTAAAAAAGTTTCCGACGAGGAGAGGCAATACTTGAAACCCAATCATAAAACGCGTAAATGCGGCCATAGTGGCAATTTGACCAGTTGAAAATCCGGGCGCTAGAAACCGTGAGAGTTCTTCTGTCCAGATGAAAACCGGTATGGACAGAACACAGAGAACTATGACGCTCAGGTTTATCAGTGTCGCGGCAATGTTCCACGCTTCTCTTTCTTTATTGTGTGAGAGATATTTGGTAAAAACGGGTATGAATGCGCTCGTTAATGCACCCATAACCAGGAGTTCAAAAATTAGATTTGGGAGTCTGAATGCGGCAAAGTAGACGCCAAGCTCTTCGGGGATAAATCGGGCGGAAAGCAGCCGGTCGCGGATAAGCCCCAAGACGCGGGAGGCAAACACCATGGATACGAGGACCATCGCCGCAGAACCCACGGTTGTTTGTTTTCTGCTCACAATGGCCCACACCTTCTCCATACCAACCTATTATAAACGGTTCATACATCACTTTTCACTGAGCGATTTCTATGCTATACTCCTCCCATGCCTATTACCCATCGCGCTATTAAAAAACTCCGCCACGACCGTCTACGCGCTTTATCAAACAAAAAGATGCGCAAAAAAGTTCATGACGCGGTGAAGGCGACCCGCAAAACGCCGACAGCCAAAAAACTCGCAAGTGCATATCAGGCGCTTGATAAGGCCGCAAAGCACGCGATCATCCACCCCAATACGGCCGCACGACTCAAGAGTCGGCTCGCCAAACTCCTTAAAAAGAAATGAACTCTCCTCCCCTCGCGAGTGAGCCTCTCATTGTTGGTATAGATGAAGCACCATGTTTTTAGGAGGCAGAGCTCCTTCGTTTTTGCTATAATATGGCCATGGCAGTCGCGCGTCTTCCTAGGTCGCTCCCTCGAACGCTCTACCCATTCTTTTGGGATGTGGATGCGGAGTCGGTAAACCCCAGTAAATCCTCCAAATACGTGATAAACAGACTCCTGGATAAAGGGAATCTTGAAGCGGCACGCTGGGTGCTCAAACATTTTCCTAAATCGCTCATTGTTGACACTTTCAAAACCAGGCGTGACTTTTCCTTTGATACTGCAACGTTTTGGGCACACTACCTGGACTTTCCTGTTGAGGAGGCAAAATGCATGCAGGAGCCCTACAGAAGTCTGCGCAAGCAGCTTTGGCCATATTAAGCAAAAGCGACATATTGCGGCGCGCGTATATTGCCGGAGGGACCGCGCTGGCATTACAGCTGGGGCATAGAGAATCATACGACTTTGATTTCTACACACCACAAGACATTCGCGCAGAGGACGTTGTATCCCATCTTGCAACACTTGGGAAATTTACCACGACGCTTCTTGAGCCTCCCCATACCATACTGGGGGTTTTTAAGGGGGTGAAATTTAGCCTTTTTCGGTATACGTACCCCCTGATCAAAGTGCCTAAACATTTTTTGGGCGTTGCTATAGCTTCGCTCGATGATGTTGCCTGTATGAAATTGTCAGCTATCTGCGGGCGCGCCACGAAACGCGATTACGTAGATATCTACACGATAACGAAACAGATTGCCCCGATTGAGAAACAATTGGGCTGGTACGAGAAAAAATTTGGCCCTCTCGGAAATAATTTGTATGTCATCATTAAGGCGTTGGGCTATTTTGAAGACGCTGAGGGAGACGAGATGCCTCGCATGCTCACCCCGCTTACTTGGGATGAGGTAAAAACCTTTCTTACTGCAGAAAGTATCCGGCTTGGGAAGAAAGTATTTAGGTAGTCCCAAGGGTGCGTGATAGACATAATCCGTCGGTTCCGCTT
>CAYSOR010000091.1:0-3069 GCA_964432705.1 uncultured Gammaproteobacteria bacterium
GCCTTATACACATTTTGTTTTAACCATTCGGCTCTTTCAATAGGCAGAAGATTGGGTTCCTGCCGCTTCCATCCCATCTTACTAATGCATCTAACCCATTGAATATAGTAAGATCCGGAAATCATATCCAAATCTTTCAACCTATATAAGATCGATTGAAGGCTCAAACCGAATTTTTTCTTTAGAATAATCAACTCTTGAACGTCAATTGCCGTTCGTTTGTCACCAACCTCGCGCATGATCCATTCTTTTGGCGCCAAGAATGCCGCTCCAAAACGAAACGCGGCTTTTTCTTCATCAACAGATTGCGATATTTTTAAGACTAAATGGCCTAATTCGTGGGCCAAATTTAACCGCTGTCTTTCGCCCGGAGTTCCTTTCCTTACAACAATGGCAACTCCCTTAATATGATGATCCTCATAAGCTACCGCCGCCATCCCATCAAATTTATCATTCGCGTCAACTTCTAAAATATGAATAAGCTTATTCTCCAAAACACCCGTGAGACTCGAAATCTGATCTTTACCTAAACTCCATTCAGAGCGTATCGTGTCAGCGGCTTTTTCAACCTCGTCCAATCTATTGATGTTAAATTTTCGAACCGGCACATTCAAAGTCGCATTCGGGCAAACTAAATTCTGAACTTTTAATCGTTCTTCCAGCCGTTCCTTGACGAAGTTTTCAATTCGCGATTGCTCTTTTTTCCGTAATACGGATCTCTTCCTATAAGCAATGAATTCGATCCTGTACTTTGGCTCGGAGAGCAATTGAATGGTTTTTAGATTAAACGCGCCTGCGATTTTGGTTAATACGGGGGCTGAGGGCTGATCAAGGCCTAACTCATACTTAGAGATGGCCTGTTTAGTGACAACGCCGCCAATCCGGGCCACCAATTCGTCCAGAGTCCATCCTCGAGACAATCGTAATTGTTTAATCTTTTGGGCCAACATGGTCATTTCCCTCATCAGTTGACAATATACCACATTTTACCACATTTGTCAACCGCTATCATTTTTAAAGCTTTATTCCCCCACACGTTTATGAGCTTGTCCCTCTATCTGCAAACAAAGAACCGGCTGTGACCATCCATGTTTTATAGTTTTCATCACGTACCATAAACGTTCTTCCGGTTTTTCAAGCTTGTTCAATAAAGCAATATTACTGCACCAAGGTATTTGTGCAATGCCCCGTTGCACAAATACCTTGTCCGGCCATGCGACCGTAAATGAAAATAGGGCGCTGTCCCCTATTTCGATATAAAGTTACAGCTCGGTTAAAATATCTTTGAACGCCACAGCGCGCGTCTTTACACCCAGAGGGAACGTCTTGTCTCCGGCGTGTATTAGAGCAAGCTCTGTCAATTTAAGAGTATCAAGAGCGCTTTTCATTGAAGGGGTGACGCGGGGGGAGCTGGTCAGCTTAATTTCAAATCCCAGGCGCTTATTACCCCGGACAACGAGCAGATCGAGCTCGGCGCCACCATGAGTGGCCCAGAAAAAACATTCTTCGGGAGATGCGTTCAACCGTCTTATTATCTGTTCTATTACAAAGCCTTCCCACGAGGCCCCTACCTTAGGGTTTTTTTGAAGATCATCCATTGTCCTGATATTGAGAAGTGTGTGTAGCAGGCCTGTGTCAGTTACATAAACCTTCGGAGCCTTTACTTGTCTTTTGGATATGTTTTCATGCCAGGGTAAAAGTTGCCTGAGCACGAAAGTAGAGGTAAGAATATCCAGATAATTGCGCACCGTGGTATCCGCCACGCCAAATGAACGTGCGAATTCAGAGTAACTCCATATCTGGGCATGATAATGCGCAACCATGCTCCAGAAACGGTAAAGAGTATTAGCCTGGATGTTTATACCCAACTGCGGCAGATCTCTTTCTATAAATGTTTTTATAAAACCACGGCGCCAGTCATAGCTGGCCTTTATAGACGGGGCTAAAAAAGATCTGGGGAATCCCCCCCGTAACCATAATTGCTCGGCATTTCCCATGCCTACCTCGTCTATAGCAAACCCTCTTAATTCGTGATACATAATACGTCCCGCCAGAGTTTCGGAGCTTTGTTTGAGAAGAGCAGGGGACGCGCTTCCGAGCACTATAAACCGTGCGGGTTTTCTCGGCCTGTCGGCAAGAACGCGAATGGAAGAAAAGATATCAGGACACTTTTGGATCTCATCTATGATAATGATTCCTTTTAGATCTTTCAAGGCCATCATAGGATCAGCTAACCGCGAGATATCTTCGGAATTTTCAAGGTCAAAAAACGTATGCGGCCTTTTATCCTGCGCGGCTATCTGGTGCGCGAGAGTTGTCTTCCCCACTTGGCGCGCGCCAATTATGCCTACCACCGGGTGGCTGTTAAAAAGGCCGCGCACCGCGGCTGTCTCAATCTTTCGCTTTATCATGTCTAAAGTATGCCTTGAAAATTCGGTTTTGTCAACTGATATTTCATGCTGACATAGGAAGCACTGACATTCAATTGCTTTGGCAGCATTGCTCGGGACAACACCCTCAATTTTTGCTCAAAACAAAAATTGGGGTCCCTCTCGTATGAGCCGAGGGGAAACTTCTCTGAATTTAATAGGTTAATTATAGGAGAAAAACTTCAGTATATCAAGAATATTCTTAATTTAGAGAGGTAGTTCCTAACGCAAATTGTCCGTTTTGTCCGGTCTTTCTTGTCTGGAAATTAAGCAACTGTTTGGCAGGGAGGGTGTTGCCTTTTGTCCGCCCAAGATAGGCGGACATTAAGCCACTTGCAAAGAAGAACCATTCCGGGGAGCTTTGGGAAAAGTGATCTTTACGCTTCTACCTAAAGTGCGGGCAAGCCGAAGAATCGTATCCAGGGTTAGATTACTCTCCTGGCCTGTTTCAATTTGTGAGATGAACTGCTGAGAAACCCCCAACTTCCTTGCTAATTCAGACTGCTTAAGATGCTTCTCTTCCCTTAACTCGGCAATCCTCTGAGCAAGGGCAACTTTAGCCCGCTCGATCTCATAGGCCCTTCTGAATTTCTCATTCTTTAACTCATTCTGGAGATGAGTATCGACTTTTTCTAATCTT
>CAYSOR010000092.1:0-2991 GCA_964432705.1 uncultured Gammaproteobacteria bacterium
ACACTTCGCATTCATCCTTGGGCTTACGCCCAAGGTTTTCTGCGAAGGCGGATAAGGGATCGCCGCGGAGCACCTTCTGGGTACTTGGCTAGATTGTCATAGCAATAAAATCGAGGTCTGACCCCGAAATTAGCAACGGAATCGTATGAACATTCGGACAGATTTACAAAGTCAGGCAAATCCCGAAAAAGCGAAGATTTTGGCGAGGTACTTTAAGACGGGGAAAGGGGAGTATGGGGGAGGAGACATCTTCATCGGCTTGACGGTGCCACAGCAACGGCAAATTGCGAAGAAGTATGCGAACCTTCTACTTTCTGATATCGAAAAACTTCTTCATAATAAAATTCATGAATATCGTTTGACTGCACTGTTTATTCTCATGGACAAGTTCAAAAAAGCGGATGAGGTGACGAGGAAAACATATTTCAATTTTTATTTGAAAAACACGAAATATATAAATAACTGGGATTTGGTAGATCTTTCATCGAGAGACATCGTTGGCGGATATTTACTTGATAAACCAAGACAAATTCTTACAAAGCTAGCAAAGTCAGAAAGTTTGTGGGAGCGGAGAGTTGCAGTGCTAGCTACGTTTGCGTTTATAAAGAAAAAAGATTTTACAGATAGTTTCGCAATTGCAGAAATACTTTTGTATGACCCTCATGATCTTATTCATAAAGCTGTTGGGTGGATGCTCCGAGAAATTGGAAAACTTGATCAAGAGGCAGAAGAAGCATTCCTAAAAAACCATTATAAAACCATGCCCCGCACCACGCTCCGCTACGCTATCGAGCGATTTAGCCCTGCCAAGCGCGCGTTGTATCTCAAACGATAATTGGCTATACTAGC
The DNA here is from genome assembly GCA_964432705.1 of uncultured Gammaproteobacteria bacterium. Lineage (GTDB taxonomy): Bacteria > Patescibacteriota > Microgenomatia > UBA10105 > UBA927 > 01-FULL-43-11b. Next base: position 850 of record CAYSOR010000092.1, read on the forward strand.
CTCCATGATTCTCTCGGACCGCGATATTAAAAAGGCGCTTCGTTCCAAACGAATTCGAATTACTCCAAAGCCGGATCTTGCCGAACAGCTCGGATCGTGTAAACTGGATTTGCGGCTCGGGAACGTCTACCGGGTATTTAATCACAGCAAAACCCCATACATTGACCCCAAGGATCCATCAACACTTACTGATCTCACCCACGAAGTCAGAGTAAAGAACGGTGAAGCATTTACCATCCATCCCGGGGAATTTATCCTCGCGGTGACGCGCGAGTATATTGAAATGCCCGCGGATCTTACCGGAGAGCTTGAGGGTAGGTCGTCGATCGGAAGAATGGGAGTAGTGGTACACTCAACAGCAGCTAATATCGATGCAGGCTTCCGCGGTCACATCACGTTGGAACTTGCCAACATGGGAAGAATTCCGGTGATGCTTTACCCAGGGATGCGCATTTGTTCGATTGTCTTTCAAGAGCTCACGAGTCCAGCAGAAGTGCCTTATTACAAGAAAAAGTCTGCCAAGTACGCAGGACAGCGTACGCCCCTGCCCAGTAAGATCGCGCAAGAGCGCTAAATCAACGAATATCGAATCTATGCGAATAAACGAATAAAAATGTTAAATTCGTATATTCGTAAAAAATTCGTAATTCGATGATGTCATATGGAGTGGCCGATTCTTTATAAACATGTGCTTCAAGTCAAAGATCCCCAAAATCCGGTGGGAGTCGCGGTCATGTGGACGGAGCGGCAGGTGGTAGCAAAAATGCTTGAGGACACCAATTACTGTGCAATCGGCAATCTCTATTCATCAGCCGGGATTTCGGCAATGATTCGAAATATTTATGCTAACCCGCATGTAAGGAAAATTGTGCTGTGGGGTGCGGATCTCTCACGGAGCGGGCAGGCACTTATAAACCTCATACAAAACGGCGTTGATGACAATTTTTTTATCGTCGGAGATGAGAAGAAGGGGCAGGTTGAAAAGGAAATCGGAAAAGATGCAATTGAACTTTTCCGAAAGTCAGTTGAGGTGGTAAATCTTCGGGGGAAACCCGTTTCCGATCTCATAAGTACCGTAAGAAACCTAAGTGACCTAAGACCCGAACCTTTTACGAAGCCCACAACCTTCCCAACGAGCCGGCCGAAGCCCTTTACGTATCCAAGCGAGCAAATCGGTTTCCGCATCCATGGCCAAACGACTGCCCAAACGTGGCTTAAAATCCTCAATAACATCATGCGCTACGGCAGAAATAAGCAGACGCGTTATACACAGGAAAATGAACTCAAAGAACTCCTTAACGTCATGGCTGTTGTGCATAAGGAAGACCCGAAAAACCCATATTTACCGCATTATTTTCCGTTTACCAAAACTGAACTTCTGCAATATTATCCTCAAGTGTTATCCGCTAAGCAAATTCCCGGCATCGCATACACGTACGGCCAACGCTTAAGGAACCACGACAACGTTGATCAGATTGCAAATATTATTGGGCTAATTAAAACTCGGCCATTCAGTAAAAAAATGGTTGCGTTTACCGCTAAAGTTTCCGAAGACTGGAATCAGGTTAACAAAGGCGATACGCCGTGTCTTACCCAGGTGCTTTTTTCTATCCAAGACAACAAGCTTTTTTGTACAACTCACTTCCGAAGTCAAGACATGGTACACGGCTGGCCAAGGAATGTCTTTAGCCTCCTTAAACTTCAAAAACTTGTGGCAGATGAAACGGGATATGCAATGGGAAGTTTCGTCATGATTACCCATAGCGCCCACATTTATAGTGACGACTACGAACTGGTTGAAAAAATTCTCAAAGATAACTACGACAAAGAACTAGGATACACGAGTCGGCAAATGTTTGAGGACGATCCGCGGGGCAATATCGTTATTGAAATCGAAGAAGTGGGGAAGCGGCCGGTCGGCCGACCAACTAAATATGCCGTTAAGCCCACGGATAAAGAGTACGAAATCGTGATGAAGCTTTACGCACCCAACGGCGGTTTACTCCTTAAGGAGTGGCGCGGAAAAAAAGCTATGGATTTGTATATTCAAATGATCAATATCGGCGACTATTTAGTACTCCCCAGTCACCTTATTTATATCGGGAGCGAGTTGCAGCGAGCGGAGTATTATATTAAACTCGG
>CAYSOR010000093.1:0-2935 GCA_964432705.1 uncultured Gammaproteobacteria bacterium
AGGCGGGAGCATTTTGTCAGGGTAGCTCAGTGGTAGAGCACCAGTATCATAGCGCAAAACATTTTGGCTGCGTAGCTCAGTGGTAGAGCGGTGTCTTCATAAGGCAACGATCGCAGGTTCGATCCCTGCCGCAGCCACCATAGATTTCCTTAGGCAGGCGCACCACCTCCCACGCCCGGATCATGGTTAGTAATAGTCTCCCCGTCCCAAGCTGGAAATTTCCTGCGAACTTTCTTATAAATTTTCCTTAACTCTTTACCTAAACCAAAATCGTCTGCCAAAGATTGTTCAAGCCTAAGAAAGTGATGGTACCCGTCGATACCGATCGGTTCTTTTTTTATCGACCTCACAATGATCGCTTCAAGCTGCATTCTGTAGCTATTAAGTGCTTCATTTGAATTCAGACAAATCACCCCCTCTTAGCCATGCCAGGGGGAGTATAGATTTTATATTTATATATACAAGTACTAAAAAAACAGCCTCCACCACTTCTTCCAGTTGGGGATATTTTCCTGCGGCTGGCCTTCTTCATTTAGCATTGGCCATTTGTCATTTGGCATTAATACTATCGTTTCTCCTTCTTTTATGAAACCCAGGTTTTCGCGAGCCATGCGTTCGATAAACTCAGGGCTTTGCGCTTCTTCAAGTTTCTGTTTAAGTTCCTGCTGTTCATGCTCTAACTTGGCAAGAGCTTCCTGCCGCTCGGAAACAATATCTTTCTTCTTCCAAAGCGCATAGATACCACGCGAAAGACCAACTACCATAACAAGGCTTATAAGTGTCACGATGAGATGAAAAAGTCTACTCTTGAACATAATCTTTTTCTATGATATTATAGGCTTCTGCCTTACCCTATGTCACTTGACCTCAAGTCTGCACATAATCAATTTCTTGAGTACCTCGGCACTCGTCGTCGAGCAGCCGCTACCATCGTAGCATACGGTAAAGACATCGAACAGCTCACGAGCTTCCTCACAAACATGGGGAAAAAAGATATGAGCGAGGTGAAACGCGAAGAGCTCGAGGCGTTCCTCAAAAAACTCTCTGCCGACGACTATACTCCAAAATCAGTATCGCGAAAAATCAATTCCATGAAAACATTCTATCGGTTTCTCAAGGCGGCCGGGGCCGTAACTATTGACCCGAGCTTAGATATAGAACATCCAAAGTATGAAGTAAAACCCCCTCGAATTTTGTCAAAACTTGAATATCGGGCGCTTCGCGACGCATGCCGGGGGGATCTGCGGATTTACGCGATTGTTGAGCTTTTTCTCCAAACCGGAATACGAATTGGGGAACTTGCCAACCTCTCCCTTGATGACATCAAAGAAAATGAGCTTCACATTGCGGCTCAAGAAGGCCACGAGGAACGAACAATTCCCCTTAATCGCGCAGGTAAAGAAGCCGTGGCAAACTATGTACGCTTGCGTGATAAAACGGCAAAATCCAAAGCTCTTTTTATTACCAAAACCGGCAGACCACTTCTCATCCGAAACATCCGAACAGCGATTGACCGCTACTTCCGCATCGCTGGAATTGAAGATGCAAAAGTCAACGACCTTCGCCACACCTTCATCGCCCATCATTTAATGGCAGGTACGCCAATCACAACGCTAAGCAAGTTCGTCGGCCACAAACGCCTCTCAACAACCGAAAAATACCTCGAACTGATAAAGGATAAAAAAATTGAGAATGTAAAACTGGAAGAGTTGTAGAGCCTTCCTTATCTTCCATTAGCTTATGTTTCGGCTTAGTGAAGCGTTCAGATATATTTCGAATAATATCCTCACTACTTCTTCACCTGACTATTACGTCGAAATTATTGAGCGTGATTTAGCACCACAAATACGAAGATTATCTTTGCTTAATGATAATCAAACAGAAGTTTTAGAAACAATCCGTGACTGGAGGGACCGTTTAACACCCAATGAAGCTAAGGAAGTTGTGGCAATTTTATTAGGAAAAGGACCATCAATAACATTGAGAGTTAAAGAATTGATGGACAATATGAATCGGGATGACTTCAATAATATTATAGGTATTTTACTTGGTCGTAGTGAACTATAACAGCTAACACATGGCAATTGACATAAAGTCAACAAAATGATAAAATGACTTTATATGGCAACGACGCTTGTGCGCACTACAACCTACTTTAACCCCGACCTTCTCACACGCCTTAAAAAAATGGCCATTGATGAAGACAAACGTTTTTATGAGCTAATTAATGAAAAACTTGAGCAGGCAATAACAGCACCACCCAACGAGGCCAAAACTTCTCAAAAACCTTTTTCTTATACACAAAAATACTCCACGTTCGCCCTGGGACTAAAGAAAAAAAAGCTTCGCCGAAGCGACGCGTATGAATAACAGTCGTGCGCTCGTTGATACAAACATTATTGTCTATGCCACAGACGTAACATCCATATACCATGTGCGGGCAAAAGAATTTTTAGAGCGCATGATTCCCGCCAAAAAACTTGTCGTTGCCCTGCAGAATCTTACGGAACTTTATGCGCTTCTTACCAATAAAAAGAAAATTCCTCACTACTTGAAACCGAGCGAAGCAGAGCGTATTCTCGCCGCCATTATACATGGCGGCGACTACACAATAATTACACCCACAAATCAAACCCCCATACGACTTCTCTCCCTGCTCAAATCATATCCAGCAAAAGGAGCCGAAGTTCACGACGTTCATCTTGCTGCAGTCATGAATGATCACGGAGTTTCTACTATCTACACCGCGGATACGTCTGTATTTAAAAAATTAAAACTTAACGCAATCGATCCGTTTGTTTAATTTTCCCCGTCGCTGCGCTACAATACACCCATGGATAAAGCGTATGATCCTAAACTAGTTGAAGGAAAAATTTACGGGATGTGGGAAAATGGCGGATATTTCACCCCAAAAATTCCTTCAGGGTCAGGTAAG
>CAYSOR010000094.1:0-1204 GCA_964432705.1 uncultured Gammaproteobacteria bacterium
ATCCTCCAAGGGTTCTATTGAAGAGAATGAATTCAGAGAGGTTGTTGATCAGATATTACGGGGAGCAAAAATGTTTGACACCTCAGGCAGCGTAGCGCACGTGCGGCCCGTGGAAGTAGCTTTGTACTTTCTGCGGCCGATGCTGAGCGCTCCAGAGAAATCTTCGGACGTTGCTTGCCAGCTCCCGCTGTGTCCGCGGGCGTTGCCGCCCAACGGCGTTGGCTTTGACATCTTGATTGAGCAATTCGTCCGGGTTGAGCTGAGGGCTGTATCCCGGAAGAAGGTAAATTCGGATTCTCCGGGTATGCCTTATCCAACGTATAACATCCTGCGAAAGATGGACAGGGTGCCGGTCGATAATCAAAAAGACTTTGCGCGGATGCTGCCGGGTAAGGCGCTCCAGGAAGTTGAGAAACAATGGCGCTGTAAACCGCCCTTTGAAAACCCTGAAGGCCAATGCGCCCCGGTTGGTAATCGCCGAAATCATATTGCAACGGAAACGTTTGCCCGTGCCGGGGATAACCGGTGTATGTCCGCGCCTGCCGTAGGAGGTGCCTGCTTGGTGATCCGAACGCATCCCGGTCTCGTCGCCCCAGAAGATAGTTGCTTTCTCCCGACGAGCCAAAGCGCGGATGGCGGGATACTCTCGTTTCAACCAGCGGCGCACCGCAGCAGGATCTTGTTCGTAGGCATGCCGTACCGGCTTCTGCGGGGTAAAGCCCCAGCGGGCCAGATAGCGACCCACAGTCCAGATAGAGAGCCGAGTGCCAAAACGTTGTTGAATCAAATCTTGGACTGCTTCGCGTGTCCAGAGCATAAAAGGCAGCTTGAGTTGGTCGGGGCAGCGGTCGGTAATCAGCCGAGCTACCGTCGCCGCTTGGTAAGGTTTGAGGTGCAGGATACGTGGCCGGCCGCGTGGTTGGGCGCGCAAAGCCGTAAGCCCTTTGGCGCGTTGGCATTGATCCCAGGCGTTGACCGACTGCCGGGAAACGCCAAACATACGGGCCGCTTCGGCCTGCGACATTCCCGCCCTGACGGCGCGGATGACTCGTACGCGCAAGCCGTCTTGGGCGCGAGGCGACATATAACGCATATCCAGAATTGGCATACACAGAATTATACCAAATATCAGTGTATATGTCAAACATTTTTGCTCCGATTAGTAATGCAGTGCCATTTTATTGCTGTTTTTTTCTTAAATACC
>CAYSOR010000094.1:1214-2925 GCA_964432705.1 uncultured Gammaproteobacteria bacterium
CATTAATTCTGCCTTAGTAATTCTCGGACAACACCTCATAAAAGCCTGGAGGATGTTTACAGACAAGGCACTCTTTGGGTGCGTCTGTTCCTTCAAAAATATAACCGCAGTTAATGCAATGCCATTTTATTGCTGTTTTTTTCTTAAATACCTCACCATTTACTATGTTGTTAATTAATTTTCTGTATCTTGACTCATGAAATTTCTCAACCTTGGCTATCTGTTCAAAAGACTGCGCTATCTCCGGGAAACCTTCGTCTTTGGCAATCTTGGCAAAATCTGAATAAAGAGTTGTCCATTCCAAATTTTCTCCTGCAGCTGCAACTTTAAGGTTGGTTTTTGTTTCCTTTATCATCCCTGCAGGATAAGATGCAATAATCTCCACATCCCCGCCTTCCAAGTATTTAAAAAATACCTTGGCGTGCTCTTTCTCGTTTTCAGCTGTTTCAAGAAATATATTAGAAATCTGTACAAAACCTTCCTTTCTTGCGGCACTGGCAAAATAGGTGTATCTATTTCTTGCCTGGGATTCGCCGGCAAATGATGCTAAAAGACTTTTCTCCGTTTTTGTTCCCTTAATTGACTTAGCCATTTTAATTACCTCCTTTTATGAACCCCGTTAGAGAACTTCGTTTTCTAACAGGATGGACTTTGCCTAACGGGACAAATGAAGCTTTTATCTTCTAAAAGGAACCAATAATAGCGAGGTGTTTGATTTCCTAATTACAGTATGCGCCACTCCTCCGATTAGCACTTCTTCAATCCAGCCGCGTCCTTGGGTTCCCATCGCAACCAAACTATAATCACCGCTATTGATTTCATTTACGATTAGTTGTTTAGTGTGCCCGGTCTCGATTTTTATCCTTACATCCTTTGCGCCTACTTTCAACAAAACTGCTTTTAACGTATCGAGCCTTTCCGAATCTATGCGATTAAACTCCTCTAATCTGTGGCTAAGGTGCGGAAATACGATATTTTTATCTTGGACGTGATAAAGAGTCACTACAGGACTATAATTACTAACAAGGTTTACCAGTATATCAAAAGCTGTTTTTGCATTCTCCGAGAAATCCGTCGGAAAAAGTATATTCCCGGTGAAGACAAGCGGGCAAACCGCGGGTTTTTCTCCTTTACATTTGATAAGGAGAGCGGGTATGGTGAGATTCCTTATGATACTGTCCGAAACGCTACCCAAGAGCATTTCTTTGCCTAAACTTTTACTATGCGAGCCCAAAACTAATAACTGATAATTTTCTTCGGCAATAAGGCGGTTGATTTCCACGTAAGGGATACCATATACAAACGCATACGATGTATCTATCCCCGCATTCTTCAGTGTTTCGACTTGCTTTTCAATAACCGGCTTATTCGCTTTTTCAAGCACATCCTCAATACCCCCGGCAGTTTCTACGGAAATAACGTGAACTATTTTTGCTTTTTTAGTAAAATCTTTGCCTTCTTTTGCAACGCACTCCACAACTTCATTAGAAGTTTCGGATAAATCAGTAGCAATCAGTGTTTTTTCCCAAAGGAGTTTTCTTCCTTTAGCCATTATCACCTCCGGGTGGATTTTTTCTTCTCTGGCGAACCAGTGCCGAGTTTTGTTGGAAAAATTAACTAAACTAAGCATTATCGGTACTTCGGTTAAAACTCCTACTACGGTAGCCAGGGCTGCCCCGCTCTTTAATCCAAAAAGAGAAATCGCAACTGC
>CAYSOR010000095.1:0-2866 GCA_964432705.1 uncultured Gammaproteobacteria bacterium
ATTGCTTGCTCAATAACAAAAATTTTTATATCTATGGTGAGGGAAATCAAAAGCGGGCGTTCACTTATATCGACGATTTTAATCCCTATTTTGTGGCCTGCGGATTTTCGAAGGACGTTGTTGGTCAAATAATTAATATCGGCCCATCTGAAGAGTATACGATTAACGAGCTTGCCCAGACTGTTCTTTCTACTTTTTTTCAAAACAAAGAAGTTCCGACCGGGCTGAAGCCTAAGTATTTTCCCCTTAGGCCTCAGGAAGTGGTTGAAGCCTATTGTACCAACGAAAAAGCCAAAAAGCTTTTAGGATATAAGACGTCAACGCATCTAAAAGAGGGAGTTAGGAAAATGGTTGCGTGGGCACGCGTCCTCGGGCCCCAGCAGTTTAAGTATCTTCCCGATGGTTTGGAGCTTGAGGTTGGCGATGTCCCTAAGACGTGGAAAGATAAGTTAATTTAACTTCCATGAAACCTCTCGTGTCGATTGTTATCCTCAACTGGAACGGGAAAAAGCACCTCCTGAAGTGTTTGGCTTCGCTGAGAAAAGTAACGTATAAGCCACTTGAAGTGATAGTCGTGGACAATCACTCCACAGATGATTCCGTGTTGTCAGTGAAAAAGAAATTTCCCTTGGTGAAAGTGGTCGTTAATTCCACCAATAGGGGATACAGTGGCGGCAACAATGACGGAATTGCGGTAAGCCGCGGAAAATACGTGTTTATTTTGAATAATGATACTGAGGTTGAGAAGAATTTTCTTGATCCACTCGTTGCACTTATGGAGAAAGACGCGACTCTAGGTTGCGTACAACCAAAGCTCGTATATGGAGACAAACGGACTCTCCTTAACGCCGTCGGCTCCTACTTTACGAGCACCGGATTTTTGTATCATTACGGGTATAGAAAAGATGCACGGCTTCCTCAGTACAATGAGCGGCTTATGATTTACTCAGCTAAGGGTGCGGCGATGATGCTACGGAAAAGCGCGCTTGATCGTGTGGGTCTGTTTGATGAAGACTTTTTCATTTATTTTGAGGAAACCGACCTTTGTCACAGACTATGGCTTGCAGGGTACAAGGTGGTCTACGAGCCTACATCTCTTATCTACCATTACGAGGCGGTGGACACGCACAGAGAGATGAAAAACTCTCGAATTATGTTTTTGTCGTATCGTAATCGCATTGCTTCGTTTGTGAAAAATTTGTCTGCCAAGAGTCTCGGCCGTATTTTACCCGTCCTTGTACTTGAATATATGTTTTTGACACTTTTGTATCTTGTGCAGTTTGATTGGCGTACGGCCCTCGCGGTTGTGGGAGCGATAGGCTGGAATATTGGGAAACTCCCCGCAATGCTTGCGAAGCGTACAATAATCCAGCGGTCGCTTCGTGCAGTACGTGACGAGGAGCTTTTTGATACAATCTGGCGAGACCCGCCACTCGGTTATTATTATTACTTGTTTGCGGGTCTCCAACATTTTCAATATGAACCGTCCTTGGTGGAAACCAATCGCATTTGAAATACTTCTTATTTTTCTCATCAGCCTGGTGCCACTATTGTGGTTTAGATCAGGAATGCTTATGGTGGGACACGACCTCGTCACACCTCTTGAGCCAAAAACATTTTTAGAAGGAAGACTGACGAGTTGGAATAATCAGTTTTTTGGGATGAGTCAGGTACTCATTCTCGGAACCATACTCACGCATTTTATTGATGCAATACCGAGCTATTTGGGTTTTTCTCTTGAGGCTTCGCAAAAACTTGTCTATGTTTTTTGGTTTTTTCTCATTGGCCTTTCTGCCTATGCTCTCGCGTACGTCCTCAAACCAAGAAATTCATTGTTTAAGTTTGCCACCGTACTCTTTTATCAATTTAACTTTTTTATTTTGCAGGGATGGTGGATTGCGGAAAAAAGCAAATTTTCAGCATATATTGCGGCACCACTCATCCTTGCAATATTTCTCCTCGTGGAATCGCGAAGACTCGCTGTTATCTCCGGAGCAATTCTCAATAGTTTTATTCTGTTCTTTTTTAACGCAAGCGGCCTTTATGGAGTCCCTCTCTATGGAGGACTTTTTGTGATTATTGGATGTTATTTTGTTTTCGTTGTTCTCAATAGTTTGATTATCAAGAATTTCCGTTCGGTTAGGCGCCTGGTTTCGCTTGCCATAACAACAGGAGTTCTCGCTCTTCTTGTTAATTCGTATTTTGTCCTGCCGGCAGTATTTAGGCTGCGTTCTCAGTTGACCACAAATATTAGTCAAGTGGGTGGCATATCGGGAATTATCAGTTGGGCAGATGAAATTAGTGCCAACACGAGTTTCCTAAATCTTATGCGACTCCAAGGTACACCTGAATGGTATGATAATCCAGAGCATCCGTATGCAAAAATTTTTCTATCAAATCTGCCTCTTATTGGCATTAGCTTTCTGTGGCCGCTCCTGATATTTGCGAGTCTTTACGTTGTTAGGGAACGAGCGAGTCGACGACTCGTTCTTTATTTTTTTCTTGTCTATCTCGTGGGTATGTTTTTTGCAGCGGGTACGCACCCACCGCTGGGGTTTCTTTATCAACTCCTCATAGAGAAAATTCCGGGATTTATTATTTTTCGATCTCCGTATTTTAAGTTTGCGCCTGCACTTTTTCTTTCAAGCGCTGTTTTAGTTGCTTTTGTTGTGGATAGTCTTTCGAGTCGTATTCGACGAAAAGCATTTGCTGTTTTTTTTGTGATACTACTTATCTATCACTTTCCGTTTTTTCGTGGTAATTTTTTTGAATGGCGCAAAGGATATTCCACGAGACTCTCCGTCCCAACTTATGTATTCGAGTTTGGCAAATGGCTGCGGGCACAACCTGATTCAAGCCGAGTACT
>CAYSOR010000096.1:0-2804 GCA_964432705.1 uncultured Gammaproteobacteria bacterium
CCTCCATCAAGAAAGAGAAAATTTGCTGAAAAATGCTCAAAATAATTCTTTGAGGCTGTCGTAAGGTAGAATGTTGCCTTATTGTGAAGCGCACGTACGACCCAAGGAGAAAACCCGCCATCTTCGGAAACTTGCTGTCTTAATTCCTGCCTTTCTCCCGGCGCGCGCAAGATTGTTACTTGGCCGGCTCTGCCCAATCCGCTTGAAGCAAAAAATATAATCGCTGAGGAAATAATGACTGCACCGCCGAACCAAAAAAGAGTATTTCGAATTTTCAAATCTTTTTTCTCTTTACGAAGTACTAGCAATACAAAACATAAAACGAGAAGCGGTACAAATAAACGTGCAGAATGATAGAAAAAGAAACTCAGAATAAAGGCAATGAACGAATGTCTCCTGTTTCCACGGAGAAGAAAATACATGCCCCACAGCACGAAAAATAAGGCGACAATACTCTCACTTGTCGCGCGCGATAACGCGATATGCCACGGAGAAATTGCAAACAATAAACTTGCGATAAGTGATATGTGAGAAGCGATAAGTGATTTCCTAAAGAGCTCGCGAACAAGAAAATATAATGGAAGAATGGAAAGTCCTCCGATGAGCGCTGAAGGAAGTCTCACGGCAAGCTCCGTCAGTCCAAAAGCTGCAACGAAGGGAATAGTAAGATAGTGATAGCCCGCTGGTCGAAAGTCGCCGAATTGATCAATGGCGAGTGGAAGAAAATTATTGTTTTGATCTCGGGCGGTCTTGATAAGAGAATAGGCGTTATATCCGATGCTCGCTTCATCGCCATGAAATCCGACCGGCACCTCGCTCAACCGATAGAACCTAAGAAATAGGGCTAGCAACACAATCAAGACTAGTTTGAATACATCTTTTTTATCCATATAAGAAATAATATCAGAATTCCTGCGCCACTAAAGTATAGACCTGTTTTCCATGATAATGGATCGTAGATAAAACGCACGGTGTGTTGTCCAGAGGACACTGGCACTGCCCTGAAAACAAAATTTGCTCTGTATATCGGTGCCTCAACCCCGTCAACAAACGCTCGCCAGCCGGGATAATACGTATCGGACAGAAAAAGAAGCCCATCGCTTTTGGCATCAACTGCTATTTCAACACTCGATGGTTGATAAGAGACAATGGTGACGCTATCTTTCTCTTGCAATCGATTCCCGGAATTGGTCAGATTAATTCCGGGAATCTCTATCTCCTTTTCCACAATAACTGTCTCCCTCAAATCTGTCGTAGGATCCAAAAGTTTGTCAACAATCTTTTGAGCATCTGACTCGACGACGACTTTAGATGCTAAAAATGTTCGTGGAAGGACATGCAGATACTCCCATATGCGCCATCTATCGTTTTCCCAGGCGAGAAAAAATAGATCTGATGAAAATCGCTCTTTCGGTGCAAGAATTTTATCAGCTTCGGAGTCCTTGAATTCAAGAACATACTTAACTCCCAGAAGAGACATCAGGTGAAGCCTGACAGGGTTATGCGTTATCGGTTCGTACTGACCAGTTTCAGACAGTGTTGCATCCGTTCTTTGTATCCGATCAGAAAGTTGACCGCGCGTAACTATGGTATGAAGAAGCGTTCCGTATCGATGGCTATAAAGTGCCTCGTAGCCTTCCGGAGAAAACATTCTGAAGTAGCTAAGGATATTACGCACTACGTATCCGTCGCCGTAACTCCACACCCTGTCGTACCCGGCAAGATATTTAAGTTTTTGTAATGGTTCAACAAGCGGATACTCATATTTCCGCTCAGAAAAGTAAAGGATTTTAGAGGCAAAGTGCAGTGCTCCGATAAGAGTCAACAAACTCATCAAGAGTATCAAAAACGATTTTTTCTTTCTTAAGAACAACAATCCCAATGCTGTTAAAGCGAATAGAGCGGTTGGTAATATGAGATTTCGCACTGATACTGTCGCGTAGCCGGTAATGAGTTTTTGCGTTTCCTCACGAAAGGAAGCAAACATTGAGTTTTTCGAAAGAACTACCATCGATACGACAAACATCCAAAGCGTGATAAATACTCCAAGGATGAACATAAGTAAAAATCTGGTGCTCCGCGCAACTTTATCCCTCTCTATATTTGCTATGCCATACGCCGCAAGTGTAGATAGTCCGAATGTCGCAAGGACAAAGATACGTACCGGCATGGCAATATTAAGAATTGGAATTTTTAGTGTATAGAGAAACCAACTCGTTGGTAGTGCAAATCCCATCGAAAGAGTGACAATGGAAAATATCTTCCAAAACATTGGCACCGAACGATTGAGTATTGCGGCGAGAGCAAAAAGAATAGCCGGAATTCCGATGAATATCGTGTGTTCCTGTAGGTATCGAAACGGAGAAAAATTATTGTAGACCCCGGGATTACCCCAAAAGTCAGGTGCGAGAAACGTAACCAGATGAGTAAGCGGGGTAAGATACGTCTCGAAAAGAGAGAATGTATCCACTTTGCCTCTCGGTGCGTTAAGAAATGCTTCGAACGCCGATAGCCACTGGAAAGCCGAAAGAAGCAACGCGAGAAAGATAGCAAGGCCAGTAAACAGCAAGATCTTAAAACGAAAGGGATCTTTCGAAGAAAAAAAGCGGTAGCAGTTCCAAATGATTAATGTACCGACGAGATAGACTACCATTTGAGGAAATCCGCCAAGAATTGCGCTGGTGAGTGCGAAAATCAGAAGTAATATTCCTTTTAACCACGATTCCCGGAATTTATGCTTTCTCAATTCCGGGAATCGACTGTCCCAGATAATATTTGAAGCATAAAGTGCAAGCGGCAACCAA
>CAYSOR010000097.1:0-2662 GCA_964432705.1 uncultured Gammaproteobacteria bacterium
AATCGGCATCCTCATTTATTTTTCTTTATGGGTCATACTTATACATAAAATGGTTTCCTTTTTTCGTGAGTAATGAATCATGGTAGGTTTTATTGTTGCTCTTCTCATCTCTGTAGTTTTTCGCTTGTGGTTTATTTCGCCTTTTTCAACGACATTTTCTAGCGGGGACTGGCCATATTTGTTCGCAGAACAAATCAAGGAGTTCTCGTTTACGCCTGAGATACGCTTCTTGTGGTTAGCACCATATTATCAAGTGTTCACGAAATTTTTTGTCGAAACCTTGGGGCTCCATTGGCATCTAGTTGAACGGCTCTTATGGTTTTGGCCTTGGATTTTTATTTCTTTCTTTTCCGCATGGAAACTGACGCGATCACCGCTAGGTGGACTTATCTATACAACGAACACGTATGCACTGATGTTGGTCGGTGGGGGACAGATGGGAGTTGCATTTGGCTATGCTCTCGCCCCATTGGTTTTAACAAACGTTTTTTTTCTTCCTCTACAAGTGATGTTTGATCCGCGGATTGCACTCTTGACTCTCGTTGTGGCGGCACGCAAGAATCCAAAGCAGCTTGTTGTTCCAGTTTTGATAACAATACTACTGCACACATATTGGTTGATTCCTCTTATGAAAAATCCATTAGTTCTTTCAACACAGATTGCTGAAGCAACGAGCGGCGCGGTGAAATACTTAAGTTTTGCGTCATTTTCAAACGGGTTAAGCCTCACCCACCCCAATTGGCCGGAGAATATATTTGGGAAAGTTTATTTTATGCGCCCGGAATTTTTAGTAATACCCCTCATTGCATTTGGTGTTTTACTTCTAAAAAACATAAACACAAAAGTTATTTATTTTGCCTTTCTTGCTCTTTTCGGAGCGTTTTTAGCTAAAGGCACGAATGAACCGTTTGGAGGTGTGTATCTGTGGTTGTTTGAGCATGTACCGGGATTTAATATGTTCCGAGACGCGACGAAGTTTTACTTCTTTGTGAGTTTGGGCTATGCATTTCTCATTCCTTACACGATACGGGCGGTATCTGGGCGCTTGACAAAATGGAAGGTTCGGAACCTTCCATCCTTGCTTTTTTTGATTTTTTGGGGATTTACGCTGCGCGAGGCATTCATGGGGAAACTTACCGGAACATTCCAGCCGATCAAAGTGCCAGTTGAATACGTTAGACTTAAGGATTTACTGATTAATCAACCAGAATATTTTCAAACTGCGTGGTATCCGAAAGTGTCTCGGTTTGTATACACAAGTAGTCTCCACCCGGCAAAAGAAACTGCCTTGTTGGAAAAGCAGGCGCTTGACGGCACCCGCTATGTCATCGTTCCATTGGATGTACGCGGAGAACTATTTGTCACAGATCGTATGTATGACGAAGAAAAGCACCAACAAGCGATCAAAGAAGCAGAACAAATGCCGTGGCTTCGGCGAATGTCAGATTTCACAGAACTTGCCGTGTTTGAAGTTTTATAAGGGGACCCCTTGCATTTCGCAAGGAGTCCCCTTGAAAAAATTATGAAAATTCAAGATATTCTCTTTTTTATCGTGCTCGCTTGGCTCATTATGAAGCGTCAACCACGCAATTTTGTCATTGCCGGTCTTTTCTGTTTACTGCTTTCTATCCCTCTATTTTCTCTTTGGATCTTTTTTACCGCCGAACGCCTCACCTGGTACGCCGCAGCATTTTTCTTCATGTCTTGCTTGTTTTTTCTAAAATCCTCACATAAGGTACAATAAGGGTATGCGGATCCTTATTACTGGTGGGGCGGGGTATATTGGGTCGATTACCAATGCCATTCTAAGATCACAGGGCGTGGAGACCGTGGTGTTTGATAGCCTCAAAAATGGCCACAGATACGCAGTTAGAGATACGAAGCTGGCTGTAGGCGACCTGACGATCAAAAGTGACGTTGATGAGGTTTTTGCAGCAGAAAAATTTGATGCAGTTATACACTTCGCTGCCTTGGCTCTTGCTCCTGAGTCGATGGAAAAACCCTTCGAGTACTACCAAAATAACGTCATGGGTACCCTTAACCTTCTTGAAGCTATGCGTAAGTACGGGTGCAAAACCCTGGTGTTTTCCTCAACATGTGCCGTATATGGCTATCCCAAATCACTGCCGGTTACTGAGGAAGAAAAGGTTGCTCCGGAGAGCGTCTATGGATCAAGTAAGCACATTGTTGAAGAAATAATTGCATGGTACGGCCGAGTTTATAAACTCAAATTCATGAACCTCCGGTACTTTAATGCTGCGGGAGCCATGCTTGACGGTAGCCTCGGAGAGGACCATTCGGAAGAAACGCACATTATCCCTGTGCTTTTGGATGTTGTAAGCGGTAAGAGGAAGGTTTTCGAACTGTACGGAAAAGATTATCCGACTCCTGATGGCACCTGTATTCGCGACTACATCCATGTCGTGGATCTAGCCGACGCCCATGTCAAAGCGATGGAATATTTAAAAAAGGGTGGTGCATCAGCCTCGGTTAACCTTGGAGTGGGGAAGGGATACAGTAATCTTGAGGTTATCGCTTCTGTTTCGAAAGTCACCGGCAAAAAGGTTCCGGTTGAAGTAAAATCCCGCCGGGCGGGAGATCCGGCAAGTATTTATGCAGATAACACAAAAGCCAAAAAACTCCTCGGTTGGGAACCGAAACA
>CAYSOR010000098.1:0-2555 GCA_964432705.1 uncultured Gammaproteobacteria bacterium
GGATCTCGAGTTGTGAAGCGAAGGTTTGCCAGTTGTCCCAAACAACTGGTTTTTTTATTGCCAAAAAGGGATTTTGCTTGACATTTTTAAGGATTTGGATTAATATCTTAGTAAAGGAGGTATAGAATGAAATAGTTAACTTAATTTGTATCTTAAAAATTCAAACCATGAAAAGGAGGTATTATCATGGAAGCAAAAGACAGAATTATTGTTGCTTTAGACGTGGACAGCTTAGACAAGGCTAAAACCCTTGTGGAAAGCCTTGCTCCGCACGTGGGATGTTTTAAGGTTGGGCTGGAATTGCTTACGGCAGTAGGAGCTCCCCAGGTCGTCGAGTTCGTTCATTCGCTCGGCGGTCAGGTCTTCTACGACGGCAAGTTCAATGACATTCCGAACACGGTCGGTGGCGCGGCTAAAGCGGTTGCCAGACTGAACGTCAAGATGTTCAACGTTCATGCCTCGGCGGGAAGAGAATCGGTTGAAGCAGCCGTGGCAAACAAAGGTAACTCTTTGGTTCTGGGCGTAACTGTTTTAACATCTATTGACGAGGAAGAATGTATTTCTATTTTTGGCGATCAACCAGGACCCAAAGTGCTTCAATTTGCCAAAGTACTTGCGGAGGTCGGAGCGGATGGAATCATCTGTTCGCCGCAGGAGCTTGAGCTTCTTGGAAAGCAGAAAGAGCTCGGTAGCTTGCTAAAGGTCACGCCGGGCGTACGACCCGAATGGGCGACCGTTGGAGACCAGAAAAGAATCATGACGCCAGCGGAAGCGATCAAGGCCGGAGCAACGGCTCTTGTCATCGGTCGTCCCATCACCAAGTCACCGGCGGAAATCGGCACGCCTGCTGACGCAGTCCAGAAAATCACGGAAGAGATTTCTAGGGCATTGGGGTGGTTGGAAAAGGATGCGAGGTGCCATGATTACGAACTTCACTATGGAGCACCATACGATCTTGATGTTGGACCAGCATATGGCGACTATCATGAGCTTCGTTGGGAAGATCTCTCTTGTTTAATAAGGGCAGAAAGCGATGAAGAGGCTCAGATGATTGCCCAGCAATTTTTAGAAGATAAAGCCGGAAGAGTTTACTCTGAGGGTGCGTGGCACAACCGAAAACTGATCGAGCTTACTAAACTAATCGGCAATCAGGAGGTGAAACCATGAAAGAACAGGAAGTCTTGCAAGTACTCGGTAAAGTCGGCGCAGTGATCACTGACAGCCACATCGTCTATACTTCCGGCAAGCACGGCACGGCCTATGTCAACAAGGACGCGGTGTATCCGCATACCAAAGAGACATCAGAGTTGTGTCGGGCAATCGCCGAGCAGTTCGCAGACGATGGCGTGGAAGTGGTTATCGCTCCGGCTATCGGGGGGTGCATTCTCTCGAATCGCGTAGCTGAACACCTTACTGATCTCACTGGACGAGAGGTACTTGGTGTCTATGCGGATAAGGATGGAGATTCCTTCGTCATCAAGCGCGGCTATGACAAGATCGTAGCCGGGAAAAACGTCTTGGTGGTGGAGGATGTTCTCACTACTGGCGGCTCGGCAAAGAAAGTCATCGAGGCAACTCGCGCTCTCGGTGGCAACATCGTTGGTCTCGGCGTTCTCTGTAATCGTGGAGGGATTACACTGCAGGACGTGGCAGACCCGCCAAAGCTCTTTGCGCTCGTCAATGTGAAGCTCGACGCGTGGGACGAAGCGGATTGTCCGCTTTGCGCCCAAAATGCACCGATCAACACGGATGTTGGCAAAGGCAGGGAGTATCTGGCTCGCAAGAAAACGAGCTGATCAACAAGGGGTCCAGCGGCACCCCGTCATAAGACGAAGCCGCCTTTTTATTGCCAAAAAACGATTTTTAGATTATTGTTAAAGTGAAATGAATATACCAACTGAAGTAAAAAAAATAGTTGAAAAATTGATTAAAAATGGCTACCAGGCATATGTTGTTGGCGGGTGCGTGAGGGATTTGTTAAGGGATGTTAAGCCGAAAGATTGGGACATTACTACCAATGCTAAGCCAGAAGAAATTCAGAAGATATTTTTAAAATCATTTTATGCTAATAAATTCGGAACAGTTACAGTAATGACTAATTCTAAAGATGAAACCTTAAAAGAAATAGAAATAACCACTTATCGGATTGATGAGAAATATTCCGATAAACGCCATCCCGATGAAATAAAATTTGCCAAAACAGTGGAAGAAGATTTGGCGAGGAGAGATTTTACTGTAAATGCTATTGCCTTGGCCGAGGATAGTAAAATTGTCGATCCATTTAAGGGTCAAAAAGATTTAAAAAACAAAATTATTCGGGCAGTTGGCGAGGCAGATGACAGATTTAATGAAGATGCTTTAAGAATGTTGAGGGCAGTGCGATTCGCTTGTACTTTAGATTTTACAATTGAAGATAAAACTTTTAAAGCAATTCAGAAAAATGCTGGCTTAATACAATTTATTTCCAAAGAAAGAGTCAGAGATGAATTAATTAAAATTTTTGAATCCAACAAAGCTGCTGAAGGCATTGATTTATTAAGACAAACCAATTTATT
>CAYSOR010000099.1:0-2521 GCA_964432705.1 uncultured Gammaproteobacteria bacterium
GAGGCGCTTGACAACGCCAAAACAGACCTCGCGGAGGTAATTGATAAAGTGGAACTGACAACCGACCCGTACGCGGCCGCACGCGGCGCACACGCCATTGCCCTCTGCACTGAATGGGACCAGTACCGGGCGCTCGATTATAAAAAAATATTCGAAGGGATGGAAAAACCGGCGTTTATTTTTGACGGAAGAAATATCCTCGTCCACGACAAGCTTTTCGCGATGGGGTTCAATGTGTTTCCCATCGGCAAACCGGCACTTACGCATTTTTGATTGCAGATTGTTGAATGTAGATTGAAAGGCAAAAGAAAATAGCCCGAAACGCCATGGTCTTTTTGCATGGATTTTTCTTCATTCAACAGCGATTTTCGCCAAGGGTCTTAGTTGCATAATTATAGATTAAATTGGTGGGTTTTTCCAGCCCACCATCATCCCCAAGAATATACGATACGACGATTGCCAAGCCATGAAATAGGTTGTGCCCAAGCGTCAATTTTTGCTGAGCGTAGTACCGGGCTGTGTGATCGAAGTGGGAATGCCACATTAATGGTGTCCTCGGTAACTTCTATTTTGGCTGGCATATCAATAAAATGACGAAAAATCTTTTCCGCATTACATTTTTCGAAGCCCCGCAATGATTGAGCAAAATGATAGTAGAGAGTATCAGCTATCATTGTCAGTACGACATCGAAATGAATCTTGATGAGAATGGGTGATGAGAGTTTGTTGAGATTGAAGAACCCGACGGCTTCTGCAATGCCGTTCTCTATTCTCCATCGTTTGCAGTATTGAGCAATAATTTCGGTGACAGTGCTTTTTACATCATTGGTAATGAAAAACGCAGGTTCCTCCCTGCCATTCCCCTTCATTACGATTTGACGAATGGTTCCGACATAAGGCAATTCAATCTGAGAGTCATACACCAGAGGGTTTGGAAATTTTCTTTTAGGGCTGTCAATTTTAATCCGGGTCCATTCCTGAGCGGGAATGGATTCCAATGCTTTTACCAGGTTTTTTCCTCTGCGCCGCAACGTAATGAAGGTTACACCGTCAGAATTCAAAGCTGCAAGATTCTCGTAGGTTGTAAGCTTAGAATCGAATACTAAAGTTTGACGAAGGGGACCACGGATTTTCCTCCAGAATTTTACAAAGTGCAATATCTGGTCATCCGCTTCACTACGAGCGATATCGGTTTTAACATAGAGCTGGCAACGAGAATCACAATCCTGTGCGATAAAGGTCAACGCACCCTTCACCCGTTTATTCCGTGCGCCGGCAAAGTGTTCTTCTAATACCGATTCTTCTCCATAGTGCTGAATCGTGTGGAAATCCAGATTGAGGGTGTCGGAACCATAAATCTTCATTGCATTCTGTTTCTGTACAAAAGCGAGCATGAACGCATTAACATTTTCCTGCGCCAATCGATAAGAATAGGTGGAGATCGCCGTCGATTTCGGCAAAACATTCAGATTGGCGAAAAGACCTAAGCCTTTATCAAAGTTGAAGTCGCTTATTTGACTCAATCGGGGTTTCCCTACCAATTTCAGGGCCAGCATTGATAATGTATAGTTAAGGGATGATATGTCTGCAGAACGCGGCAAGTTTGCTTTTTTCACCGCGTCCACAATGCCAAAGTGTTCAAGAAGCGGAGCAAACAGGAATATGCCGCCAACAGCACATTCGCCCCGCCATCCGGTAAGGGCATCCGGTTCAAGCTCCGATGCAATGCTTGGCACGATCGTGTTGTCTTTGGTAATACCAATGAGTAACTGTGTTCTTCGTGGTAAGCGAGAAAAACCTTCTTCGACCAGAATTCGACTAACGGTACTCATGCTCACCAACGTCCCCAAGGTCTCAAGGACTTCAGCGATCTGGTAGGCAGATAAACGTTTGCGGCGATATTCAATAATTTGTTCGCGCAGTTCCGAAGAAATCCGTGGCCCTTTGGGGCCTGGTGGTGCTGTAAATAAAAACGTCAGCGATCCAGCTTTAAACCGTTGCTTGAGAGAATTAAAAGCAGCATATGTGTAACTGAATCGTCGGGCAATTTCTTTACCCGGAATATGGTCGATAAAATAACCACGCAAGGCTTCGTATTGCTTCTGCCCAGCGACATCGGGGTTCTTAAAAAACCGTATTGGATCAAGCATGTATTTAATCTATGTATTTGCAACATATAATGTCAATATAATAATGTCAAAAATGAGTTCTATAGAGAAGAAAACTGTCTCTTTAGAGGAGAACAACTTTGTCAAACAGGCCAACGGCAATAAATGACTTTCAGCAAATCAGCGGTTATGTCAGAATTATGGATTAAGTACTGGAATGAGAAAAACCGATCGAGAACTTGATGCGTGAGGAGATCGTTCTTAAACCGGCCATGAGAAGCGGTCGTAAATTAATTTAGAACTATGTGGCGAAAATCGCTGATTAAGAGAGACTAACCAGTTTCAACTGGTTATTTTCAGCATTCTTTTCTTCCTTTTATTTCAAAAAAAATCAGTCATCACTTCTGCGTCCT
>CAYSOR010000100.1:0-2458 GCA_964432705.1 uncultured Gammaproteobacteria bacterium
GATGCCGCCTGGGAAAACAAACGCATGATACAATGACAATCGATGAAAGAGTATCGTCCACTTGCTGACATTCTTCGGCCAAAAACCCTCGATGAAGTCGTTGGTCAAGAACATCTTGTGGGCAAAAATGGAATTATCCGAAAACTTCTTGCCTCGTCATATTTACCGTCAATGATTTTTTGGGGTCCTCCGGGTTGCGGCAAAACAACGCTTGCGCACTTGCTTGCTTCTTTAACTAATAGTGAATTTGAAGCCAGATCCGCAGTTTCTACAACGTTAGCTGAAGTTCGCACTATTATGAAAAATGCCGTAACTAGGTTAACAGCATACGGCAAACGTACAGTATTTTTTCTTGACGAAATTCACAGGTTTAATAAAGCGCAGCAGGACTCGCTCCTTCCTCATGTTGAGAAAGGAACAATCATTCTTATCGGTGCGACAACAGAAAATCCTTCATTTGAGGTAATATCTCCACTGCTATCAAGATGCCGTGTCATCGTTCTCCATCCGCTTTCTGAAAAAGATTTGAGAATAATCGCCAATAATGGTTTAAGGTATCTTAAAAAGAAAATTGAGAAAGATGCAGAAAACTTTCTTCTTGAAGCCTCTAATGGGGACGCACGCGCACTTCTCACAATTCTTGAAATAGCCGCGGAGATAAGACAGGGTCAGGCCTTAGACAAGAAAAGGCCTGACCCTATGCTTTCATTAATGGATATTGAGGAAGCGGCACAGCGAAAGATGCTTCAATATGATCGGGTGGGTGATGAACACTACAATACCATTTCTGCCTTTATTAAATCTATGCGTGCAAGCGACGTTGATGCCGCGTTGTATTACCTTGCGCGCATGGTGAATGCTGGTGAGGATCCGTTGTTTATTGCTCGACGAATGGTGGTGTTTGCTTCCGAAGACATCGGTATGGCCCAACCCACGGCTTTGGTCGTCGCCAACGCAGTTTTCGATGCATGTCACACAATTGGGTATCCCGAATGCCAGGAAAACTTAGCACACGGTGTCGTTTACCTATGCCTCGCTAAAAAAGATCGTAGCGCCTACGATGCGTATTTTCGAGCTCTTGATGATGTAAAGAAATACGGCAATCTCCCAATTCCCCTGAACATTCGTAACGCACCGACGAAGCTCATGAAAGGGCTTGGGTATGGAAAAGGATATAAGGTGTATACCACAGAGAGCATGCTACCTGATAGAATAAAAGGAAAGAAGTATTACAAAGGGTGAGTCCGCCTTAACTTAGCATTCGGCTTTGCAGTATTATTCATACACGCCTCATGCTGCGTTTGATCGGCGGACGCAAGAAACAGTAATTACTCGTAAGACTCGTAAACTGTTTTTAGCGAAAGGGGGTGATGAAGCATGGACGTACAAATAGGTAAAGTAACTCACTACTACGATAAAATTGGCGTCGCTGTAGTTAGTGTCATGAATCAACCGCTCAAGGTTGGTGATACGGTTAAAGTTTCCGGACATGATAAGGAGTTTACACAAACGTTGGATTCACTTCAGGTTGAACATAAGCAAGTCGATGAGGTTCCGGTTGGAGAGTCGTGCGGAGTAAAACTGAAGGAACCGGTTAAGGAAGGAGACTTTTTCTATCTGACAACAAAGAAGTGATGAACACGTAATGAAGAATATATGGACGTACTACTAGCGCCTGATGTACAGCGTCTCATGAGAATGATTCTGAAACGAGTATCTATGCCCAACGTTAATAGTAGGCGAATTATCTGTATGAGAAGCTTCAAAGCGACCAGCATGGCGCGAGCGCGGATATGGAGTTTTCCCAAAATTTGGCAAAAAGCACTGAATTTGCCAGCTCACTATGTTATTGAAGTGCTTTCTCATCACTTTGACAAGCTTTCTGATGACGATAAAACGAGAATCATTATTCATGAACTCATGCATATCCCAAAAAACTTTTCGGGTGCTTTGGTCCCGCATAGAGGCAGATACAGCCGCATAGACCATCGAGCAGTGGAACGACTATTTCAGATGTATAAAAATTCAACTCCCGTATGATTACTATTCTTCATGGAGACAATACTGAAGCATCCAGAGTCGAGTTTCAGAGACGTATTACAGAAGCTCGATCTAAGGACATTCGCCGTTTGGAAGGTCGTTCTCTTGATATTACTACCCTCACCCAAGCGTACGGATCCGACTCGCTTTTTGGTAAACAAACGCTAATTGCTATAGAAAATCTCTTTAGTCAGCAACTTAAAAAAACAAAAAGAATAGAACTGTTAACCGTGATGCTCAAACAAGTCCCAAAGGACACCGATCTTGTTGTTTGGGAGCAGAAGGAATTACCTAAAACACTACTTACAAAATTAGGTAGCAGTACAACAGCGAAGCTTTATAAGTTGCCTGTACTCATTTTTCAATTTCTCGATTCGTTTAAACCTGGTCAAGCAAAAGCACTCATAGAACTCTACCT
>CAYSOR010000101.1:0-2442 GCA_964432705.1 uncultured Gammaproteobacteria bacterium
AATGAAAGGGTACTTAATATTAAACATTTCAGTAACTCTGGTTTTTAGCATTTTTAACCTCCTTTTTTATAGGATCGTATTGTCAAAAGTTTTGTATCACTATTGATAAATCTTTGGCGTCATATAGTCTTCATATTATCTTAGTTCAGGTGGACTTGTTCCTAAAACAGGATTTTAAAGAGCAGGTAAAATCCACTCTATCTTCCCTTCTTCTGTTTTACGCATACCGATCCTACATTTTTATGAGACATTGAACTTTCCCAGTTGCTTGGAATGCTTTTTGCCAGTGACAACACCGTTTAACGGAAAAACTCCAGAGCAATGTCGGAGAGCGCGTTGACCACGGGTTGGGCAAACCGACTGGTACGCGAGCGATGAGAGCTTGCCCCCAAGAGAAACCCCAGTCCCACTCCTATACCTAACGCGACAAGAATCGTCTTGCCCGGATTTTCGTTGCTATAACTCCTGGCCTTCTCATAAGTTTCGCTTACCGCCTGGGCTGTTCTATCATAAACATCAGTTACAGTCTTCTCCACCTGCTTGTAAGCCTCGGCGCCGCGTTCAAGGGTACTCTGAGCAGCAGCACCAGCGCTGCCAGATTCTCCTACCATTTGGGTCTGGTCTTTTTTGTTTTCGACATCCATGTTATCCATATTATCCTCCTTGGAAAGATTAAGCGTTAACTTAATTTTAATAATGTTTTACGTATTCACTCTCGGGCTAACGGTTGAACCACTTCCTGTTTGCGGTGTAGCCCCTGCGCCACCGCTTGCCACAGCTTTCGAGGTTGTATTCTTTAACCAATTGGCTGCAGCCTTCGCGGCGATACCCAGCAGTGCCACCTTGATTAGTCCGGGGCCGCTGGCTCGGTCAAGCATGCCACCGAGTGGATCGCTAACTTTCTCTGCAATGGAATCCATGATTTGCTCTATGGGAGTGGTGCGTTTTCGGAAAATCCCTGAAGCAAGATAGCCAAGGCCGGCGGCGGCTCCCAGCGTCCAGTATGGATAGTCCTTCACATATCCGCGCAAATCCAGTTTCTCTTTGATACGCTCGCCGATCTTCTCGACTGTCTGGGAAATGGCCTCTTCTCCTTTAGCTATATCCTGACGTATATCTTCGGTACTGCGCTCGACATCCGTTTTTCCTGTGTTATTTAAGTATTCTCTTTCAGCCATTGCTGGTCCTCCTTTTCAGGTTTGCATTGCCTTCTATGTTTTAAGGATCGATTTTTCTTCAATTGCCTGTAGCCGATGAAGGCAATGACGACACCCATCAAGACAAGCACTGCTCCAGTGACAAGCGCCGCAATGACGGGGGGCATATAAGAAGTGAGTCCGATGATCAATGCGGCGCAAAGTGACATGAATGCGGCAAAACTGATGACGGCTCCTGTCACGACTAATAAGACTCCGCTGCGAGCAGCTCTCACCTTTTCGCGAATTCCCTGGATCACAAGCTCAAATTCGTCGTGAACCACCGCAGATGAGGTGCTGGCAAGTTGTCTCAACAGTTCAGTTAAGGATTCTCGTTGTGTTGAAGCGTCCTTGTTCACCACTTTGTTGTCCATTGGGAAACACCACCTCCTTACCTGCGTTGCAAAATAGCTCCGATAATCAGGCCGACGGCTCCTGCGATCAAGAGGCTGCGCCCCGGGCTCTGCCTGACGTATTCTCGGACTCTGGTATCAGCCTGCTTATAGTCGAATTGCCGAACGTACTCGGCTGATTGGTCCAACCATTTGGATGCCTGTTTTCCGTACTGAGCTTTACCGGATTGCGCATCCTCATCTGCCACTTTTTCGCCCAGAGCCTCAGCAACATTATGCATCTTATCAGCAATAATATTTTTGACATTCTCGAAGCCGGTCGACTTACCCGAATCTTGGAACTCTGCCGCGGTTTCTCCAGTTTTATCAAATACCGAATTGTTTATTCCCATAGTTCACCTCCTAAAAAGTTAAAGGGCGACGATAGCTTGACGGATTTTTTGAGTGATTTCACGATCAGGTTCCGTTTCGCCTTGTTGATCCGTGGTGAGTCGAGTATTACAGCAATCGTCCACTACATTTGATACTCCTTCTTGAAACTTCTGTCAACCAGGTTATTGTGACGTCAAATAGTTTTCTTGCTCCACCTGCCAGATTTTTATAGATAGCAGCCTTTTCATAGTGGGAAAAACTTTTTGTCATTCTACTTCCTATCCTGTTTTTCTCCCCCCCCTCTTTCAGGTTTCCCATGTCGGGGTTTAGATTGTTGTGGTGCCTCCCGGTGTTGTGGCTGTGATTGCTGCGACTGTACCTCTCGGGAGTGAGGTCGGGATTGCTGTTTTGTCGCTTGAGACGGCTGTTGTGACCGCGTTTGCGGCTTCAAACCTTGGACACCCCAAGTATTCTGCTTCTCCCAATGTCTGCTCTTTTCCCAGTTACTCCAGTTCCGTTGG
>CAYSOR010000102.1:0-2426 GCA_964432705.1 uncultured Gammaproteobacteria bacterium
TCATTGAGGCCTCCCTCAACCTACGTCTGGCTCATACACTGGTGGGTGTTTGTGAAACCCCAGAAAATCTCCAATAGAATCGGGATAACCCTCTGTGTTATACTTCTCTTTGGTGAAAACGACGCGGTATTTTGAGGAACAGGTTCTTCGAAAAAGACCATACCTCAAAAGAAAGTGGTGTGTGGAGGCACTGAAAAAACCTATCCGCAAACAAGTGCAATCAGACGGACGTGTGCGATATTGGATTTTTGTTCGTGAACTTAAAAAATATATCCGTGTTGTAACTCTCGGAGATGGGAAAACCATTCACAATGCTTTCCTAGATCGAGATTTTCAAAAGGAGATACAATGAAATTTCATTATTATCCCGACACCGATTCGCTCTATATAGAACTCTCCGAAAGTTCAAGCGCTGATTCACGAGAGGTAGCTTCTGGTGTGGTTTTGGATTTCAACAAAAAAGGAAACATTGTTGGCATCGACATTGATCACGCAAGTACACTCGTCAACCTTTCCAAGCTTGAAGCACAAGGAGTCCCACTCGATACGTTTTCTCTCCGTCGAGGACTTCCCGCGTAGGTTTTTGGGTTGACCCGGCACATAGATCTAATTCAATCTTCGCTGATGCCACTTTAATTATCAGTCTGTTTGGCCAAATTATTAAATTTTCAGTTTTTCTACAGCAATGCCGGCGAGAACTATAAGCGTGCCCCCTATAATCTGAATTGGCGTCATCGTTTCTTGTAAAAGAGGTATGGCCATGAACGACACAAAAACGGGAGTAAAAGAAAAAATCATGGTTACATAAGAAGCAGAAGCATTTTTGTAGGCGTTGAATCTAAGGTTAGTTATAACGATGTAAACAAATGTTAATAGGCTAATAAGAAATAATGACTTGGGTACAGCAATAGCGTTATTCATTAGAGCAATAAATGCTAATGGAACGACACCGATTAAGAAACCGGCAGAGGCGCTTAGCTGAGTACTCATGCGGTTCGTTGCCATCTTTCCAAAAATGTTATTGCCAAGCGCAATTAAGGCTGCCTCCGTGAGCGTAAAAATATCTCCTAACGTAAGCGAAATAATTTGTCCCTTCGTGGTCAGCAAATAAGCTCCTGTTAAGAGTAAAAACGCTAACACAATCTTTTTTAAAGTGAGTTTTTCTCCCAAGAATAAGTAGGCAAACAGAAATGTAAACAAAATTACAGTTCTTATAAGAAACGAGTAATTAACAGCTGGACTGTATTTTAGGGCGAATGCCTCCGTAATACTTACGCCTATCGTACTCACCAAGCCCATTCCAAGGAGGATAGAATAATCTTTTTTTGTTGCTTTTTTAAGTTCAACTTTCCTGCCCAACAGAACATAAAACCAATAGGGAACAGAAAGAACTGTGGTCCAAAACACTACGTTATAAGCGTTTTCGCCCGCTCGTAGTACAAACCTTGCAATAACAATGCTTATGGCCCACGCGAAAGCCGCTGAAAAAGTATAAATAAATCCCTTACTCATATTTAGTCATGATTATTCCCCCTTTGGCTGACCGTTGGCTGCGTAGTACCCCATCGCCTGGAGGACGAGGTCGAGGGTTTCTTTGGGGCCGTGGGAATACGTATTGATGACGAGGTCATAATGCTTGGGATCCCAGAAGTCGTCAGTTCCGTACATCCGCTTCCATTTCGAAATATTTTCCGTTTCTCGCTGTTCGAGATGTTTTTTGGCTTCTTCGACCGTCAAATTATCCCGATTGACGACTCTATCAATACGCAGCGCATCATCACACATGAGAAGGACTTTGAGGACGTGTGGAAGCCCCCGCATGTTCCAGCCGGATATCCATGATTCAACAACCATGTGGACATTTGAGTCAGAAAGTTTCTCGCGCATTGCTGTATCTATTTGGTGATCAATCTCGTCTCCATAATGAGTTGCAAAATGATGTTTGGAGTCAGCTGGTTTTACTTTTCCCGCTTTAATGGCAAATTGTCTCGCCCATTCACCGCCGGAAAAGAATGTCCATCCGAGGGGTTCGAGATACGGTTTAAGGTTTGTGATGAGTGTCGACCGTCCCGCACCGGGACGGCCGGAGATAGCAATACTCGCGTATTTGAGGGTCTTTCCCTTCTCCATAGAGGTATTATATACTAGAGACCATGAACGTGCAGTACCTTCCGATTTCCTGGAGTCAGTATCACTCGCTCGCCCAAAAATTAGCCGCTGCAATCATCGCCCAGGAAAAACCGTTTGATGAAATCGTCGCAATTGCCCGTGGAGGGCTCACGCTCGGCCACCTACTCTCCGATCACTTGCACATTCCCATTTGCTCAATAACCATACAAAGCTACACGGATATTCAAAAGCAAGGGCAGTTAAAAATCACTGCCGGACTGGGTGCACACATCAAAGGCCTTCGAATCCTTTTGGTT
>CAYSOR010000103.1:0-2405 GCA_964432705.1 uncultured Gammaproteobacteria bacterium
CGACGAAGCGTGGGGAGAAGATACCCCGACCGTAAGGTCGTGGGAGCTTCATAGACATCATGCGGGCTCGAAGGGAATCGGGGGTAGAGAGCTGCCGGATGATATTTCTAATTATTGCGCTCATGCCATCCCATGACATTAAGGCTTATCGCATTGCCGTAATGCTTGCGAGCAACGAGTTTTGGCACGAAGGCAGACCGAGTAGGCGCATCGACAGAATAGATTGCGGTGAGTGCACTATTAATAAGATATAAAATGAGCGGAGTGGCTCGTCCATACCACGTGACTGCGGCAAGAAGGATGGCGAGGGCAGCTTGTATAATTTGCGTGATAAAGAGGATTTTTTTGCGATTATGGCTGTCTCCGAGTGTTCCGCCGATAAGTGAAAATATGATGATCGGCACAATAAAGAATATTGTAGCATGTATAGTAAAGCGGGGTTTTTTGCGTTACAATCGTCTGATATGCGACATTTGTCGGTGGAAGAGCGAAAGCTTCTCATCATTCAATTTTTAAATTTTCTCGCCTATTCGCTTGCGGGCGTTTTTGTCAACGTGTTTTTCTTTGCCCACAGCGACCTCAAAACCACTATCCTCTATAACATCATCACGTTTACATCATTCGCGGTTTTCTATGGTATGAGCGGGTGGACTCTGAGAAAAGTTTCGTCGGGGCTCATGATGAAGGTTAGTTTTCTCACTAGTGCTGTATTTTACTTTCTGCTGTTTTTTCTCAAGGAACAAAGCGTTTACTATATCATGCCACTTGGCATCCTTGGTGGATTTTCCGGAGGGAACTACTGGGCGGCATACAACCTCAATCAATACATTCTCACCCATGCTGGTAGGCGTGAGGAGTACTTTGGTTGGGTATTAGCGCTCGTAAATCTAGCTAATGCAATAGGTCCGGTTGCTGGCGGTGGACTTATATCGTTTATCGCGCATCTTTCGTCATCACTTTCTACAGGCTACGCGGTACTTTTTTTCCTAGTATTTATCATCATGACTGCGGCCGTTATGGTCATCGGTAAATTGCCTTCCCATGAGCCGCCGCAATTTTCTTACCGACACATGTTTAGTCACCGCCGCAGCGTGCGTTGGAAGCTCGTTTTGCGGCAACAAGGACTGTTGGGTTTTTACGATGTGGCCTTAGCCACGGTTTCCGGAGTGGTCTTGTACCTTCTCTTGGGCGGAGAAGCTCGTCTTGGGCTTGCCTTAACAATCACTGCAACACTGGCAACTGTGGTAAGCATCCTTTCCATTCGCATTCTCAAAAGATACAAGTCAGGATTTTGGATAGGCGTTATTGGTTCGGCGATTTCAATTTTCTCGCTTGGTTTTTTTCCAAATATGGTTGGAGCGTTGGTTTTTATTCTCGTTTCCGGAGTCACGGTCGCATTCTTTCAAAACGCATTGTCCATTGAGGCGTTTCGAACTCTTGATGACACCCAGGGTGGTTGGCAGCAGAAGTATCACATGTTGCTCGAACAAGCTCTCGTCATGAGTGTATTCCGTATTGTCAGTTTTATCCTACTTCTTTTTGTCTTGCAGTTAGGGGACGAAGTAGCTGTTGCACGTATCTGGCTTATGATCATCCCGATTTTGCCTCTTCTCATTGGTTATTTCTTGCACCGATCTCTCTTAGTGCAAATCGGGGTCAGACCTTGACTTTTGCGTCCTAACCTTCTACGCTGATACCCAGATGGCCCGTAATCCCCGCATCAATACCACCGGAGTCATTTTTCATACATTTGCCCGCGGCAATAACCGCGAGCCCGTGTTTTTGGAATCTAGTGACTACCAACGGTTTTTGAGTAATCTCGATCGTTATCAAAAAGACTTGGGTTACACGCTCCTCGCATATAGTCTGATGCCAAACCATTTTCACGTACTGCTTCGCACCGAGAAACAGCCGCTCTCTAAAATTTTGCAAGTACTCCTCACCGCACATACGATGTACTTTAACAAAAAACACGATCGGGTCGGGCACGTGTTTGGCGGCAGATTTAAAAGCATTGCGGTAGAGAAAGAAACGTACCTTTTGGAAGTGGTGCGGTATATTCATCTGAATGCGGTTCGGGCAGGGTTAGTCGAGAGAGTGGAAGAGTACCCTTGGTCAAGCTATCTCAAATACTTAACCGCCGGCTCTGGGACACCATTCATTGCGACCAGTGAAATTTTAACAATGTTTTCTGAAGATCCCGTAAAACAGAAACAGTTATTTTCTGAGTTTACACTCGCCGGACTTGGAGTGGACTTTGATCCGTTTAAAAAGCAGTTGCGGGGGGTACTTGGGGGTGCGCGGTTTATGCAGGAAATGACGAAGGTGCTTCACGGAGTCAGACCGTAGAAAATGAAGCTCCACGGGCTAACGCCCGTGGTACCTGCCTGCGCAGGCAGGTCTTC
>CAYSOR010000104.1:0-2402 GCA_964432705.1 uncultured Gammaproteobacteria bacterium
ATTAAGTTTTTAGGGTGCGGCGGTATGGCGGGTGCTGCGATATTTACCATTGGAACGCTCGCAGATAAAGATCTCTGGAAGTACGCAACGCCGGAAAACGTGAATTTACTGGGAAAAATGTTTATGTCTTCTGTAGCCATTTACGGTGTAGGAAAACTCACAGAGGTGGCAAGACGCTTGAAGAAATAGGTCTACGTTATGCCTCTTTCGGCCAGGGGGAAATAATCAAGGGCTTTCCGTTCCACCCTGGCATTTTTTGGTATAGCTCCTCAGTGACAAAGGGCATGAAGGGGTGGAGGAGTTTGAGATAGGTGAGGAGTCCTTCATGTAACACCGCTTTGGAAATTTCTCCCTTTTTTGCCTGTTCAATCATTTGATCGCAAAACCAATGCCAGAAACTTTCGTAAAGAAGTTCGCTTGCTGCATTAAAATTCATTTTATCCATATATGACGTGACTTTTTTTGTGACTCGATGTATCTCTTTTTTGAAACTAGCATCCTGCGGGGCACTTTTCGTTTCTTGGAACAGCGATACAAAACGTGCGGCATTCCAAATTTTGTTGGCAAAATTTCTCATCCCGCGGATTTTATCTTCCGAAAGGGATTGATCGTTTCCTGCGGCAGTACCAAAGATAAGCGAAAAGCGGAGTGCGTCAGCGCCATATTGGTCAACCATTTTCAGTGGATTAATAACGTTTCCCTTGCTTTTACTCATTTTTTGGCCTTTCCCGTCGCGGACGAGGCCGTGTAAATAAACAGTTTTGAATGGAACATCCTCGGTTATATAAAGCCCGAGCATCATCATGCGGCACACCCACCACGGCAAAATATCGTATCCTGTTTCCATGACCGAAGTGGGATAGAAATAATCAAAGTCAGATTTGGGTGAGACGTGAGACGTGAGACGTGAGACGTCTTCGTTTTGCATATCGCGTGTCACATATTTCGTATCACTTGCCACAAGAGTCGCGAAGGGCCATTGCCCGGATGAAAACCATGTATCAAAGGTATCAATATCTTGTTTTAGTTTGGTGTTTTTGCACTTTGAACAATTATTCGGAGTCTCACCGTTTGTTACTGTCCATTCGTTACATTCTTCGCATTGCCACGCAGGAATTCTTATGCCCCAGACAAGTTGGCGGGAAATATTCCAATCATGAAAATCCGTCAGCCACTGAATAGCGCGCTTTTCGAATCGTTTGGGTACAAAGGCAATTTTTTTATCTTTGACCGCTTTGATCGCGGTATCGGCAAGAGGACGTACCTTCACATACCACTGCTCCATGGGTAGCGGTTCAATGACTGTTCCGCATCTGTAGCAGGTGCCGATGCGGTGAATATAACCTTCATCAACCTTAAGGAGTAATCCATCTTCCTTAAGATCCTCGACCATGAGTTTCCGTGCTTCTGCAATTTTTTTACCGTGATACTTTTCTGCGCGGGCTCGGTATTTTGGATCGATTCCCGGTTTGAGAATCTCTTTTCCGGGAATCGGATTGAGGAACCACGAGAAATCCATGCGTCCTTTAAAGTTGATAATTGGTGTTACCGGTAAGTTATATCGTTTACCGAGTTCAAAGTCGTGATGATCATGAGCAGGCGTCACCTTCATGATGCCGGTTCCAAATTTTGGATCCACTTCTTCGTCTGCGATCACGGTCATTTGTACGGGCCCTAAAAGACCTTGAATATCAAGCCGTTTACCAAGCCATGCCTTGTAGCGCTTGTCTTTGGGATTCACAGCAAGAGCGGTATCGCGGAATTTCGTTTCCGGCCGGGTTGTTGCAATCGTAAATGGACCGTACTTCATGTAATAGAGAGGATCATTGCGCTCAATATATTTCACCTCGAGGTCAGAGAATCCAGTCCCATCTTTGGTGCAATAATTAACTAAGCGTAATCCACGATATACTAACCCTTCATCAAACAGGCGTTTAAAGGTCGTGTAAACCGTTTTGACGACCGCTGGATCCAAAGTGAATACATTCCTGCTCCAGTCGAGTGAAAACCCAAGACGGCGAAGCTGATTTTCCATTTTCCCGCGATTTTCGTGGACAAAATCCCAAATCATTTTATAGAGCTCCTCGCGTTGATAATCAAAGCGGCTTTTGTCTTCCTTCGCCAGCAGTTTTTCAAAGACGTACTGTGTTTCGAAGCCCGCGTGGTCTGCTCCCGGAAGCCACAAGGTAGGATTGCCCTTCATCCTGTGGTAGCGGATCATGATGTCTTCAACCACATACATCGCGTGGCCAAGATGGAGATCAGCATTCGCGTTCGGGGGAGGGAGGAGGATTGTAAAGGGCTCTCTCGTCGGGGTCAGACCTTTTGAACTCTTAAGGTCAGACCCCTTACCTGACCCTGAAGGAATTTTTGGGGTGAAATATCCGCCATTTTCCCACATC
>CAYSOR010000105.1:0-2401 GCA_964432705.1 uncultured Gammaproteobacteria bacterium
GCACCGATAGCATACGTATTGAACCGGCAAAACCCACGGCAGTTGTCGATCCCACGGGCGCAGGCGATGCATTTCGGGCGGGATTCATCGCAGGATACCTTCGTTTTGCCTCAAGGCCTGGCCTTTCATCGGACGAGCTGGCTATCTGCGGACAAATGGGCGCTGTTGCCGCCGTCTACACAGTAGAAAAATACGGCACAGTAACCCATCACTTTACAAAAAAAGACTTCATCAAGCGCTACAAAGAAAATTTTGGTACAATGATCGCTCTATGACACATGACGTCAAAGACCTCTCTCTTGCAGCCCAGGGCAAGCTTAAAATTGAGTGGGCGGGGAGATCAATGGGAGTTCTTAAGCTTATTGGAGAACGATTTGTAAGGGAAAAATCGCTCAAGGGGATCAAGATCGGCGCGTGCCTCCACGTTACAGCAGAAACCGCTAACCTCATGTTAGTCCTTAAGGCCGGAGGAGCAAACTTAGCGCTTTGTGCAAGTAACCCCTTGTCTACCCAAGATGACGTTGCAGCATCCCTGGTGAAGGATTACGGAATTTCTACATATGCCATTAAAGGCGAAGATACGAAGACCTATTACAAACATCTCAATGCGGTTCTCGATACGCATCCGCAAATCACCATGGATGACGGAGCAGACTTAGTCGCTGCGCTCCACAAATTCAAAATTCAAAGTTCAAAATTCAAAATTGAAATTCAAAATCCAAAAGGAGAACGTTGGGAATTCATTGGGTCCAATGAAGAGACAACTACCGGCATTATTCGACTGCGCGCAATGGAGAAGGACAAGGCTTTAAAAATTCCAGTTTTTGCCGTCAACGATAGCGATACCAAACATATGTTTGATAACCGTTACGGCACAGGACAATCAACACTCGACGGCATCATGCGAGCAACCAATATGCTCCTTGCCGGCAAAAAGTTTGTGGTATGCGGGTATGGGTGGTGCGGCAGGGGACTTGCATCACGCGCGCGGGGGATGGGAGCGCATGTAATTATTTGCGAAGTCGATCCTATTAAAGCACTTGAAGCAGTTATGGACGGGTTTACCGTGATGCGGATAAGCGATGCGGTAAAAATTGGCGATATTTTTGTAACCGTCACAGGAAATAAAAGCGTTATCTCGCTTAAGCATATGCTGCAAATGAAAGATGGAGCAGTTCTCGCTAACTCCGGCCACTTTGATGTTGAAATCGCAGTAGCAGAGCTCGCCAAAAAAGCGAAAGCCAAACGTCGTATCCGGCCGTTTGTCGATGAGTATACATTAGCATCTCGTCAGCATGACAAAGGGACGAAACGATTATACGTTTTGGGAGAGGGGAGACTTATTAATCTCGCTGCAGCCGAAGGGCACCCGGCTGATGTGATGGATATGAGCTTTGCCAACCAGGCGCTCGCCGCAGAATTTTTTGTAAAAAACAAAGATCACCTAAAAGTGAAAGTGTACAGTATTTCAAAAAAGATGGACAGCGAAATTGCCAGACTTAAACTTGCTGCTATGGGAATTAAAATTGACCGTCTGACACGCGAGCAATCGAAATACCTCACGAGTTGGCAGGAAGGTACGTAATTGAAAATCCAAAAATAAACGCGTACAATCTATTCATGCAGGCCCCGATTCTTTTTTCCGGTACGTCGAACGCACCTCTTGCACAGTCTGTTGCAAAACTTCTCTCTACATCACTCGCCGATATCGAGATTAAACGCTTTGCTGACGGAGAATGTCGTGTGTGGGTGAAAGAGGACGTGAGAGATAAAAACGTTTTTGTGATGCAATCGCTTTCAACGATTGCCGACCAACACCTTGTGGAACTCTGTCTTATCGGCCAAGCCCTGAATCAAGTTAACGTTGGTAAGGCGACAGCTGTAATTCCCTGGATGGGGTATAGCAAACAGGATAAAGAATTTCGGAAGGGCGAGGCGGTGTCAGCGCACTTAATTGCGAAATTTATTGAAGCAGCGGGTTTTGATGCAGTTATCACCGTTGAACTACACTCCGAAACCATTACTCCGTACTTTCATGTTCCCGTTACTGAACTTTCGACCCACGAATTGTTTGCATCAGAACTAAAAAAACGAAAACTGCAAAATGTCGTCGTTGTTTCTCCAGACATGGGCGGTAAATCGCGAAGTGAACGTTTTGCTAAAGAAGTAGGGCTACAGGTTGTGTATCTAACAAAAAAACGAGATTTGTCTACCGGAATCGTATCTGTCGTTAGCGCATCGAAGGAGGTACAAGGAATAAACATTCTTGTGTTTGACGACATTATTAACACTGGAGCAACCGTGATTAAAACGAGCGAATTTCTTAAAGCACGCGGCGCTGGAAAGATCTATTTCATGGCAACGCACGCGGTATTTGCAGGGGAGGCTGCAAAAAAATTGT
>CAYSOR010000106.1:0-2379 GCA_964432705.1 uncultured Gammaproteobacteria bacterium
TCGTTTGACAAACGACTCGCTCGTCTTATTGCCGATCTTAAAGAATCATTTCTGAGCAAAACAAACCCCAAAGGAGTCGGCCTAGCCGCACCGCAAATCGGAGAATCGTGGCGCGTGTTTATCACTAAGCCCACGGAAAAATCTAAAATTCGAGTTTTTGTAAACCCGGAAATTATAAAGCGATCAGATAAGCTTATTGTCGGATTGCCGGATCGCTATAATAAGCTAGAAGGCTGTCTTTCGATTCCCAAAATTTGGGGCCAGGCCAAAAGAAACGCCACGCTCACCTTGCGCTACCAAGATGCGGCTGGCAAGGTGCACGAAGAAAATTTTACGGGTTTCATGGCCACTATCATCCAGCACGAAACCGATCACGTGAACGGCATCCTCTTCACCCAGCGAGTCCTTGAACAGAAAGGTAAACTGTACCAATCGACCAAAGACAAAGAAGGTAAGGAGGTTTTGGAAGAGCTCGAATTAACCTAATATGACCATAATCTTCTTTGGTTCGTTTCAGCATTATTCTGTTCAAGTACTTGAGAAACTCGTTAAACAGTTCTCTGTCACCGCGGTCATCACCACCCCTCCCAAACCCGCGGGACGGCACATGAAGCTCGCCCCGACCGCCGTAGAACAATTCGCCCGAGCCCGTCACATACCCGTCCTGAGTCCTGAAAAACTCGATGCTATCCCCAACACTCTCAAAAAACCAGATTTTATAGTCGTTGCCGGCTACGGAAAACTCATTCCTCCCACGTGGCTCGAACTACCCAAGATTATGGCAATCAATATGCACCCCTCGCTTCTGCCTGATTACCGCGGCGCATTTCCCGCCGAATGGGCAATTCTCAAAGGCGAAAAAAAAACAGGAGTCACTCTAGTTAAAATGTCCTCAGAATTTGATAAAGGGGAGATTGTGGCACAACAAAAAATTCCGATTGCAACAGACGATACCCGCGAAACTCTCTACAAAAAACTCTACGACCTTGGGGCTGACGTTCTCGTTGAATATCTTCCGAAAATAAAAAGCGGCAGCGTCAAGTCCACACCGCAGCCCGCAGGCAACTTCTTCTATGCCCGCCGAATTACTCGAGAAGACGGATTCGTTTCTTGGGAAGAGTTTAAGGAATCACTGTCAACCAATCCCTCTGCCCTCGATACCAAGTTTCGCGCACTCACCCCCTGGCCCGGTGTTTGGACCACAACTGCGCAGAATAAGAGACTAAAACTCATTTCCATAAAACCTCCGGTTGTTCAACTCGAAGGGAAAAAACCTACCCCCTTGACATCCACCCAAGGTATCTTCTAGTCTGGATATAGAGGATTTCCTTATGGCCCGCCGCAGAACTGCCGCACTATTTCGTCAAAAAGATCTTGCCTCGTGGAATTTTATTATTTTCCTGACACTCGCCTTCATTCTCCTGATCATCGTCTTGACCGCTACGAATAAAATCGCCCTCGACGTGAGATCACGCGCCGCAGGCAGCTGCCCGGCTCTTACCGCTCCCCGCGCCGAGGATTGCCCCGGAGGATGGACATTCAAGCGCGACACCACCGGCTGCCTCGCCTTCTTCTGCGAAGCGAAATAGCTTGTCATTCCGGGTCAAAATATTTTCCCATCTTTTTTGTGGCAAGAATATAGACAAAATAGTGATAGCCGAACTCGGGGCATTGATGAAAGTATACAACGTGGATCCTGAATCAAGTTCAGGATGACAAAGAAGTCAGGATGACAAGGGGTTATACTGTGGCAAGCGCTGAGACGATCTGTCTCTTCCTATTGTCGAAGCGGACTCTTTTTATGCAGTTGGCGCATGCGCGCATTCTCGTGAGGACCCCGTTTATCGGTAAACTCACACGGTGGGTGTTTGGGCGAATGATCCGGATGGTATGCTGTGCCCGCCTTTTCCATTGTCCTCCGGCAATTCCACGATGATGCTTGTGGCTGCCTCCGGCAACAGGATGTTTTCCGCAAATGTCGCAAAGATAGGCCATATTGCTGTATACTATACCACATGATCGACCAACTTTCTAGTAATCCCCTTGGCTTCCTCTTCTGGCTCATCGCGCTCGCTGTCGCTATCACGATCCACGAGTTCTCCCATGCATACTGGGCAGACAGACTTGGTGATCCGACGCCAAGGCTCCAAGGAAGGTTGACCCTCAATCCTCTTGCTCACCTCGATCTTTTGGGCACCCTCATGCTTCTTATCGCCCGCTTTGGCTGGGGAAAGCCTGTGGTTTTTGACCCCTTTAACCTCCGCCACCCCCGCCGTGACGCCGCCATTATCTCCCTCGCCGGCCCGGTGTCTAACCTCATTCTCGCAACACTTTGCTCAATACTTTTACAAATTCTTTTTTCTACTCGTCTTATTCTTC
>CAYSOR010000107.1:0-2243 GCA_964432705.1 uncultured Gammaproteobacteria bacterium
GGCGCCCTTATGCTCATGCTCTGGGACTCACACCCGGACATCGAGGAATTTATTACTGTCAAACAGGACCTAGCCCGCATAAATGGAGCCAATCTCTCTGTCTGCGTCTCGGACCGCTTCATGGAAGCGGTGAAAACAGATAGCGACTGGGATCTGGTCTTCCCCGATACCAATGATCCGGATTATGACGCCAAATGGGATGGATATCTTCCCAATTGGCTTGCGCTGGGCAAAACGCCTGTTGTTCATAAGACAGTCAAAGCGCGCAAAATTTGGGATCTCATTGCTCAAGCGGCGTGGCGCAGTGCAGAACCCGGCGTGGTATTTATGGAGCGCTACAATAAGTGGTTTAACAATTACTACTTTGAATACGTCAATTGCGTAAATCCTTGCGGAGAGGAGGGACTTCCGAATTGGGGCGTCTGCAACCTTTGCTCCATAAATCTTTATGCTTTGGTGAATGAAAAAGGAGAAATGGACTACCAACGATTAGCTGAAATTGCCAAAATCGGCGTACGGTTTCAGGATGACATCATAGACGCAGATTTTTACGTGTTTCCCGAAATTCGCAACGTGCAACAGAAAGGAGAACGGCGCATAGGGCTCGGAACCATGGGGTTGGGAGACGCGCTTATCAAAATGGGGTTGCGCTACGGATCTGCGGAGAGCTTGGTTGTGGTTGACAAAATCTACAGTACCATTCGCGATGCTGCCTATGAGTCGTCAGTTGCTATTGCCGCGGAGAAAGGACCCTTCCCCAAAATTGACAAGCAAAAACACCTTGACGGTTACTTTATCAAGCAACTCCCTGAAGAGATCCGCAACAAAATGAAACGCCATGGTGTACGCAATTCAGTTATTTTGCAGCAGGCACCCACAGGCTCTACCTCGCTTCTTTCAGGAGTAAGTAGCGGCATCGAGCCGGTCTACGAGTTTGAACTCATACGCCGCGACCGATTGGGCGAGCATGTCCTTCGTCATCCCTTGTTTGAAGCCTGGTATGCGGAGTTTAAAAAAACCCACGGACGCGAACCGGAAAAAGCAGATCGGCCAAACTACTTCGTTTCCGCCAACGACCTCACGCCGGAAGATCACGTCCGGGTTCAAGCGGCAATCCAAAAATACGTCGATGCTTCCATTAGTAAAACCGTCAACGCGCCGAGCGTGCACACTGTCGAGGACGTAAAAAAGCTTTACAGTTTAGCCTACGAACTTGGCTGCAAAGGCATTACCTATATGCGCGAAGGCAGCCGCCCCGGGGTGTTATCCCGAAAAGAAGAGAAAAAAGAGGAAATCAAACCAGTGGCCGCCCCCCAGATGCCGGAGGTAAAACCCAGACCAATGGTTGTCCATGGCTCAACGTATCAAGTAGAAACACCGGTGGGCCAGGCGTATATTACGATTAACACGAACGGCGGCAACCGGCCGCTTGAGGTATTCATTAACGTTGGCAAAGCAGGCAGTGACGTGACAGCGATGGCAGAGGCCATGGGCCGGCTTATTTCCTTGACGCTTCGCATGGCCTCACCCATACCGGCGATTGACCGGGCGCATAAAATAGCTGCAGAACTCATCGGTATCGGTGGAGCCAGATCGCTTGGTTTTGGAGAAAATCGCGTGCGCTCTCTTCCCGATGCCGTTGCCAAAGTCATTGATCGGCACTTCGGGTTTTTCACTAAACACAGATTGAGCGATATGGCCACGACTCCCACAAGTGGCAATGGTCAAGCTCTTCCTGTTAACGGTCACCCCTCGGAAAGACTCGGGGATGGGGAAAATGCAATAAAACCCGCCGCTCCTCAGGTGGAGCCGGCAGAACAGCCATTGACGGTTCCGGGCCAGCAGATGCTCCTCACCGAAAAACGCATGGTGACTGTGGACCTATGCCCCAGCTGCGGGGAGGGAAGCTTGGTTTTCGAAGAATCATGCAAAAAATGCTATAGCTGCGGCTACTCCGAATGTTAATCTTCTATGTCTATCTACACCCGTACCGGCGATACTGGCGAAACCAGCCTTTTTGGCGGCAAGCGAGTGCTTAAGTGCGAAGAGCTGGTAGACGTCTATGGTTCGATCGATGAGCTCAATAGTTGGGTCGGGCTCATTGTTTCGCAGGTTAAATCAAAAGACATCCAGGAGTTTCTCTTTTCGATTCAAAGGGACCTTTTTGCTATTGGCAGTCACCTTGCAGGATGGCGGGGAGACATTCAAGGCCAGGCCTTAGAAGAAAGAGTAAAAGAGATGGA
>CAYSOR010000108.1:0-2140 GCA_964432705.1 uncultured Gammaproteobacteria bacterium
AAAAACTCAATCGGCAGCTACTTCCACGGCCCGCTCTTGCCTAAAAACCCTATGATTGCGGATTGGCTTATTGCGAAAGCCCTTGAGAAAAAATACAAGCATGCAGAGAAATTGTCTGACCTTGATGATTCGACAGCTGATCGCGCACGAGAACAGATAAGGAAATCATAGGCTATTTACGCTATAATGACCCCATCATGAAAACCACGAAGTTTGCTAGCAGTGACGTTAAAAAAATTGCATCTGTAGCAAAAATTCCAGTTACGAAAGCGGAAGAGCAAGCGCTTGCTTCCGGATTTAATACGACAATAAAAGTCGTTGACGAACTGTTTAAAGTCGGTGTCGAAGGGGTTGAATCTACGCACCAAATCATCGGACTTGAAAATGTTTTTCGCGAAGATGAGATTGATGTGACGCGGATGTTTACTCAAGAACAAGCCCTTGCGAATGCACCAAGAACACATGGCGGTTTTTTTGTGGTCGATCAAATACTGGAGGAATAATTGAATAAACGAATTATGAAATTAAATACGTTAACACTCACGCAAGCAATTGAGAAATTGAAGAAAAAAGAAATTTCACACGCAGAACTTTACAAAGACATCCATGATGCCATCGCGGAAATAAACAGTACATACAATATTTACGTCGCACAAGATTTTGAGGTAGTAGCGAAAGCAGACAAACTTCTTGATAGGCCGCTTGCTGGCGTTCCCATTGCCGTTAAAGATAGTTTTTTGACTGTTGGGCTTCCTACCACTGCCTCGGCAAACGTTCTAAAAGGATTCATGTCGCCATTCGAGTCGACAGTCACAAGAAAATTAAAAGAAGCAGGAGGAGTAATTATCGGAAAAACCAATATGGATGCCTGGGCTCATGGATCAAGCACCGAAACCAGTGATTTTGGCCCGACGAAAAACCCGAGAAATCCGGCATATCTTCCAGGGGGTTCGAGCGGCGGGAGTACCGCGGCGATTGCAGCAAATCTTGCTATAGCTGCTATCGGCAGTGAAACAGCAGGATCTATCCGTCAACCGGCAGCCTGGTGCGGCGTCGTGGGTTTGAAACCGACTTATGGGCGAGTAAGCAGGTATGGAGTGATTGCCATGGCATCGTCAACCGATAGTCCCGGCCCAATTGGCAAGACTGTTGAGGATTGCGCTATAATCCTTAACCACATCGCAGGTAAAGATTCCTATGACGCTACAACTGTTCCAAAGCCGGTGCCGGATTATACGAAGACTCTCAAAAAAGGTGTGAAGGGAATGAAAATGGGGATTTGTTACATGGACCACCCCAAAATCAAAGGTACGGATCTGGATCGCGCTGTAAAAAAAGCTGGGAAGGTATTTGAAAGCCTCGGTGCCAAGGTCGACATTGTTCCGCTTTCAAATACCTTGAAACCGGGAAAGATTTTAACTCCCGATTATATAATCGCTGTTTACACAGTCGTGCAACGCTCAGAAGTATCCAGTAATTTAGCTCGCTACGACGGGATCCGCTATGGCAACGACCGGTCATTTTTCTCCCATGAAGCAAAAAACAGGATCATACTCGGCACGTTTACTCTTACCAAGGGGTATGCGGATCGGTATTACGTGCGCGCCCAACAAGTGAGAAGTCTCTATAGAAAAAATTTTGAGGAGTTGTTTACAAAGTATGACGTGTTGTTGTCATCTCCATCACCTGGGTATGCACTGCCGATCGGAGCATCGAGTGGCGATCCGTTGTTTGGAGAGCTTCAGGACATGCTCGTAGAACCGAGTTCCTTGGTTGGCAACACCGGTATAAGTATCCCATGCTGGACTGATCCGAATACCAACTTGCCCTTGGGCTTGAACATCATGGCCGATCAATGGCAGGAGGAAAAAGTAATAAGAGCAGCATACTCATACGAGCAAGCGACTGAGTGGAATGAGTGGGCAAAAGCTAAAAGTTAATAAAGTTCGTAAAGTTCATAAAGTTTTTAATACTCTCGAATTTTACAAACTCGGCACTTTATGAACTATGAATAGTTACGAACCAATCATCGGATTAGAGATTCATGTCGAAATGAAGACCAAGAGTAAGATGTTCTGTGGGTGCAAAAATGATCCGTTTGCTGCCGGTAAGCCCAATATTTACACCTGCCCTGTGTGTC
>CAYSOR010000109.1:0-2113 GCA_964432705.1 uncultured Gammaproteobacteria bacterium
AGTCTTGAGGAGGCTGTGCCGCAAGGCATGGAGGTTCAAGTCCTCTCGTCCGCACCAAAATTTTGTGATATACTAAGGCGAGTTAATGGAGATAATATTATGGTAACGACATTACCGAATCCTCGGAAAGAATCTATTAGTCTTGGTGATCAACAAAAAATGATGGCAATAGCGGCACTTAAATCTCCAAGATCAAAACCGGACTTGAAACCTCAAACGCCCACCAAAAAAACAGACTTAGATATAGGACAACAACAGAAAATCATAGGAAGCAATAACACGTTAGTCTTTCAACTAACTCCTTAGATCTTAGATCGCTTCCAGAATTATTGGGTCGAGATCATCCCTCGGAGCGTCAAGGTCGAAGTCTTTCCTCGCTGACCCCATGATACGCACAATTTCGATAAACGGGTCGTTTTTGCCGCCGGAAGATCCCACACCAATTTTAAGTTCACCATCTTTGGCGGATTGACCACTTAACTCGTTGACTGCATCATGAGTCTTTCCATTAATTGTTACTCGCAATCTTGAGGCCTGATGTAATTGGTCAGTGACTTGACTCGCTCGAATCGTTGTTTTGACATTTCCATATCCGTCGATGGAAGCGACACGGTTTCCCGGTACAGAGGGAATTGTCGACAGATCAATTGCCTTGCCAATCCTGTTGGTATCGCCGTTGAGAATTGCCATTGTTGCTTCCGGATATTGGTCACGTGAACGAAACTGCGTTCCGGTATTCGGTACTAGCACTTCCCACAGTCCCTGCAGTCGATCCCTGACGAA
The DNA here is from genome assembly GCA_964432705.1 of uncultured Gammaproteobacteria bacterium. Lineage (GTDB taxonomy): Bacteria > Patescibacteriota > Microgenomatia > UBA10105 > UBA927 > 01-FULL-43-11b. The sequence continues at coordinate 784 of CAYSOR010000109.1, forward strand.
AGAAAGATTATAGCCAGCGCGTACTGCAAACAAAGGAATGCCATTATCAAGCAGCCCACAGACAAACGGTTGCGTATGTTCACCCGTCCACGCTATTTTTCCTCGAGGTGCGGTGTTTGAGAATATAACTAAATTCGGATGTTCACTATGAAGCCCGATTTGCGCTATCCAAAAGCCGGTTTCGATCGTGCTAAAGCCGGCAACAGCAGTCTCCGTTATCCAACCCAATTTTCCGCCTGTATCAAATCGCAAAAAGTGATTGCGTACTTCGCTAAATGCCGGATCCGGGCTATGCCTGCCACCGTAATCTGCAATGACTTCTATATGAAGGCTAAATGGTTTAATTTCTTCCGGTTTTTTATATTCCCAGTGATTCATAGTTCAAATGTGCCTGCACAGAAAATTTTTCCTAAAATTATTCTGTGCTCTATTTATGACGAAAGTATATCAAATTCAAATTACTAATGTATATGCACACATATGAGGGCATTTGGGTTTTGTTCTTTTCCGCCAGAGGTGGATCAGCCTTTGGCCGAAAAAATTTCGCGCATTTTCCATGGTTGCTTACGCAGCCTTTTTCAGAGGCGAATAATTGACAGTAAACAGATTTTTAAGATATAGTATGAATATGATGAAGAAATCTAGAAAAATTAATATGATCCAAATTATGGGTAATCCTAAATACCGAGGAAAACACATTGTCGTGGTAGCGGGAGAAGTTTTTGCGGCTAAAACTAGTAGAGAAGCAAGTAAAATATTAGATAAACTAGAAAAAAAATATCCCACCGAAATTCCTGCCATTACCTATATCCCCAAAGCTGATACGCTCATTTTATGGCTTTAACCTTTCCTTTTGAAAAAAGCCTTTCTCCGATTTTTGGAACCATTCATCGCCCTGTAGCAAACGTATATTTTTTTTCGCAGGCGAAAAAACGTTGGTATGAAACATGGATGATCGTTGATACCGGTGCGGATTATACGCTGTTGCCGAAATATTTTGCAGCCAGACTCGGAGTCGATCTGGATAAAGATTGCCAAGTTTTTCGAACTGCTGGCATAGGAGGCGAGGAAAATGTCTATCTTTTGAAGAAAACCAAAGTTAAAATTGGTCAATGGGAACGGGATGTTCCCGTTGGATTTTTAGAGAGAGATGAAATTCCTCCACTTCTTGGGAGACAACTTTTTTTAGAAACATTTGAAGTTTTGTTTTCCTCCGGGCATACGTTGACTTTCTTAAGCAAATGAAGCGTCCATACGCTTCCCCGCGGTGAGCGCCACCAAGGAAAATCGCTTTTTGTGCCGATGGGGAGAGTCGAACTCCCAAGCCATT
>CAYSOR010000110.1:0-2006 GCA_964432705.1 uncultured Gammaproteobacteria bacterium
GCGGAAGGGTCGGTTTGGGAGGCGGCAAGCTGGGCGGCGCATCAAAAATTGCATAATCTTATTGCTGTTGCAGATATCAATCGGCTCGGACAATCCGAGGACACGATGTTCGGGTACGATATTGCCTCATATCAAAAGCGGTTTGCTGCGTTTGGGTGGAATACGGTAGTGATAAAAAATGGCAACGATTTACGAGATGTCGACCAAGCATTTCGTAAGGTGTTTCGCTATCCCGTCAGGACAAGAAAATCGAGGCCAGGCCTCGATTGGGTTGACGGGAAGCCGACAGTGATTCTGGCTAAAACCATTAAAGGAAAAGGCGTTTCATTTTTTGAGGGAGTAAACGGCTGGCACGGAAAAGCGCTTAACAAAGAGGAGCTCGAGAAAGCGCTTAAAGAGCTGGGGGAAATAGATAAAACGATTCGCGGAGCCGTGCAGAAACCTACGGGCACTTATCGGGGCGCACCGTTTGCTGCGCACCCGTCAAACATGCCTCCATCGAAGCTACATTCTCCATCAGGTAAATTCATGACGGGGCTCGAAACGGCACGCCCCGCCGTGCCCGAATACTCACCTGATAAACCTGTCGCTACTCGCAAAGCTTTTGGGAATGCGCTCAAGCGCTTGGGTGCGGTGTATCCGAATTTAGTCGTTCTTGACGGCGATGTAAAAAATTCTACATATACAGAAGATTTTGAAAAAGCGTTTCCACAACGTTTTTTCCAAATGTATATTGCCGAACAGCTTATGGTGGGAGCGGCAAGCGGACTTGCTGCAAGAGGATTTAGAGCGGTAGCTGCAACATTTGCGTGTTTCCTTTCTCGGGCTCACGACCAAATTCGCATGGCAGCTCTCTCCCAACTTCCGCTGGTTATCTGCGGTAGTCACGCTGGGGTGTCGATCGGCGAGGACGGACCGAGCCAAATGGGCCTCGAAGATATCGCGCTTTTTCGTGCGCTTCCAAATTCCGTTGTCGTCTATCCCTCTGATGCGGTGAGCAGCGAACATCTGACGGAAGAGTTGATTAAAAGAGAAAAAGGAGTTTCATATATCCGAACAAGCCGTCCCGCAACGCCAATTCTGTATACAAAAGATGAACAGTTTTCTATTGGCGGCTCGAAGACTCACCGCGCGTCAAGTGTTAGGCATCAAGTATCAGGAAAGAGAAATAATATGACACATGACGCCGTAACTGTGGTTGCAGCTGGAATCACGCTTCACGAAGCTCTCAAAGCTCAAGATGAACTGGCCAAGAATGGTATTTCCATTCGAGTCATTGATTGTTATTCCATAAAACCCATTGATGAGGAAGCTCTCAAAAAAGCCGCGAAGGAAACAAAGGCCATTGTCGTTGTCGAGGATCACTATCCGGAAGGCGGACTGGGAGAGGCGGTTCTCTCCGCCCTTGCACCTTTAAAGGTCTCACCTTTAAAGGTGGTGCATTTGGCTGTTCGCAAACTCCCGCGCTCCGGTAAACCCGAGGAACTCCTCGACTACGAAGAAATTTCTGCAAAAGCTATAATAAAAACGGTAAAAGCTATACTTTGATAAACTGCTTTGATACGTATGAATTTTTCTTCACGCATTTTCATTGACGGGGGCGATCCGGCAGAAACAAAAGAGGCAGATTCCCTGCTTAAAAAAGCCGGACACCACGGTTTAGATGGTCAGACGACGAACCCAACGCTCATCGCCAAGCGATTCGCGACAAGTCAACAAACAACAAACAACCGACAACCAGAGAAGATTTCTGAAAAAGAAGCCCTTCAATACTATCGCCAGACCGTTGAAGAGATGAGCCGCATAATCCCCAAGGGATCAATTTCTATCCAGGTGATCGGCGACCCGGCAACCTTAAAGACGGAAGAAATGCTCACTCAGGCACGCGATAGGATTACGTGGGTTCCTAATGGGAGCATCAAATTCCCCTGTACGAGGCCAGGCCTCGAAGCGGCTGCTGTATTTTGCCAGGAAGGACCGATTAATATCACGCTTAATTTTTCCCA
>CAYSOR010000111.1:0-1953 GCA_964432705.1 uncultured Gammaproteobacteria bacterium
GCTCAGAAAAAAGCGAGGTGATCGTCGCCGGCGATGCCGGGGGATACATTTACGGCAATGGCGGCGATGATGTTCTTATTGGCAGCGCCGGGAATGACCAGCTTGATGGAGGACACTTCGTAGCTGAATCATCGAACAGAGGGGTGTGGAGGTTAGCTGCATGAAAGAAAACCTTGATCTGAACTCAAAAGCTCTGTGTTGTCGCCATTTTTTCCGGGGAGTGTTTTTACTGGTTTTGCTACTCATTTGGTTTGGTTCTGGTCACGCAGGCGAGTCGGTAAAAGTAACGGCGGATTCAGCTAAGGTAGTAAACAAAGCCGATCTTTATTCGCCACAGAATTTTCCGCCCATACTTATCAAGTTGTTAAGTGCCTATAACCCTACTCCTATCCTTGAAAATGCAAGGACAGTAACTTGGGTTCCGGAACGGGCGTATGCGTTACGAGTAAATGACGTTACTTTTTATAGCATCAGATACAAGCCACGTCCATATCTTGATATAGAAAGTAGAGGGTTGCTACTGATCGCAAGAAACGCTGAGATCTTATATCGGGAAAGCTCAAGCAATATAGCTCCTGCGTATACTAGTAATCCCATTCCTCCGTTATCCCTCGTCAAAATTAAGAATCGTGAATTTGTTTTTCTTCGGGCTTATGAAGGATTATCGCAAAAGAGTTTTTTACGCATTCTTTCACCAAAAAGCGAGAAGATAGCTGAGCTTGTCACGCCTGGCCGCGGAGAGTTTCGAATTGATGATTTGGATGATGATGGCAGTTTGGAAATCTTTGGCTATGGTATCGCTGTAAATGGTGGGCCAGTAGCTCAGCAAAACACTGATAGAGAAAAAGGGGCGACTCGTCCTGATATTTCAACGTCGAAGCGGATTGTTTTTTCTGCAAGCTTAGGGGCCGGGGCAACTGGTAAATTTCAGATCTTTACTTTGAGTGAAGTCGGTGTGCCGATTCCTCTTGCGGGCGGTGATTCGAGGAACTTTTACGAGAACGAGGCGATGAGTTTGTTACCCTACATTAAGAAACTCGCTTCACAGAATGACAAACAAAAGCTTACTGGTGCTGTTGTCGCATATTTAGGTGTTATAGAGGGTACCCGCGATCTTAAGTCCACTTTGGATCTGTATGAGCAAATTCCGAGCGAAGTTCGTGCGTCCATTGACCCGGTCGCAATTGCAAAGTATTGGAAGGAGCAGGGTTACCCATTTCTTGCCGAAGTATTTAAATAACTTACAAGGAGGATAAGTCATGGCCGTCAATATTAATAACCTTACTCAACAACAAAGAGATGTGGTTTCTCGTATTGTAGAAATCGGTGTTCTGGCTGTTGCAAATCAGGAAATTATCGCTGCCGCCATCCTCATAGCCGATGTGGAATCAAATTTTGATCCAAATGCTCAGAATCCTACTTCCAGCGCCTACGGAACATTTCAGTACATAGATGAAACGTGGAACGCGCGTTGGACACAATTCCAACAGCAAAACCCGAATAATGAATTAGCATCTCTTACGACGGATGAAGCGCGTGGGAATCTGGATGCGCAAATCTATGTGATGTATCACGATCTGAATCATTGGTACGATGGCTATCACGACGGCATTATAGCAACGGCCTATCAACCGGGAGGTAGTCAATACTACGCGGTAGAGCAATTAGCGAATGCCGGTTATGACGTTTACACAAATTTCTTGTATTACGCGTATCTTCGGCATAATACTGACCCCAACCAGACACTCACAGTAATTCAAAGGGATTTCACTAATTCGACTGTCCAATCTGTGAGCGATTTGTTGCAATCTATTGGACACTATATTGAGACATACCAGTCTCAGAGTATCGGCACTATTATTTCCGACTTTTTCACTACTGCTCAGCGCTTCGTTCCCCCCCGGCGCGACCCTCTCACGATAGACCTTGATGGCGACGGCATTGAAACGGTAC
>CAYSOR010000112.1:0-1928 GCA_964432705.1 uncultured Gammaproteobacteria bacterium
AAAAAATCCTAAAGCAGACACGTGTTGAGAGTATCTACTTTAGGATCTAAGCTGGAAGTATAGCCTATAGGGGGAGGTTTGTCAAGTTACAGGATACTTCCTTGAAATTCTTCAACGCATTTTGTCCAGGAGTAACCGGTGTTGACCGAAGGAGGAGCCCACTTTGCACCGATATCTTTTAGATCGATAAGCCCTTGGTCATAATATTTTTCTTTAATATACGTCGTCACCCAGTCAATGGCGTGCGGCCAATCGCGAAAATCCGCACCCGTAATTTGTCCTGTGTAGACGGCAATGCCCCATGCATTGTAGGAATCACGCTTCGGCATACGTTTGCCTGCGTTTGACTCGCACATAGAAATAGCCACAACGAGTCTGAAGTCAATCCCCTTGTCATCTGATTTTTGGACGATGAGATCGGCATATTGGGTCATTGGAGAATCATGTTGGCGCAAAAACGATTCGAGAAGAAGCGACCGGGCATCGGCACCGATAACTGATGCGCCCAATACCTTCCCCGTGCCTGCCGCGGCAGCAATTTTGTAGCTCCCGTCTTCAAGCGGTACGGCGCTTAAAGGTGCATCAATTGTGCGGGAATACTGAGTGAGAGAGAGAAGAGTCAGGTTAAATATGAGCACAACAAGCGTCAATGGAAACCAAACGGCAAGAAGGACGAGTTTTCTCCGCATGGAAACATACTGCCATAGGCGGGACGTTGTTGTCAACGCGGTTCGAAAGATAGAGCATCACAATCGGAAGAATGATCCGACGAGGTACGCGACGGAGGCTGACACACCGCCGACCAGAAATGTTTCAATGATGCCACGCAATGGTTTTTGCATCGTGACCGTGGCTCTCAATAACCCCAAGAGAAGTAAAGAAGCCGCAGTAAAGATTATTGATAAAGAAAAAACTGAACCGGATCCGATTCTTGCAACATACGGCACCAACGGAATAAAGCCAAATCCCACAAAAGCGACAAATGTGGAAAGTGCTACAGAAAGTGGTTTCTCATTTTCTGGATCTGACATTTCGAGCTCATCATCCATCATAAATTCCGTCCAGTAGCTAGGATTTTTTTTGTAAAGTTTCGCAATGGCGTGGGCGTCTTGAGTAGAAAATTTTTTCCTCCTTAGAATTTCAACAGTTTCGGCAAATTCGCTTTCCGTTTCGTGTATAATCTCGTGGGATTCTTTGGCTTTTTCATTTCGATAGACGTCCTGATCCGCTCGAAGTGATAGGAAACTTCCTAAACTCATTGAAAGTCCGTCGGCAAAAAGATTTGCTAGCCCGAAAAGAAGGACGGAAACCACAGGAACAACCGACATGGAAGGGTCTTTTTGCGCTCCTGCAAAGCCCGCAACAACGGCAAATGTGGTCACAATCCCATCGTTACCGCCGTAAACAATTTCTCGCAGGTACAGCGAGAACGCTGTGCGTTTGTGTTCTCTTTTAAGATGTTTGTCCAAATCAAAACGAGCCATAGGTTTCTCTTGTGAACGTTTTTCAACAAATTCGATCCTCTTTCTGAGTTCACTTCGCTTCGCGGTGTTCGCTGTTTGCGCGGCGGTGCGGACGCCGCGCTGGAGTTTATCCCGCTTCTGGCGGGATTATTTTTTGCGCGCGCGATTTTTGCTTTCGTATAGCAAAAACAAAAATTATTGATACGAAATCTGTATTTATAAAAAGTCGAATTTTCTTCACACATATTGTACCTGAAAAAGTAAGGAAAATACAGTATAATTTCCTCACCTGTTATTAATTCTATTTAAGATTTTAAGGATATGACTGCAAAAGAAGTAAAAGGTGTTGGAATTTGGGCAAATCCTGAGCTTTTTGAAAAAAGTGCAGGACTTCCAGTCGTAAAAGCGATTCGTGGTATTACCACGAATTTGATCAAAACACGATTGGAAAATGACCCTCAAATC
>CAYSOR010000113.1:0-1912 GCA_964432705.1 uncultured Gammaproteobacteria bacterium
GCTAGCGCTAACAGGCTGACAAACGAGCAGAACAAGTTAGAGTTCCTTGTTCAGTGTACTGTTAGCCAGCGTTACTCTTCAAATAGATTTAATTGATTTAGATAAGCGGAAATCCTTTTCCCTGATAGTCTCACATATTCGGAATCAATATCATAGCCGACAGACATGTTGTTCCACTGCCCACAAAAGGATATAAAACAACATCATCTTTGAAAGTATATAGCTGTATTAGCCTATGAGGGAGCTCTCCTGGAAAAGGGGTGGGATTTCCAATCCATATTTTTATTATTAATCATCATGCTTAATGCGGCAGTTGAGCAGTACCCGAAGGGCATCCGTGGTACGAAGCTTGCAGTGCCGTAAGCACATGCAAGCGAGTGACATCGGTGTCCAATGGCCTGGTTGGAGAGTCTCGCTCATTAGCCCCGCACTAAACTAAATTGCCATATTTTCTGAATCGTTACTCTTTTCTATGGGTACTCCGTCCAGATACAGTGTGTCTGCACTAAGATCTGCATCGCTTACCCATTCGATAAAATAGCCACCGTTGTGTATAGCCTTGAACGCGCTAAGTTGACTTAAGGACGCGAATGCCTCATATTCAAGTAATGGTTTTACATCAAAACGGCGATTTGCGCCGTCATCAAAAGAAATGTCAAGCGTCCAATCGTCGTTAGCACAAATAGCAGTGATTTTTCTCATTATTCCAATCCTTTGATTTTGAAAACTGTTTCTCCCGCAACCGCAAGTTGCCAATCGGCAAACAAATCTTCACGGTGTATTTCAATCCACGCTTCAACCAGTTTCCGCTTGGATTGTGGAAATGAACCGTCAAGAATACTACCGTCCTCGATAGCGAAGACGGCAATCTCGCCTTGGTACTCGGCATGGATATGGGGAAGATTGTGCTGTTTGTTGTCACGATAAAACATACGGATAATAATACCAAAGAACATAGAGATAGTCGGCATTTACATCTCCTCCTCTACTCAAAATAATGTTGTATCTATGTCTATGGGATTCTACAGCTTTTGCCGTGACCCTTCTTGCCCCGCTACTTTTTTCTCTATCTTTTTCGATTTTACTCCTTGCGATGTTGTCTCGTCAATCATCTTTTTCTGCCCCTTTCCTCCCCAAGTCTCGCCATTTTTGTAATAATTCTCTGTATCACTCAAAAAGTGGCCTCTTTTCCTACCATGTTTAATCATGTTTTTTCAGTTTATTCTGGCTAACGACGCAATCAGCCGCCGGGCCACGGGCTGAAAGATTAACTTACCAGAGCGGTTCCCGGTCGGCTGGATTAAATTGGGCCTATTGTCCCGTAAGGGGATTGCCCATGGGGCGGGCCGCATACTCTTTGTCTGCGAGCTTTCCGTTCTTGTTGAATGTGTAAGAAGCGATGTAAGTTGTGCCGACATCCACACTTACTCCCTGTGTGGACACGTTTTTCATGTAAACGTGCACTTTGTTGCCATCCACTTTCTTAATTTCTGCTGGAGAGCCAAGAAGAGCCTTGAGGTCAGCTTCGGTGGACTGCCCGATAACCAAATTGCCATCATTAAACTGTGCTTGGGCCGCTTCAATTGTTCTCGGTGGCGGCTCGCCTTGCTTTCCAGTAAGCATATATTTGTAGCTCTCTATTACCGGCGCGCAACCTGCGATGAGGGCAACAAAGCCAACAAGTAGCAATGTTTTTACGATACTAAACTCCTTTCTCACGTTACCCGACGGTTCATGAACGGCCTCGTAGCTTCGTCGGCATTTCTTCGAGGCCCAACAATGTTATTAAGCGACAAAATGAGTGTAGCAAAAATAGGCTTTTTTGTAAAACATTCCCGCCAAATAGCACAATTTAACTCTCTTACTTCTCCTTATCTGCCAACTTCAAGAACGGTTTAAACAGGTCGATGGG
>CAYSOR010000114.1:0-1834 GCA_964432705.1 uncultured Gammaproteobacteria bacterium
CGGCAATAAAGTGCGTGTGGTCGATGAAACTGGGGCAGGAGATGCATTTCGAGCCGGATTTGTTTCCGAATATCTACGCAGTAAAAATCTTAAACAAGCAATGAATTTTGCAAATCTAGTAGGAGCCTACGCGGTAACCAAGCTCGGAACATACGATGCATTGCCAACCCGAGAAGAACTAGAGTTTCTTGAAATTTTTCCTACAAAAAACTAATTTTTTCTGGGTTTTATTGGATCTGTCAAGTGCACCAGTCGTTTGTCTAAAGAGAGAAGTTTAATTCCGTATTCCTTTGTTAAAAACAGATACGCTGCGTCATACACGCTGAGATCTTTCTCGATTGCGAGAACAAGAATCTGGGAAAATTCTACCGTTTTCATCTCAATAGGGAAAGCGAGAAAATTCTTCAATAGTGCCAATGCCTCGTCTTTCGTATATCGTTTTCTCTTCACTGCGGTTTTAAGACCATTCATAACCTCAAAAGGTAGAAGCTGTGTGGAAATAAGCTGCACGTTCCCTTCCTCATAGGCTGAAAATATTTCTTCCACGGTATTTTCAGATTCATCTGGGAATAAGTACGACAACACAAAAGAAGCATCCACGACGAATCGTTGCCGTTTAGTATTTTCTACCATAATTAATAAGCTCTTTATAGTCAATTTTCCCCTTTTGCTTTTTCCGAATAGACCGTATGTTTTGCATCGCCAGCCGAATACGCGACAGACGCTCTTCACGATCGTACGTTTCCCGTACCGCTCGTCGCACTAAATCTCCAACAGAAGACTTTTCTGTTTTAGCGAGACCTACAAGAAACCGCCAGAGCTCCTCATCAAAAAGTATGTTGGTGCGCTTAGTTAACATATGTGTATACACATGTTACTATTGTTGAATTGTTATGTCAATAGGTCTTTGAGCGCTCGATAAATATCTCGCCTGTGGCCAATGAGAACGATGTAAATCGATTGGCTTGTTTTTCTGTACACAATGCGATAGTTACCCACTCGAACGCGATAGACATGAGGATAACCAGATAATTTCTCCTCTCCGGTCAGGGTTGAGTGAGGCAATGAACGGATTTTCTGAGCGATGGCGATCTGATCAAACTTGGGGAGGTTCTTCAGTTCTTTTTCTGCACGGGGCGAGAGAATAATGTTCATATCCCGAGCTCTTTTGCCACTTTTTCAAAATCTCGTCCTTTGGCAAAATTTGTCATTTTGGCGGCCGTCCTGTCTATATAGTCTTCAACAAACGCAACTAACTTTTCAAAGAGACTTTTCCCAACGAGATATGCTTCCACTTTATTTCGGTTTTCGACGGCCACGGGATAATCCACCGCCTGCGCAATGACAGCAGAGGGATTAATTTTAAGGTGAGAAATCGATGTCGTGGTCATGAGGTAAGGGTACACTTAATCTGGTCTTTTGTCAAGACCTATTAACAGGTCTTTATCTTATCTTTGCTCCCACTGGCATTCCCTCGGCGGAGATAACGTCGGCGGAGATAAAAAGAGGCTTAAATTTATCGCTGAAAGTTATATTTTGTAACTAACCCTATCGCATTTCTCACCTCTTTCATTGTCTGACCCGCCACAGCTATCGCCCGCTCCTGTCCTCTTTTAAGAATATCCGTCACTAAATTCGGATTCGCCTTAAGTTCATCATATGCCTTCCTCGCCGGAGCAAAAAAGGTTATTAAGGCCTTAAAAAGATATTCTTTCACTGCAACGTCAGAAATTTTTCCCTTTTGATATTCCTCTTTCATGCGTATCACGTCTCGCGTATCTCCAAAGTGCTGCAAATATGTAAACACCATGTTTCCCTCAATGTGCCCGGGATC
>CAYSOR010000115.1:0-1734 GCA_964432705.1 uncultured Gammaproteobacteria bacterium
GTCGGCGGAACTAGGCTTACTGATGTAATTTGGCAACATACTTTCGGAGATTTGCACGCAGAATCACATATCGTCGTATTCGGATATGAACCCATGTTTTTTCCACCCTTTATTACACATAATGTCAAGGTGGATTCGCACGAATACGCGGTAGTTGTGGCTGCACGACTACGGATGTCGGCTTGCTGAATTTGAACCTGCCACACAATGATAAAGGAGGTGGCGGCAAAAACAGTCAAAAGCACCAATGGAAGGAATTGTACAAATCCCGAAGAGTATATCAATCTATTTCGTAATACTACACTCGAGGGTACTCTTGGGGAGAACTTGGGAAAGTTTGAAATAAATTTTTTATGAATGCTAAAATTCCGGGCATTAAATCCTGGCATAAAATCTCTTCTCTCCCCTTATTAAAATAATGTCTCTTTTCGACTATCTCGTCAAGGCCCGATCGGTGTACTACGCTCGAGTTTAAGAACGAAGAAGATTTTTGTAGAGTTTTATGTAGAAGCCCGCCTGTTTTTTCCACGAAAAATCCTGGCGCATGACACGGCCTTGCATCTGCCGCCACCGACCCCGGGTGTCATGAAAAAGGGCAATCGCTTCCTCCATTTTTTTGGCAAGCGCAGTCTTCGTATATGGACCAAACACAAATCCGGTTTTTTTATCCGTCACGGTGTCGGCAAGTCCTCCGGTCTTTCGGACCAGGGGTATAGTGCCGTAGCGCATCGCAATCATTTGAGTGAGTCCGCAGGGCTCAAACTTAGACGGCACGAGCATTACGTCACTGCCTGCATAAATTCTCCTAGCCAGCCGTTCGTCGAACGTGTTGACAAATGCGATATTCGGATATCGGGCCGCTAGCCGCTCAATACGGGCTACCTGGGGCTCACCTCCTGTGCCCAAGATGACGAGTTGAAATGAATTTTTCGGCAAAACTTTCACTGCAGAAGCGAGAAGGTCAACGCCCTTCTGCCGCCACTCGAGCCTGCCGACGAACCCAAACAGCGGTACACCAGAGGGTGGCAGCCGTAAAGCCCGTTGCAGCTGAGCCTTTATGTCATTTTTAGCGTTTACGACGCTCTGCTCATTGTAGCGTACCGGCAGAGCACTGTCGGTACGCGGATCCCATAGATCGGCGTTAATCCCGTTGAGTATGCCGATAATTCCGTCCCGTCGCCTACTAAAAACTTCTTTAAACCACACCCCGTGAGTGCCGGAACGTATTTCTTTCGCATAGGTTGGCGAGACGGTAGTGACGCAGTCTGCATATTCCATGCCTTCGCGCAGAAGTTTCACCGATTGTCCGCTAAACTCATGAAAGCGTGTCGCTGCTACCCCAAGAACGCCAGCGAGCGACAAAGGCGCATTACCCTGGTAAAGGAGATTGTGGATCGTCAGAATGGTCCTCGTGCGGTTAGATTCTATGGTTTTAGAGCTCTTACCGACCTTGCGCCGCTCCCCCAGAAGCAGAGGGATGAGCGCGGTGTGCCAGTCATTGACGTGCACGATGTCGTAGGGGCCGCCGAGTTTTTCATTGGAAAAAAGGTAAAATTCGACAACCACTTTACAAAAAAACGCAAAGCGCGTTACACATTGTTGAGCATCGTAGTCGTTCAAGAGCGGGTGGCGAAAAAGGTACACCGGTATCGCGGTCCCGGGAAGAACAGTCCTAAAGAGAAATACCAATTCGCGCTGCCCATCAAAGTCAACAGCAAGCTGGCCGATGCAGTG
>CAYSOR010000116.1:0-359 GCA_964432705.1 uncultured Gammaproteobacteria bacterium
TTTCTTTGAGTGTAACAGGCGTATCTTCTACCGTGTCGTGTAGGAGCGCAGAACAGATGGTAATAGCATCTACCTTATGTCTTTTAACCAATTCTAGCGCGCCTTTAAGCGGATGCGTTGAATATGGTTGACCGCCATCCCTATATTGATCTTGGTGTGCATAAAGCATAAGCGCAAGAGAGGCTTTTAACATCTCACTTTCTGCTTCGGATAGGTAAGAACATTGATCTATAGTCTTTTGGGCTAAACGGATCTCGGTGGGAAAAAGTTGTGATTGAGGATCGGGGAGTTCATACTGGTATGGGATAACCCCCTCTTCGTTGCGGCGGTCAGTGATGTGGTCGTAGCATGCCCGTGCA
>CAYSOR010000116.1:369-1732 GCA_964432705.1 uncultured Gammaproteobacteria bacterium
CGATCGAGACCTCATTGCTCTTATATTTCTTTATCCCCATGAGAGCAACCTTCAGTGGATGTACGGAGTATGGTGCTCCACTATCACGGGATTGATGCCTATGCGCAAACAGAGAGAGCGCGAGCGCTGCCTCAACCATGGCGTGTTTTCCTTCCGGGAGATAACGACTTTTCTCAAGGACTTCATTTCTTAATCGAATTTCGCAGGGATAAAGATTTGTCTCTGGGTCAACTTCCTCCCATTGAAACGGAAGTCTTTTATTCTCATCTAGTCGTGAAACTATCTTTCGATAGCAATCAATCGCAAACTGTCTGTATCGCTCAACTGAGCCTGGAGTTCCTAAAATTTCTAGTTCTATATTCATAATTAAAGCAGAGCATCGCTATAGGATACTACTTTTGGGGCCTTAAATCAATCTAAAGATCTACCCGAGGTGGATATCTTTGAGCTTGAGCTGCAGGCGTTTGTTGCCGTTCCACTACTGCTGTGGGTTGCCAAGAAGTGTAAGTTTTTGCCATTCTTTCTGCAATCCAAGTTTCTCAATCCATTCATGCATATATGCAGCGTCTAATCGCCCATGTTGTCCGTGATAGACAGTATATGCATCTTCGATATGTCGTGTACTTTCTGACTCGGTAAACCACGAAAGTTTTTTGACAATCAAATCTTCCGGTGATATAAAAAACATAAACTTTCCAAATACTCGCTTTTTCCTACGCCGAGCAAAAACGCTTGCTGAAAACGGGTCGTTCCCCAACATCCAAAGATCTATTTTCATTTCCGTCTTTTTGTCCAAAAGTGTTATCATGTCGCCCGCTGCAATTGCCTGGGCAACCGCACTTTCATCTGCAAAAACCAAGAATTTCCTCGCCAACTGTTTGAGAAGCTCAAGAATTTTTCTTTCATCGATGCGTACGAGATCGAGAACAATATCCGCGTCGTGTGTATACCTAGGCCGTCCATAAAACGAAACCGCCAATGATCCGGTAATAAGGTACGCAATGCCGAGAGTATCAAAAATTGTTGTTAGAGCGGTAAGAATGCGCTTTTGTGTCACAAGCTGAGGCGACGAGAAATCTCAGAGCGAATTTGTTTACGACTTGCATGAGGTTTAAAAAAATCTTTTACTCCAGCTTTCGAGATTCCTCGAATAAAATCATAAAGCTCTGAAGCGACGGAGAGACGATCGGACGCAGTGAGCATTTTACGACGATTTGTTTTGCGTTTCATCAGGGAAAGTATACCATATCTTTAATTTTTAATTGTAACCGTTTATTCCCATTCCAGGTGTCAAGATCAATCGTGTAGGCGATATCTACTGCGACTCCTGGCTTTAACTGACCATAAAGGCTGCCAAAGTTGA
>CAYSOR010000117.1:0-1641 GCA_964432705.1 uncultured Gammaproteobacteria bacterium
TATACCGAAAGGCAGTAAAACGCGTCGCCATTTTGATGGTTATGGTATTGTCTGCAGTTCGAAGCGCATGGTCGTAGCGAATATCAATTTCGTGTTGGTTATCAGCGACTTCATGAGTGCTAGTTTCCGATACTATTCCCATCTGTTGTAAAGCTTCCATTATCTCTCGCTTCACTTTGTAAGTCTCATCCATAATGAGATCAAAATAATACCCGTTGCCCCGGGATTCGCGCCGAATTGCTCCTTTTTCATCTTTCGGTAGTAAGAAAAACTCGCACTCCGGACCGGTAAAGTAATCATAGCCTAGTGCTTTTGCCTCAGCGAGCACGCGCTTCAAAATGTTCCGCGGGTCGCCTTCAAAGGGCTCGTGGTTCGGTGTATACACATCACAGACAAACCGCGCCACACGGCCAGCTTCTATGTCATTACGCCATGGCAAAAGCGCATAGGTAGTTCTATCGGGGACAAGATACATATCCGATTCCTGTATTCGTGCAAATCCCTCAATCGATGACCCGTCAATCCACACGCCGAGGGTTAAGGCGTCTTCGAGGTTATAGGCGGGAATCGTCGAGCTTTTGATGTTACCGAGAAAGTCGTTAAATTGCAGATCAACGAATGCTACTTTATCTTTTTTCACACGGGCAAGGAGTGTACGAACGTCATCTTTTGGCATATATTGAAGGAATCCTATAAAAATCTCCCAGAACTGTCAATATACCATGACGTCATGGTTCATTGATACTTGCTTTCTGCGCACTCTCTTCTAGGCTATCATCCAATTTTGTTAGCGGAACAATGTTGTTATATTTCTTTTCCAATGCCTTTGATATAAGCCAATCGGCAATTTCTGGGTTTTTAGGCAAGAGCGGGCCGTGGAAGTAACTGCCGATTGAGTTTTTATACACAGCTCCCTCGAAGCCGTCTTTCCCATTATTGCCAAATCCCTTCAAGACTTTCGCAAAAGGCTTCATTTTTGGTCCGAGATATGTTCTACCGCCGTGATTTTCAAATCCGACAATCGTTTCGCCGGTTGTAACGATTTTTGCAACCACGTTTCCAGTCAAGCGCTTAGCCTGATCTCCGGGATGCTCGGTATATAAATCAAAAATTCCTGCCCCAGATATCGGATCACCCCGGTATGGTTTGTAATAGTGGCCGACGAATTGGTAGGCGGCGCAGACAAAAAGAGCCGGGATTCCTCGCTCTACCATTTCCTTAACCACCGGGCCTTTTCGTTTAAGAAAGTCGTTAGCCGCTAGCTTCTGCTGACGATCCTGCGCTCCACCCATAAAGATTAAATCGCACGATGCAAGTTTCGATATTGGAGTTTCGAGTGTAACAGGGACTACCTCAGCTTCAATCCGTCTCCATTCACACCGCTTTTGAAGTACAATGACGTTACCTCTATCTCCATAAGTGGACATGAGATCCGGATAAAGCCATGCAATTTTTAGTTCCACTTTAATCTCCTTATCTGCACTATGATGCCACTTGGAAACTTAATTTCACGTAACACTACGCCGTCTCGCTCACGAACTTTTAACCAGTGCTTAAGTCTCGCTGGGTACCCGTCGTCCGGCTCAAGAATAACAAACATTATGGCAGGGTTATCCTCTGTATACATGGGGAGACTCCCCT
>CAYSOR010000118.1:0-1629 GCA_964432705.1 uncultured Gammaproteobacteria bacterium
ACATATGTCAAGCGCTAATAATTGCGGAAAGACTAAGGGAATTGATCGAACGGTTCACATCAAAATCTCCTGACTTCCGCAACGCATCACCCAATTATTTTCTGATGATGCTGTGAAGCGTATTTTGTTCTTCATCCATTTTCAAGATTGTTTTAGCCTTTTTCTTTGAATGTGGCAATGCGTATTCTAGTTGATACATATTATGCGTGAGGTCAGTGGCTCGTTTCGGGCTGAATCCAGCATTATGCTTTTCAAGAAGCCGCTCAAGTTCCTTGTAAATGGTATAAGCGACAAAAGCAATGCAGATGTGTGCCTCAATGCGCTTTCGACGGTAATGATAAACCGGTCGGACCCTAAGATCGGTCTTTGAGATACGGAATGCTTTTTCAATCTGCCAGAGATGGCGGTAGTTTTCTACAATACTCTTTGGCGATAACCGCGTATTAGTAATGTAACCTTTTAGACCGTCCCATTTTTGGTCTTCTTTAACTTTTTCCTCATCAATCTCAACTTCAACTGTGCCTTTAAGGGCAAGAAATTTGTTGTAGCCCCTGTTGTTAATGCTTTCCTTGGTCAATTTGCCGGATTTCACTCTCTGACGTAGCTTTGCCAGTCCGCGTTCCCTGTTATGGCCGTCTTTCCTCTGCCGTTTGTCCGAGTAGGTGATGACCAATCTTGTTCCATCCAGTTTTTTCAGGACAAAGCTTTGTCCGTCCTTTAATCCTTTGGCTCGTTTAAATGTCTCCTGTTGAACTTTATCAGTTTCGTTTTTGATTCGCCCGCCAATGATGAACTGATATTTCTCTTTGGCGAGATTATCCAGGTTCTTTTTGGAAAGCATGGCGGCATCAGCAATCACCGTCGGCTTGCTAAGGCCGTATTTTCTTTGGATGCCTTCCAAGACGGGCAAGAGGGTGTGACCTTCAAAGGCATTGCCCTCGAAAATGTTATAGCCGATAGGATAGCCGTTTTGCCCCACTAATAAACCCAGCATGATCTGAGGATTCTGGAATTTGCCATCTTTGGAAAAACCGATCTTTCTTAAGTCGTCTTCATCTTCTGCCTCAAAATACAGAGTGGTCACGTCATAGAATACGACCGAGATGCCCTTCAATGTCCGTTTGGTGTATTCATAAGCCACCCTCTCAACCGTTTCTTTGTGTTTATCGCATAATTTATCGAGGAAACGATAAACCGTGTCCACTTCCATTCGTATCCCTCGATAACGATACAAGTAATCAACGGTCTTGAGCTTACTGGTCGGATAAGCCAATCGGGCAACAACAAGATGACGAAATAATTCGTCTTTTATCACGTTAAACCCAATTCGGTTAAATAAATTACCAAGGATAAGTTCGGGGCCAATGGTGTGAACCTGCAGATTGGTTATATTATCTACAAAGTTTTTAATGGCAGCATCAGTTTCTGATAAAAATGAAAACAAAGGAGCTTGATTGGCTGGATGATTTATTCGATCTTTTGCTTCAATGATATATTTTTTTACCTCGTCAGAATCTTTAGAGGTGCCAACGGTTTCAACAATACGATACCGCCCGCTATCTTTTGAGATGACTTGAACACTGATTGAGCCGCTACGATTGCGTATTTTCCTGACAAACATACCACAAT
>CAYSOR010000119.1:0-1614 GCA_964432705.1 uncultured Gammaproteobacteria bacterium
GCAACACTTTGCTCAATACTTTTACAAATTCTTTTTTCTACTCGTCTTATTCTTCTTTCAAATTCGCTTATTAGCTTATTCGTTTATTTGCTTATTAGCTTATTAAAACCGGTGATTGTCCTAAACGTCGTCCTCGCCGTCTTTAACCTCATCCCAATTCACCCTCTCGACGGATTTAAGATCGTCGGCGGCATTTTGCCGCCGGATAAAGCCCGTGAGTGGTATCAGCTTGAGCCCTACGGCATGATCTTTCTTCTCTTCATGATCTTCCCCATCTTCGGCGGCGCCTCTCCTATCAGCCAACTCATCTCACCGATCATTAACTTCATTCTCTCCTTCCTCCTACCATCTCCCGCGATCATTTAAAGCGTCAACCGAATTAAGCGACCACTTGACACGGGTATATTCGCTGTTTTAGCATAATAAGTGCCCGTGTGGAGTGGAGCATATTTTCCTCCACAAATTCAAACCAAATGAGGTATCCCCCGATCTAATCGGGGGAAACAGGGCCACGTTCTCGACTAGCCTTGGCTAGGCGGACAGCCCATCCGATTTACAACATCGGGGAAAATACTTCACTCGCGGGCGAAATTATACCCGCTTGACATCCTCAACTCTTTGCGGTTCCCTACTTCCTTTGATAGAATCGTTCTAGTCAATTGGTTAATTGGTCACTATTTAAGTGGTTGGTTTCGTGCCGACGTAGCTCAATGGTTGAGCGGCGCTTTTGTAAAGCGAAGGTTGGAGGTTCGAATCCTCTCGTCGGCTCATTGACAATCCTCATTTCACGCAGTACTGTAATGTTCATATGCTTACCCAACAAGATATTGCGGAAATTGAAAAACTACTCAAAGACACGCTTGATGAAAAAACAAAACTTCTTCCGACAAAAGAAGAGTTTTTCAAAAAAATGGACGAACTGATGGGTGAGGTCAAGGCTATGCGTGTGATTCTTACCAAAAACGCCTCAAAATTCTGGAACAATTCTCGCCAACTTCGTAGACAGAGTGATTAGCGGGAGTATTTTGACAGCACGTCCCGTTCAAAAGGAGTATCGGCAAGAAAACGGTTGAGTTCAAAAAATGCCTTGTCATTCAATCTGTAGGTCACGTGCCTTCCCTCTTTGGTTTTTAGGACCCAGCCAGCAAGGTACATTTGTTTCAGATGATGTGCGATGAGGTTCTGCGGAATATTTAAGTGGTCCACGAGATCCCTCACCCACATGGGGTCATTTGCCAGGAGATAAATGATCGCAAGTCTATGCGGATGCGCCAGCGCCTTCATGCGCTTGGCAAAAAGCTTTGATTTTTCCTTAAGTCTTCCACCGGTAAGCATATCTCTCTAAGGCCAGGATTTTGCTTGCTCGCGCTCGCAAA
This sequence comes from uncultured Gammaproteobacteria bacterium, assembly GCA_964432705.1. Classification (GTDB taxonomy): domain Bacteria; phylum Patescibacteriota; class Microgenomatia; order UBA10105; family UBA927; genus 01-FULL-43-11b. The sequence goes on from CAYSOR010000119.1 coordinate 1,377, forward strand.
GAATCCTAGCCTATCACCTCACGTTCGTTCAGTGCCAGGACTAGGATTCGAACCTAGGTAGCCCGAACGGGCGACAGATTTACAGTCTGTTGCGATTGGCCACTCCGCCATCCTGGCAACGTGTTCTCTATTATACCCGCATAAACTTGACATTGCCACCCATCTCGTCTACTATCCGCTCACATGGAAGGCGAACAAGCGACAAGCCCATCACCTTCTGCCCCAACAAAATCAAAAG
>CAYSOR010000120.1:0-1526 GCA_964432705.1 uncultured Gammaproteobacteria bacterium
GGGTCAAGTAGACCGCGGCGTGGTCCGGGGTCTGACCACGCTATCTGCCCAATATATCGTTACAATTGCTTTTTAAAAAGTGCCATTTTGGGGGCATATATCGTCTCTTTTGACCTCAAAATGGAACGAATGAAGACAAAAGTTAGTGGCCAGGCTTCCAAGTTTGCACGTTGACTCCGACCTTTACCGTCCTAATTTGTCCATTTAAACCGGCATGTTGAACGCTTAATGAATGCTCAGTAGCAAATATCATGGCTGCCAATCTCGATAAAATAAATGGTGTTATCGTCAAGTATCTTGAACACGATTCTGTCTGAATAGCTAACTGAAAAGGCATAATATGCCTTCAGATTACCCTTTAACCGATGAGTTTTTAACCTTTTATCAAAGATGTCTTCCTTGAAGATCGCAAGACGCTCCCTGATCTGCTCCTTCTGCTTAACCGTCAATCCTTTGACAAACTTGTTCCAACGTTTCTCAAAGGCGCTGTCGTATCGAATCGATGTGGGCTTCACAGGTACTTGCTACACCGATGCAATAAAATCATCAATAGAGGCGACCTTTGTCTTTTCTGTCTTCAGGTTCTTTTCGGCCTCATCAATGCGCATGAGAAAAGCCTGCCGTTTTACTGTACGGTAGATTTCTTTTAATAAATTGTATTCTTGTTTCGGGATGTTGATATAATCCTTATTAGCTGTTGTTTGTGCCATAATTACCTCCTCCGTATACTTTAACTTGTGGAAACTCGGGGACGCTATTGACTACGATGACAAACTTTTCCTGCTACGGACTGAAACATGACATGGCAAGAGTGACTGGTGATTTTGGGGACATGCTATATTCTTCCTGTCAATGGCGAACTCCGTCCTTTACTTCTTACGATTCACGATCAACGTTGTTTTTTCTCGATTCACGACTTAACCGGTGCCATCAGTTGAGATATCCCAACGCGCGAAGAGGGTTCAAAGTCTCGGGATCGAGTTTGCCTTGTCGGGATCGAAGCTTTTGGGGGTGAACCTCGCCGCGTGGTACTCTTTGACGAGGGCAAGGATTTGGGTGCGGATGAGTTCAGGGGTGGAGGTCATGATCCTAATTTACCTCGGCAAGTAGAGTAAAATATTCTTCGCGGCTTATATTGGCTGAACGAAGATTGTTCTTGATAATAAACACCGGAATCTCTCGCCAGTCAGGGATTACAATGGGCCTTGCAACGCCATCTTTGGTATAAACTTAATGATCACCTTCGATTCTGACACAAGAGAAGCCGGCTCTTTCAAAAACCCGCATCAGTTTCCGCGCTGGTATAGGCGATATTTTTGGCATTTAACCATGAACTGACATGAGTTCGGTAGCAATTAGACGTGGTGTCAGCCAATCTCCAAATCCTGCTTTCTCATACCCCGATTCGCTCAAAATCTCTTCTAAAGTACCCCTTTTTTTCGCTTCTTCAAGAAACAAACGAACTGCAATCTTTAGATTATTACGGGCCTCATCGACAGTGCCGCCGCAACTGGAAACATCAAGTA